>JAHFUG010000013.1:25987-38620 GCA_023265195.1 Blastocatellia bacterium | reverse complement strand
CACTAGCACTGGCTCGATCACGCGCGATATATCAACAATAACCATTAGCCGCTCCTGTGCGAGAGGGATCAGAGTCACTATCGTCGGCTCTAGGACCTTTACTCTCGGACAAGTTGATTGAGGAGGAGATATGCCGAAAGAAGGAAACCGTATCGCGAACGGTGCTGAATTAATAAGACGTAGCACAGTTATTCTAGCCCTGAGTTGGCTTTGCTTCGTATGCCTGGGTCGCGCACAGACAGATGAGCGCGCGACCGCAAGAAAGAAGGCTGAGATGCGAGAACAAATAGCGACGGTTATCCGACAGACGATCAAAGATGGTGAATTCGAGGTCTACGGTGGAAAGGCTTGGTTTAGAAGATACCCTTCCAATGACGACGACGACAAGATCAAGCGGTATGGCGAGGACGCCGTGCCGATCGTACAGGAGTACCTAAAGGCAAAGGACGTTCGCGAACGCTCGCTTGCCATTCGATTGCTAGGCGTCATAGGGGGGAAAGCGATCGTTGCGCCGCTGCGAACCGTGATCCAGAACGACATCCCGTCAATGCGTAGACTTGCCCTGACATGGCTGGCGGCAGGGGCGCCGTGGGAAGATGCATACCCAATTCTTCGAGACGCCTCGGAGAAAGACCCCGAGCCTAGCGTACGAAACGAAGCGCAAGGTCTCTTGAACACGCACGGACCTCACTGATTGTATGACTACGGAAGCTGACACCATGTCAATCTCGCAATTCAATCCTCTCTTCTTAGTCCTAAGCAGACGGCTCTTCTACGTGACACTTCTTGTTTCGCTGGCGCAACTGAGCGGCGCGGCCACGGTAACGCAGCGCCACGCAACCATCTCCAAGAAAAAGATACGGGAGCGAATTACAACAATTGTAGTGTGGCGGATAGGTCCGGCTGCGCGACATCGCAGCCGGACCTATTTGTCGAGCCGGACGTGAGATGTTTCTTTAGTTCAGCACTATTCAGCACTATGAAATAATCTGGCTGAGAGTGTTTGATATCTCGTCAATTCGCGCCGGTTTTATTATGACGGCGTCTACAAGCCCGCGATGCCGGTCCAACATGTCTTCCGATAGAGCGTAACCAGTCGCCAGCACGATCTTGACCTCGGGCCATCTTCGTCGGATCTCCAGGGCGACCACCCAACCGTCCATCTCGGGCATCGAGAGATCGGTGAAGACGACGTTGAAGCGATTGCGCTCGAGCTTGAACAACCCCTCAGGTCCGCTCGCCGCGAGATCAGTCTTATGACCGGTCGAATTGAGCATTCCCGCCAACGCTTCCCGGACGCGTTCATCGTCATCAATCACCAGGATGTTAGCTGACTTGATCTGAGGCGCCGGCTTACGGCCGATTTCGCGGCGTTCGAGCTTGTGCACGGGCAGCGCGATCACAAAGGTCGATCCTCTTCCGGGAAGACTATTGGCTTCGATTCTCCCTCCATGCCGTTCTATTATGCTGTGGCTGACCGCCAGACCAAGGCCCGTACCCGTGGTGCGTTTGGTGGTGAAGAACGGCTCGAATACCCGCTCGCGGACTTCACGGCTCATTCCAATGCCGTTGTCCGAGAACGACACGAGAATCCATGAGTCGCCGCACTCGGTCGAGATTATTAGTTGTCCCCCCTGGGGCATCGCGTCCAGCGCGTTTAGGATGACGTTTACGAAAACCTCGCGCAACTCCGAGCCCGTCCCGAGCGTGAGTGGGATCGGCTGCAAGTCGGTCTTTACCTCGTAGTGCAAACCGCGAGCTTGCGCGTCGTCTTGCCAGCGCGCCCGAGTAAGGTTCGTTGAATCCTGAACAAGGTGGTTCACGTCTATATGCTCGCGCACGATTTCGTTCTGCTGTAGCGCAAAAACCTGTATGCGTTTGACGGTCTGGGCTCCGTCCAACGCCGCCCGTTCTATTATGTCTATCCGAGAGACGGTTCTTTCGTCGGTGACCTCGCGCTTGATGAGTTGAGCGTGCCCGAGTATCGCGGCGAGAACGTTGTTGAAGTTGTGGGCGACGCCGGACGCCAGTTGACCCAGCGCGCGAAGCTTGTCCGCCTGCGCGGCGCGCTCGGCCGCCATCCGCTCCTCGGTAACGTCGCGCGCTATCGAGAGGACGCTCGAGACCCGTCCCTCATCATATATCGGCGTGTAGGTCAGAAGAAGGAGCCTTATGTCGCCGTTCCGTTTGAGTCCGCGAAGCTCGAGTGTCTGGGCCTCGCCTTGAAGCGCCCGCGTGAAGCGTTCGACCGCCATCCGCTTGTCGTCCGGCGGGAGGAATTGACGATAATCGCTTGCGAACAACTCGTCTCGCGAATGACCCGACAGCTTGATTAGCTGCTCGTTGAACCAGATGAATCGGCCTTCCGGAGACAGCGCGAATATGGCGTCGTTGGCATGCTCGATAAGCTTTATCAGGAAGTTGCGCTGTTCTCGCGCGGCGGCCTCCGCGGCGCGAAGCTCGGATAGATCTCTGACGATGCAAACGGCTCCAAGCGCCGCTTCTCCGCTTTCCCTTTCAAGAGGGCTGATTGTCACCAACAGGGATCTGGACAGCCGCTCCGGCACAAGCTCGAAGGTGACGGGGCGGCCCGATTCGATGACGGGGAGCACGTGACACCCGTCGCCCTCGATGCCTTGAAGCAACGTGCAGCATTTCCTTCCAATCAGGTCGTTGACTTCCGCGCCCTCGAGCGCCGAGGCCGCCTCGTTTACTCTCCTAAGGACGCCCTGCCGGTCAAATATGAATATTCCGTCCCTGAGCGCGTCGAAAGTCGCCTCCCATTCGCGCTTGCCTCTGGATATCTGATCGAACAATTCCGCCCGTTCAAGCGCCGTGAACAACTGGTCGGCGACGGCCGACACTATTTCAACGGACTCATCCGACCACTGCCGCGGGCTCGTTCTCATTACGGCGATAATGCATAGTTGGGGTTTTCCACGGTAGAACACGGGCACAATCATGAACGCGCGAGTCCCTCTCGGCGCGAGGAGCGCGTCGATGTAGGGCTCCACGCGCTCATCGGCGTAAATGTCGTTGCAAAGAAACGGACCGCGTTCGACCAACGGCTCCAGACCGGCGGTGTCTTGGGCGCCGTGAGCCGCTTCCGGCTTCAATACGCGCCCGTTCCTATATTCGCACTGAATCGCCCAGACGCCAGCCTCTTCATTCAATCTCGATATGAGCAGTCCGTCGACGCCCATGTAATCTCCCAGCTCGGCGGTCACGATCTGGAAAATTTCATCGAGATGATTCGATTGGTTTATGCCATGTATGATGCTGCTTATGAGCTCCTCCCGGCGAACGGCCTGCTTTGCGTCCGCGAAAAGATGGCTGTGGCTGACCGCGACCTCGACTTGCGCCGTCACGGCTTCGACCAGGGCGATTTCGCTGGGCGACCACTTGCGCGCATAGTCGGTTTGGTTTATTGACAGCGAGCCCCAGAACCTGCCGTTGACGAATATCGGACAAACGATCTCCGAAAGACTGGCGACGCCGACGTGCCAGACGTTGACGGTTGAGGCGAGATCCGGATGCGCCGCGACGAAGGCCCTTACGTCCTCTACGATGAGCGTTCGTCCGGTCTCGACCATATACTTCATCTTGTAGTCGCCCGCCACTACCGGCACGCCGCCAAGAGAGAGTTCGGGCCGGCTCAGGTATTCGGCCACCAGGATGACCTCTTCGCCAATCAGCTTGCGGAAGATGACCCTGCTCGCCTTCAACGCATGGGCGAGTTCTTCGACGGTGACCTGGAGCGTGTCTTCGAGGTCGAGCGACCGCCGTATTGACGCGACGATCTGGTTGACGAGAGTGGCTCTGGTGGCCGACTCGCGAGCCTCTTTGTAGAGTTCCGCCTGGCGAATGGCGACGGCGGCCTGTTCAGCCACCGCCTTGGCGATCTTTATCTCCCACTGTGTCCAGTGATGCTTTGACTCGCAGTGACGAAGGCTCAGCACTCCCAGCGGCCTGCCTCCCAGCCAAATAGCAGTGCCCAGCACGGACTTCATGCTGGAAACTTGCACCGAATCACGTAGCGGAGCCAGCAGTGGATCGGTTGCTACGTCGTCTATCGCTATCGGTTCGGGACTCACCAGGACAGCCTGTAACACCGGGTTGTGCTTCACCGCGATCGCATCCGAAGCCCGATTGCGGCCCGCGCAGCAGGCTGCTATGTACTCGTGGCTGATTGGCAACTCATCGGGCAACGGCGCCGCCATCAGGGCGAGACGGCACCGGCAAACGCCTAGCGCGGCGCCGAGCTCATTAACTATGGTCTGAAGCACCGTTTCCTGATCGAGAGAACTATGAATAGCCGCGCTGATTTTGCCTATCAGCTCTTCCCGGCGAACTCGCTCTTCAGCTTCTCTGTAAAGGCGCTCTTGATGCAGCGCGACCGCGGTCTGATCGGCAACGAGCTTAACCAGCTTGAGCTCATCGGTGTTCAATACCCGCGGCCGCTCGAATTGCTCCAGAGCTAGGACGGCCGCCGGCCTTCCATTGTAGGTAATAGGCGCATAGGTAAGAGAACGGCAGCCTTGCCGCACCGCGACGGCGCGAACGACCGAGTCACTCTCGTTGACGTCGGGTATGCTCACGATCTCGCCGCGCAGCAAATTGCTCAACATCGGGCTCTCTTGAATATCAAGTGGATGCCCGAGCAACGTAGGAACCGATTGGCGCGCGGCGTACTGCGCGGTGACTCTTATGGACGAGACGCCAAGGGACGGCTCACTGGTGTCGCAATTCGAGTGAGAGTAGATAGCAGCGCGGCTCACGTCCAACGCCGTCCCAACGCCCTCGACGGCCACTCTCAGTATTTCCGAGACATTGGGCGCCGTCCGAATCGCCGTCAACAACCTGCTGGTCAGCGCTTCGCGGTCGGCCGCGGTCTTGGCCCTTTCATACAGCTCGAACTGATAAATCGCCAGAGCCAGATTCGATGCGATGACCTCCACGACCCGCTTCTCGCGCTTTGACCATCGCCGTTTCTTGTCGCACTGGTGAATGGTGATGGCTCCGATCGTCCTGGAGTTCACGACCAGAGGGACCACAAGGGCCGATTTGACGCTGCCGTCAAGCAGGCGCTCAGCGACGCCCTGCTCGCGCGCGGCCTTTGACACGTCGGTAATCTCGACGGTCTCGGCGCGCTCTTCAAAACTCTTCGCCGCTGTGGTTTCTCCGAGTTTGGACCGTAGCCCGGCCAACGATTCTAGCCCGGGAGCGCTATAGTCGGCCCGGTATCGGACTTCGCCGTCCCGATTCAATGCGACGGCGCAGCGGCTGGCTCCCAACGCTCGCGCCATCTCCTGCATCGCCGCGGCGAGCACCTCGTCTAGATTCCCGTGGAGAGACGAACGGATTGCCGAGCCGACTCGATCGACGAGCGCCCAGTAATCCAGATCGCTGGACCGGCCGAATTTACTTTTCAGCCACCTTTTCATGCAGAGTTGGCGAAAGTCGCCGCCGATTCGAGATTGACTCGCCGACGCTTCACTAATTGGCGCCGGTTCAACGCCGTGTTGAGGGGACGCGCCGAACTGGAACTAAGAGAGCGCTAGGCCCACTTTCCCGCCAAGCGATCTCCGTTCACCTTGAGAAGAGAATACTCGACGGCCTTGCCCGTAACGCCCTCTTGCACGATCAGTCCGGGCTCGGTTGCGAACTGACGTATCTCGCGCCAGGAGTCCATCGGGATTTGAGTGAATATCTCAACTATGAGGGGGTCGAAGTGGCTGCCCGAACATTTCAACAGCTCTTCGGCTGCGGCCTCAAAGGGCCGCGATTTTCGGTAGGGCCGGTCTGAAGTGATCGCGTCAACTGCGTCGGAGACGGCGAAAATCCTCGCGCCCAGACAAATCTGGTCGCCTCCGAGACCGCGGGGGTAGCCCCCTCCGTTGAAGCGCTCGTGGTGCTGAGAGACGATCCGAGAAGCGCCCTCGAGGAAATCTATCCCGCTCAGAATCTGCGAGCCATACTCCACGTGGCGCCGCATGTGATACCACTCTTCATCCGTTAGCGATCCTCGCTTCAGCAGGATCGCGTCGGGCACGCCTATCTTTCCGATGTCGTGCAGCAAAGCGCCGTGCTCCAGCGCTATCATCTCGCGCCCAGTCAGTCCAAGTTGTTTGCCTATCCTCATGCAATACGCAACCACTCTGTCGGAGTGGCCGCGCGTTTCGACGTCTCGAGCTTCCAGCGCGGCCGCCAGCGATTGAAGCGTAGCGCGGTAGTTTATGTAAAGCCGCTCGAGCGTGAGGTTCAAGTTAACGTTAGCGGTGCTCAACTCGTTAGTTCGCAGGCTGACCAGCTCTTCCAGATGCTGCTCGTATTGCCGGTTCGCTTTTATCAACAATCGATGGCGCAGGGCGCGCTGAACGGCCGTTTCGACCTCGGAGATGTTGAATGGTTTGGTGACGTAGTCAAACGCGCCACGGCGCATAGCTTCGATGGCGCTCTGAATATTAAGGTTTCCCGATATCAGTACTACTACCGTGTCGCGGCTCTGGCGGGATATCTCTTCCAGGAGCTCGAGGCCGCTCATGCCGGGCATCATTATGTCGGATAATATCAGGTCGTAAGATTCCTCTTTGAGATATTCAAGCGCCTCCGCCGCGCTTGTCGCCGTTTTGCACTCGTACTGCTCCGACAGCAAAGACTCGAGAACCGACAGCACGTTGGTTTCGTCATCGATGATGAGGATTCTTGCGGCCCGGACGCCGCTTTGAGTGAACGGAGCAGCGATGAGATTCGCCATCGCGTATTACCCGTATCTCCTGCCTCGGTCTTAGCCGGCGGAGACCTTTCCCAAGTATGCGTAGAAGACGTGGCCGATTCTTCTACTGATGAGGAATCGAGGGGGATTCTTTCCGTGTTGAACGATCGCCGTCATTTGGGCCTTCGTCCGGATTCACTCGACAGTGAGCCAGCAACGCCAACGGGCGTATGGCTTGGCCTTATGAAAAAGAAATAATCAGTACCTGAGAGTCGACTGTCGTAGCGATTTAGTCGTAGCGATTTAAAAGGGGGACTCGCGGATACTAGTACAAGGCGCACTCATTTGCAATACTTTTTTGACCCTGATGGGGAAGGCCAATACATCCGCGGTGGGCGGGCCAACGTGGAAGTCTTGCAGGAAAGCTGAGCGGATTAGTGTTGGAAAAAAGCGCACCGGGATTCATGGACGGTCAACCCCATAACCGCGGGAGCCGCGACCCCTAATCGCCCGGCTCGCGGCTGCGGCTCCTGAAAGGCGTCACCGCTCTTAGGCCTCCCCTTCGAGCAAAAGCAAGCGGCTCGGGAGCTTCGTGAGTAGCACAAACCTGATCCAGCGTTATGGCTTTGAGTACTTCTCGGGCGTCGGCTACTAGTGAGTCCGACTTAACCTCTCTCGCGAGGTCAAGAGATCGAAGAGCCAGTTCTTGCGCTTCGTCGTGGTAGATCTGACGCCGCCGGAGTTGGCTCAAGTGCAAAAGCGACCCCACAAGCTGCGTCTTGTCGCCGAGTCTCTCGAAGACCTTGATCGATTTTCTAAGATGAGCCTCCGCCTCTCGATGGCGATTTGTTAGAGTGTAGAGATAGCCAAGTGAGTCGGAGACGAGCGCCTCAGTGTGGACGTGTGGATCTTGTTCCAGGAGCTCAAACGCGTCAAGTAATCGAGACTCTGCCTGATCAAACTCGCGCCGCCTGGTAAGCAAGAACCCAATGTTGTTAACGTAAACAGCGGCGCGCCACAACTGACCGTCGCGCCGAAGAAGCGCTGCCGCTCCTTCCCAGTCAATAATCGCTTTATCAAAATCGCCCGTTCTCCTGTGCGCGATCGCGCGCGAGCCAAATACGTGCGTCCAAAGATAAACGTCATCGGGGAATGCTTTACCTAATTCGGCTGCCTGCCCAAAGAGTTCGAACGCCGTCTCAAACTTGTTTATCGAAACGTGAAGCGTTGCAAGCACGATCAGAGTCAAGGCTCGTTCGTACGGGTCGGTCTGTCCCGCCAAGGCGAGATTCCCCTCCACCAGTGCTTGATCATAGTTCCCCTGGAGATAGAATACGTTGGATAATACCCGCTGCCAGATGCCGGAGTGCCTGTCATCGCCCGCGTCTTGGTAGAAGCTGATTGCTCGGTAGGAGACTGAACGGGCAAGCCCGAAATCGCCGGACTTAATTGCTGCATTATATTGCCGCCAGAACTTTTTTGTGAAATCTCTGTACATTCTGTGTAACATAGGATACTACAAAATCGTGGATAGTCAAATACTGTTCGAACTTTTTTTTAGGGGGGAAGATCATGAAAGGGAAGATCATTTCCAGGTTCTTGGGAGTCGCCTCGTCGACAACCTTGGTGCTGATATTGCTCGCGGGCAGCGTCATTGCCGGCGAAGGCGCGCCGATGCCAACTACACCTACGCACAGCAAGATTTCAAGGCCGGTTAGGCAGACGCATTCGCCAACTTCGGCTCGGAGCAATAGACCTCTCACGTGGTTTGAGATGGCCGGGATCGCGCTGTCTAGCCTCGGACTCCTCTAGCAAGCCCGATTGCCCTGTTAGCTTGGCTCGCCTCAAGACACTCGTTGCCTCACGAATGGCCGTGGCGCTAATGGAGTGAAGTTTTATTCGGCTGACGCTTTCGCGTTCATTCTTTGCGCGTGGTTGGCAGTGAGGCGGAGGTGTGCGATTGCAGGGAGCCGCCTCTCAATTCCCGCGTGCGACGGCGTGACCCTGGCGGTCCTTGTCGATAATGCTCGGCCAGCAGGGACGTGGTTTTGCTTCTTCCAGACAACTTCTTGATTAGGGCCGGCTAGTGTACGGCCTTGTCCGCCGGCAGCCGGAGCCATTCCACCACGAGATTTATCGCCATTCGCGCTGTGCGGGAAATTGTGGTCGCTCGGCGGGGAGTTTCTTGCCTGCAACGGGCCATTGTCGGGAGACTCTCAGAGTTCATCCTTTAGGCCGCGTCGCCCTGAAGCGCGAACTCTAAACGATACGGCAGTGGACGAATGATCAATTATTTCCGCCGAGCACAACTATATAGATGATCTACAGGTAGGGATTAGTATAGTCCTGTAGATTGTCAACATGAAAAGAAATGGCCTCCTCGTCCAATTCACTTCGATAGCGAAACGTTAAGAGTCCGGGGGGCCGCCGGCTTGGCGCCCATTGTTGATGGCGTGGAACGTCAGCTTCCGTTCCTTAGACATCGGCGTTTCGCGACCGACATTGTTTGGAGGCCAACGCCAGCGGGCGGATTATTTCCATGTGTGTTTTGCTAGCGGCAAAGGCTCCAACCTCATATAATCCGGCTTCAAGGTCCACTCGAAGACAAGGCTGAGGCTCTTCCCTACGCCTGATCGAGATGGCGGCGAGACAGCGAACCGGAGTGGTTCTCTTCGTACGTCCGCCTCGCAAGGTCCTCGATGGCGGCTCAGCCAGCCGAGCGCGACTTATGAGAGAGGAGACCGGCCTTGTACAAGCCATTAAGAGTTGCTCTCGTTCTTATGCTCGCGGCGCCTCTGGGGTCCATCGGCATTCGGTTCGGACAACCGGCAGCTTGGCCGGTCTCGATTGCTGGAGCCGCCCCTGGAGCAAACGGAAAAGCCAAAATGGCCGGCCCCGCGGCGGACCTGAAGGTGGACGTGGTCGGCTCGCCAAATCCAGTTGCGCCGGGCGGAGCCATCACCTATACCCTGAGCATAATAAACTACGGCCCCGATCCCGCGATTCTGGTGCAACTCAACCTTAGCTTCGACCAAGGCGTTCAATTCAAATCGATCTCAACTCCTCCCTTTTGGAACTTCTCCACGCCACCCGTGGGTGGATCCGGACCGATACAAGGCAAGAAGGACCAAGTGGTTCCAGGCGTCGAAACAGTGACGATAACCATGATGGCGCCGGACGACTTGCCCGCGGGCTCGTCCATAACGGCTTTCGTCGATATCTTCAGCGCGCTTACGCCAGACCCAAGCACCGGGAACAATGACTCCAAGGACACCATCGCGGTTCGGGGCGGCCCAAACAGTCAATCGGATCTTTCAGTAACCAAGGTCGGCGCTCCTAACCCTGTCGCGCCTGGCGGCGATGTCACATATACGGTGAGTGTAAGAAACAGCGGACCAGGCCCAGCCTTTGGGGTCGAGCTTTTCGATTCATTGGATCCCCGGGCCTCAGTGAAGTCAATAGCCGCGCCCGGTGGTTGGATTTGCCAGACGCCTGTTGTTGGCGGCGCGGACACGGTTATCGACTGCAGAAATCCCCGGTTGGATTCGGGAGCGGCCGCGGTGTTTACAATAGTCGCTACCGTCGGGCCTTCCGCGGCAACCGGCTCCACTATCGCCAACCTTGCGCGAATCTCGAGCAACGGTGTCGATCCGAATCCGAACAATAATCAAGCGATCGAAACGACTAGAGTGATCGATACGACGAGCCGGGCGGATCTTCAGGCGATCATAACCGATTCGCCTGATCCGGTTGGGTCGGGCGAGCGGCTTGGTTATACAATCACGATCAACAACCTGGGACCGAACGCCGCGCCGGATGTGATGTTTTCCAGTCCGTTGCCGCCGGGGACTACCTTCGCATCGCTCACGCCAAGTCTTGGTTGCCAGACTCCGCCCGTGGGCGGAACCGGAACAATCCGCTGCAACATAGGCTCGCTTGGTCCGAACGCCTCCGCGAGTTTTACCTATCGAGTCAACGTGCTGGCGGTATCCGGCACTTTGTTGAACGGTTCGGTCAACGTCTCGAGCGCGGTAACAGATCCGAATCCGGCTAACAATTCGGCTGCCACGAGCACCGCCGTTCAAGGCGGCGCAATCGTCAGCTTGAAGTGGTTGGAGCCGGAGTCAACGGCCGCCAACCCGACACCGGCGCCGCTCAACCTCAGCGCGGTTCCCGGGGGCGGGGGAGCAGCGAATGAGTCAAACCAGATAATCAGCCCGCGCGACGTAGGTCCCTGCTCGCTCGTAAGGGTGAACATATATAAAGCGGAAAGCCAGCCCGTGCAAACGATCCCGTCCAACCTCTGGAAAACGTCGCCGCCCGATCAGTTGTCGGCGGCCATGGCCGTGGCGCCGGCGGGGTCCTTCTATGTAATAACCAACGTATGGAATTGCGGCGGCCAGGAGATCGAGAGCGGCGGTTCGAATCAGGTCGGCGTGCCGGCCGGTCCTAAGATTGACCGCGTGAGGCTAAAGCCGAGCGGTAAGATGATCGTCAGCGGGAGCGGTTTCACGAACCCTTCGGAACTGTTCATAGACGGCGTGGGATTCGCGAGGTCCTCGCTCTTTGGGGACTCGACGTTCCTTGTTCAAAAAGGCAACCTTGCTGACGGACGCGGCGTTTTTGAGGTAATCACCCCGGGAAAGACCGTAGTCATCAGCGTTCGACTTCAGAACGGGGGAATCTCGAGCATCGCGTTTCAACTGTAGTGATGAAGTGATATTGTGCGCCAGTAGACTTCGCCAATCGGATCCAACCAACCAGTCAAGGTAGCATTGTGTAACGATAGAGATGACCCGCGCTAGATCAAGTCAGCCTGACTAGTGGTGCTCGGCGGAAAATAATTGGACAGTGGCGTCCGCAAAGGCGCGGCCGAATCCGGCGTCCCGATCAACCGCTAATCTACGTGCCTTCGGCCCGCAGATCAGCGCAGATCAGCGTTACGCGGTCAGCGTAAATCAGCGGTTAATCTGCTACGAGACTTCTGCCAAGCAACACTGGCTAGCTATCAGTAGCTCTGTTGATAGTTGATAGCGAAGCCTTCGTAAAGCCGATCGTCAGATTAAACGAGCCGACGCCCCGACTCTAAACGAGCGGTTCGCTCAGGGCGCCGGTCCGCGGCGAAAAAGAAGCCACCCGCGCCTTCGCTTAATCGAGAGAGGGAATGGAATGTGAACCAAGCGCTATATGCAATTAATATCACCACATGAATTATTGACTTGTTGATGGAGTAGCATTAGATTAGCAGCAGTTTTTATTTGGGTTCCTCGGTGTCAACATGATCAGGCAAGAGAGACTTAGCGGCGCGGCTGCGGTCAAGGGAACGATGCTCAAGGCTCGTGTTTCTTGGATCAGCAAAAACATCGCCGAGGGCGTCAACAAGATCGAGCCTCATCTGGACGCGGACGGGTTCGCTTTGCTAGACCGTTCCTTTTTCCCAGCGACGGAGTGGGTCCCCTTTAAGCACTTGATACACATCGACCGCGCCATCGCCGCCGCCGCGGGAGGCCCCACCGACAGGGTCTATCAGGACTTAGGACGGCATTCGGCATCCATAAACCTCGGAGACGTATATAAGCTCTTCACCGCGCCGGAGCCACACAAGTTCTTTGAGAACATGGCGCTGCTGCACAACCGTTTCCAGAATTTCGGCCGTTCAACGTACGCCAGAGTAGGCCGGTTTTCCGGAAAGATTGAATTGCGCGAATACTATGAGTATTCCCCCGTCTTTTGCGCCAGCGCGCTGGGTTATTATGAAGAAGCTCTTAGGATAATGAACGCCGCCGGACCGATCGTCGTCACCGAAACATTGTGCCAGTGCGCGGGCGACGCCATGTGTCAGTACGAACTCAAATGGCGCTAGACTAGCCAAGGGCTCCGCCCTTGATATCCCGAGTGCGGAGTTCGGAGTGCGGAGT
>JAHFUG010000013.1:13794-25887 GCA_023265195.1 Blastocatellia bacterium | reverse complement strand
GTTCGGAGTGTGGAATGCCGGATCACGCGGTGGTCCTCGGGGGAAACGCGAACAGAATTCTCGTAACGATCGGCATAACCGACTATGTTTTTTCGCGGACTGCGCCGCAAAAAATTGCAACCGATTCACTCGCGCAGTCCGCGAAAAAGCGCGATCAGCTTTCAGCCGTCAGCGCTCAGCTTTTGGATTAGTCCCGCGAGCATGCGTTTGACCTCAACGACGCGGTGAGCCGTTTGCTCATAGGCTTTTGTATTTAGGAACCAACTTGTTGTAGTTCTTATTTCCATAAGCGACTAATGCGCGCGCATCGCCGAGGCCTTTGCTCAACACAAAATCTTGCCGCTCGTCCAATCTCACTTATTATTTGTCCAAGTTTGTTCATTCAACAACCGGCGTCCTAAGGAAGCGTGGAAAAAAATAACTTCCCTATTTGAGAGTCTGCCGGGGAATGAATGTACCGGTGGCGCTTCGTGGCGGCCCCTCCTGAGGCATCGGTTCCTTCGCAAGAAGAATGCGGACCGCAAAGAGGGGCGGCCACGGAGCGCCGCCCATACATTCATTCTCCAGGAGACTCTCAAAACGGGCGCTCATTCCTTTTCATTCCTAAGTCGAGAGGTCCTTCAATGGAATCGTACGTCGCTCGTCCTCGATGACTCCTCGATTTCATCATCAGTGGGCGTCGACCCGTCCGGCGAGTTCTCCTGTCGCGCGATACTCTTGAAAAACCGGAGGGTCTTATTGTATAAGCTGACTCGCATCATTTGGACTCCCCGGATTGGTAGCGCCGCCCCGCTATAAATAAAAATGAGGAAGATCGCTCTTTTTGCTCTGATTCTCACAGTCCTTCCACTTGCCGGTGCGCGCTTAACCGGAGCCAGTGCGCCACTGCGCCGCGGTCTCAGTCCACACAAACCCGGCGAGGTGATCGTTAAGCTAAAGGCCTCCGCGCGCGAGGCTGGTTTGGCTGACGGGAGGATTGCGAGGTTTTGGCAAGCAGCTCAGGAGATTGCCCGGCACATCGGCGCGCATTCCGTCGAGCCGTTGATTCGGGACACCGGCGGCTCACGCCCCTCTATCTCCGGCATAGCCGGGATCATTTCCGAGCGAGGGTTGGATCGTCTTTGCGTCCTGAAGGTGGATCCCGCCGCCAACGTCGATTCGATCGTGGAAGCGCTGAACAAGAACGACTCGATCGAATACGCGGAGCCTAATTATTTTGTTAAGCCCGGAACCGATTTGCCGAACGACCCACGTTTCAAATCTCAGTGGGTACTGAGGAATCTGGGTCTTGCGGTCGACGGCTATGGCGCGACGCTCGACGCGGACATCAAGGCGTTGGACGCATGGGATATAACTCAGGGCAGTCGAGACGTTATCGTCGCCGTAACCGACACCGGCGTTGACATAACTCATCCCGACCTTGCCGCCAATATTTATGTTAATCCCGGTGAAATCGCGGGCAATGGCCGGGACGACGACGCGAACGGCTACATCGATGACGTGAATGGGTATAATGTCGCGGAGCAGAACGGCGACGTGAGCGACGTGCTGGGGCACGGCACTCAGATGGCCGGAATCATCTCGGCCGTAATGAACAACGGCGTCGGGATCAGCGGCGTTAGCAGAGCTCGAATCCTGCCGGTGAAGTTCTTCAAGAAATCCGGCCCGAATCCAAACGATATCGACGGCACGGTCGCCGACGCGGCGCGCGCCATCGTCTATGCGATCGCGGCGGGCGCTTCGATAATCAACGCGAGTTGGGAATCACTGCTGAATCAAGTTCCCGGCGATTCGGCTCGCGCTCTTTCAGACGCGGTTCACGCCGCGGACGACGCCGACGTGTTGATGGTGTGCATAGCGGGAAACGAGGGCTACGATAACGACAGCGTCGCCTTATACCCGGGTCACTACCAGCTTCCAAACCAGGTGGTAGTCGCCGCTTCCGACTACAACGACGAGTTCTGGCATCCGCCGTTCAACCTCTCAATAATCAAGTCGGGTTATGGGATTAGAAGCGTTCATCTGTTCGCGCCGGGAGTCTCGGTCGACACGATCATGGCGCGGGGCGGCTGTCCCCTTTGCTCCGACTCCACGAATCCCGACGACTGGTACGCTCGTATCACCGGCACGTCCGCGGCGGCGGCGGTCACCTCGGGAGTAGCGGCATTGATCAAGAGCGCGTTTCCGGAGGCTACCCCTCCCGTAATAAGGCGGAGGCTGGTGGAAAGCGTCGACGCTCGCGATATCTTGAAGCCGCTGGTGGCAAGCGGCGGGCGCTTGAACGCATTAGGGGCGTTGACGATTCAGATCTCGGTCATTTCGCCTGCGGTGATCAAGGTCAAACTGAAGAGCAATGGAAAGCTCCAACTAGTAGGCGACGCTTTTCAACGCGGAGCCGTTGTTCTGGTTGGCGCCGAGAAGCTTTCTACAAAGCCGAAGAGCAGCGATCTCGGCGTGCTCGTAGCGAACGCGCCACTGGAATTGTTTCCGCCGGGAGTCGCCGTTCCAGTCGTAGTAAGGAACCCAGACGGGGGCGTCAGTCAGCCGCGCACTTTCACTAGGTGACCACAGCCGCCTCTTTGCGTCGTGGCCTTCGCGAAACTCGTGGTTTTTCGTTTACTGGGGTTGCTTCGACACGGCTTCGTCAAGAACGTCGATGACCGTTTTGAGTGTCAGGAACAGTTGGCCTTGCTCCTCGGGAGAAAGATGAGGCGCGTCGGGATCGTCCGGCTCTTGCATCAGCACCTCTGTTACGAACTGAAAAAGATAGGGCTGCCGGGAAGTACCGATCTCGGCGGCTCGTTCAACAAAGCGGTCGTCCGCCTGTTCGAAGTTGGCCAGGAACTTTTCGTTCGAAGCAAGAGCCGCCTCGATCTTGGCGGGTTTGATCATTCGGATCTTCTTGGGTGACGTCTTCTGGAACGCCCTTAGAATTACGAGGAACAGGAGGATCCCCATTTCGGAAGCGTCCTCGCCGAGGTCCTCGGTCCAAGCGAGCACGAATATCATGAGGGCTGCTTGATCCCGGCCTATTTGCTGCATTGTCCGTTGCATGTCGGCAACGCGCATTGACGTAGATCTGTCCCAACTCACTTCTATCGTTTCCTGTGTGATTATGATGGCTTTTTCCTCTCCGATCCGACTTCCGCGTGGAAACCCCTTCGTTCGGACCGCGAAGAGCCCTCCTTCAAGTTTGGAACGCTACGGGCGCGCTACCGGTTGATTCAGCCCACAGTCCGGAAACGCAAATCGTAAGCGCCGATGCCAAAATTTAACCACCCGAGCCCTGTTTGTGACCCGGGTGGTCAAGCAACAACGCTGATCAGTTCAGCTATTTTGCCCGCTTCGCCGTGAACTCTTGCGGGGGCTGGGTCCCTCCGTCTCTGGTGCGGGTGAACTTGATTTCGTCCCCGGCGACTTTGCCTTTGTAAAGCAGCTTAACTTCGTTGCCGTTGAAACTGTTCACGACGGTGAAAGAGATATTGTCTCCGTCGATCTTCCCGTCCGAGATTGGATTGTCCCCTTGCATTCCCGACACCGTGCCCGTGAGCTTAGTCCCATCGGCCTTAAAATTGAACGTCGTCTCGCGAGTTTGACCGCCGCGGCCGGGCACTTGCGCGACCCATTTACCACTGATATCGGCCGCCCACGCCATCGCCACGGCAGCGAGCACAAAACACGCGGAGAGAAACACGATTCTGAACCTCATTGAGAGCCCTCCTTACCAAGCTTCCTTTTGATTTTTGCCCTCTCACGCAGGGCTTCCACTGTCGCAGGATTCCCTAGCATGATATGCATTCGGCGGTCTTCCGCAAGTAAATAAGGTAAGGGGAAGGGGAATTGATGAATGATGAATGATGATTGATGATTGAGGACAAGGGGAAGGGGAATTGATGAATGATGATTGATGATTGATGATTGAGGACAGGGGGGAAGGGGAATTGCGGATTGATGATTGATGATTGAGGACAAGGGGAAGGGGAGAATTGATGATTGCGTACAGAGCGATTGCGGTTTTGTGATTGCGGATTGGAGCAATTCTCAATCATCAATCATCATTCATCAATCATCAATCATCAATCATCAATTCCCATTCCCTTTCCCCTGTGTTAGCTTCAGTCTGTGATCTAAGGGAGAAGCATATGCGGTTGACCGAAATGGTTTCTTGCGCGGGCTGAGCGGCTAAGCTCGCGCCCAGCGAACTCGCTCAGGTTCTGAGCGGGCTAAAACAACCCCACAATCCTAATCTGCTGGTCGGCATCGAGACGGCTGATGACGCCGGCGTGTTTCGTATCGCCAACGATTTAGCTCTCGTTCAAACAGTCGATTTCTTCACGCCGATCGTAGACGATCCGTACGACTACGGCCGCATAGCGGCTCTCAATTCGATCAACGACGTGTGGGCGATGGGGGGGACGCCGATTACCGCTCTCGCAATAACCTGCTTTCCAAAAAAGGGGCTGGATTTCTCCATCCTCAGGGACATAATGCGCGGCGGCCTGGACGTGCTCATCGCGCACGGTGTCGCGCTGTTGGGTGGTCACAGCGTTGACGATCCGCAGATCATGTTCGGTTACGCCGTGACCGGAACGATTCACCCCGACAAGATAGCCGTCAACGCGGGCGCCCGCCCGGGCGACGCGATCATCTTAACAAAGCCGATTGGAACCGGCGTGATCTCGACCGGAATCAAGTTCGGCAAGGCTGGCGGCGAGACGATTCAGGCGTCATTATCTACGATGCTGCTCGCGGGGAACGAGGCTGCAGGGTTGATGCGGACCTTTGGCGTAAAGGGCGCGACCGACATAACCGGCTTCGGATTGCTGGGTCATGCACTGGAAATGGCGGAGGCCAGCAGGGTGACGATCGAGATGTCTTCTTCGTCCATTCCTTTGATCGGCGGCGCCTTGGAACTGGCGGCGCAGGGTTTGCTGACAAGCGGGGATAAGACTAATCGCCAGTATGTCGGCGAGAAGGCGTTGATAAAGGGTGCAGTCGGCGCCGATCTGGACAAGCTGCTCTTCGACCCTCAAACCGCGGGCGGAATGCTGATCGCTATCCGTGCTGATCGAGCTGATGAGATGTTATCGCGGCTGCGCGAGCATTATCCCGACGCCGCAATAGTCGGCCGAGCAACGGAACCTGGACCTCATGCGATAATCGTTAGCTGACAAACCGTTGTTCACTCTTCATGACTAGAGACACAATCACGATAGTTTCCGGACTGCCGCGCTCGGGCACCTCGATGATGATGAAGATGCTGGCCGCGGGTGGCCTCGAGCCGTTAACCGACAATATCCGAAGCGCCGATGCGGACAATCCGGCGGGCTACTTCGAGTTTGAGAAGGTGAAGCAGATCGAGAAGGACTCTTCATGGCTCGAGGACGCACGCGGGCGAGTAGTGAAGCTGATATCCGGGCTGATCAAGCATCTGCCTCCCTGCTATGACTACAAGGTCATCTTCATGCAAAGGAACATGGCCGAGATTCTCGCATCTCAACGCCAGATGCTGATTCGCAGGTCCGAAGCGGTGGACACCGTCAGCGATGAACGGATGGCCGAGATGTTCAACCGCCACGTAGCGCACGTCGAAGCCTGGCTCGCACGGCAGACAAACATCGACGTGTTGTACGTCAGTTATAACGGCGTCATGGCCGACCCGCGGCCGCACGTTGGCCTGATAAACAGATTCCTGGGCGATTCGCTCAATATCGAAGAGATGTTGCGCGTGGCCGACAAGACTCTCTATCGACAGAAGAGATGAATCCGTGTGGAAGCCTTCATTCCGGCGCACGCGGCGAGCTTGATTCTCAACTAAGTCTTATCTAGTGTTATTGCGTCTGAACGACGGAGCCATAACGAAGAATCTCCGCGGTTTTATCCGAAGCCGTTCGGCGTGTAACCCGGACGTGGAACTTTCCAGAAAGGGAATTGAACAATCATGAATACGAAGATCGCATTCCTGAAATCGCCGGCGTTAACACATTCAGCGGCTGTTCTGATGGCGGCGCTAATAGTCATGCCGTTCGGCGCGGCATGGGCGGCCCAGAAGGCGAAGACAACGCGCACTGCGAAGCCGGCCAAACCGGTCAGTATATATAATCAGGGCTACACGAAGGGCTACGGCGAAGGCTACGCCCAGGGACAGCGGGACTGGAGCAATTCGAGCCCGCGTGATTTTCAACGGTCCGAGGCGTACCGCAATCGCGAACAGTCGCTCGACCCCACGCTCGCTACGTTGGAAGAGTATCGACAGGGTTTTGACCTCGGTTTCGATCTGGGTTATACGGATGCATACTACGGGCGAGCCAAGACTCCTGCCGTGCCGGCGAACGCGGCTCTGCTTGCCAAAGCGGCAGCCCTCGCGGACGCCCAGCGGGCTGAGGCCGAACGCGCCAGAGAGCAGCGAGGGCCGGATAACGCCGGCCGGAGTGACCGAGGCGACCGCCGTGACCAGGGTGACCGCGATAGAGGTGGCAGGCGTCCGCGCAACGCCGGTTCCATCAGCGTTCCGGACGCCACCGAGTTCAAGATCAGGCTGACCTCTCGCATCGACACCAAAAAGAACGTCGCGGGCGACCGTTTCTCCGCGGTCGTCATCTCGCCGTCTTCATTCGAGAACGCCAAGGTTGAGGGTCACATAGCCACTCTGACCCGTTCCGGTAAGGTGAGCGGGAAGACCGAGCTTGGACTGGCTTTCGATACGATTACTATAGAGGACGGCCGCACTGCGCCGTTCCACGGCGATCTGCAGCGAATCTACGATTCCGAGAACGTGAAGAAGATTGACGAAGAGGGCCGTGTCGAAACCGGCAGCAAGACAACCGATACTCAGAAGCGGGGCGCCATTGGAGCGGTGGCCGGCGCGGTGATCGGTGGGATTGCCGGCGGCGGCAAAGGGGCTTTGATCGGCGCGGTAGTTGGCGGAGCCGCCGGCGTGGGCACTGTTTTGATCGACGACAACAAGGACCTGCTGCTCGAACCGGGAACGGAGATGCTAGTCAAGACTGAGTCGTCAAGACGGTGACAAGCGGGAGTAGTGGTTCAGTTTGAGGTCATCGACGCCGCCGGACGGGGGCGGTCCTCCGAGGCCGTCCCATGAATGCTTATCTCAAACCTCTTTAGGCCACTTACCGGAGGTTCGCGGAAGATGCGGAAATCCACTGAACAAGGCAATGTATGGGAATGGCGCGCCTTTGGCGTTCTGGACGGCGACCTCGTAAGGACGGTTGAATCACACCCTATAAGAATGGGAGTTCACAACACCCGCGAACAAGATCTCTATTTCGTTTCCGCCACCAGTAATCAGAACATCAAGCTGCGCCGCACGGGCGACGACTGGGTGCTGAAGCTCAAGCTGCTGCTGAAAACGCGTGACGCAGCCGATCTCTACCTCGAAACGCCGGAGATGGTCTACGGGTTTCCAGTTCGATCAACCCTCGCCGACGAAGTCGCCTCGCTGCTCGACGCTGTTCTTCCGTCCCAAGAGCGCGACATGGCTTCAAACCTCGACCGGGATCAGTTTGTCAGGCTGATGGCCCAATCTTCTCCTCCGATCGACCTCACTCCGGTGTTGAAGACCAGGTCGCAATTCGAATTCAACGAGGGCTGGGTCGAGATCGCCTCAGCGGTCTTTCCTCTTCTGAGTGTGCAGTCTATTGCCGTTCAATCCCTCGAGCGTCAGGCCGTTGAACGAATCAAAGAAGAGATCCGGATTCGGCCTAACGGACTCGGCTCGATGAATTACGTTCAGGCGTGCCGCCGTTGGAAATGAGGGGTCAGTTTTCAGTTTTCCAGTTTTAGCCGGCAGTTATCCGCCTTCTCTGCAAACTGAAAACCGCAAACTCAAGACTGAAAAACTGTCCCACCCTGGCAACTGAAAACTGAAAACTGTAGACTGAAAACCCATGCAGGTCTATGGCGAACACGAGTTTCCAGGAAAGCTCATCATAGTCGAGGGAATCGACGGCTCCGGGAAGTCGACGCAACTCAGCCTGCTTGGCCAATGGCTGCGCCGCGAGGGCTACATGGTCTTCTTCAGCGAATGGAACTCGTCGCCGCTCGTCAAAGCGACTACGAGCCGCGGCAAGAAGAAGCACATGCTCACGCCGACGACCTTTTCACTCATACACTCGACCGACCTGGCGGATCGAATAGAACGTCACATCATTCCTCCTTTGAAAGCGGGCGCGATCGTTCTGGCCGATCGATACATCTACACGGCTTTCGCCCGCGACGTTGCGCGCGGGGTGAGCCCGAGACTCGTCCGCGATCTCTACAAATTCGCGGTGGAACCAACCAAAGCGTTTTACTTCCGCGTGCCGCTCGACGTGTCCCTGAAACGAATACTCGGCGCCCGAGCGGCGTTGAAGTACTACGAAGCCGGTATGGATCTCGAGATGACCGAAGACATAGAAGAGAGCTTCAGGCTCTTTCAGGGGATGATTCGCGACCGGTATGAAGAGATGGTGGAAGAGTTCGGTCTGATCGTCATAGACGCGACGCGATCGATTGAAGCGCAGCAGAACGAGGTCCGATCGATCGTCGAGCGCGAGCTGGCCGACGTTCCCAAACACGCCGTAGTAAATCTTGGGCCGGAATAAGAGCGCTGATGCAGCATCGACCTAAGCACAAATTCGAGTTCTACGGCGAAGGGCTGCCGGGCATTGACCTGGGCGAGCTGCAGGGCAGGCTCATTGTGATTGAAGGGCCCGATGGCATTGGCCGCTCGACTCAAATCGGCATGCTGAAATCGTGGCTCGAATCCAACGGCCACGCGGTGCTGGACACAGGCTTAACCAGGTCGGAACTTGCCGGGATGGGCATAGAACAAGCCAAGGAAGGTCACACGCTGGGACCGATAGCGCTCGCGCTGTTTTATGCGACGGATCTTGCGGACCGGCTCGAAAACGAGATGATACCGGCCTTGAGAGCGGGTTTCATCGTCCTCACCGACCGCTATATTTATTCGCTGATAGCCCGCGCAATCGTGCGCGGCGCGGAGCCTGAATGGATCAAGTCGGTGTACGGCCTCGCGCTAAAACCAGACGCGATATTCTACCTGCGCGCCAACGTGAACCACTTGATACCAAGAGTTCTCCGCAGCCCGGCGGGATTCGACTACTGGGAGTCGGGAATGGATCTGCATCTCGGCGATGATCGATTCGACAGTTTCGTGGAGTATCAGACCCGCATGCTGGCTGTTTTTGACTCGATGGCGGAACAGTACGGCTTCAATGTCATCGACGCCACCAGATCGATTGACCTGATGTACAAGGACCTGCAAAGACGAATCGGCAGGCTGTTGAGAGGTATCTGAAAGGTGAGCATCGCGAATTGAGAAGCAGTAATCCAACGGCGTTGTGACCGGATCGCCAGGCGCTTCGACATTTCGTGCGGCGTCAATCGTGCTCAGGCGTCTGTCGAGAGTCACAAGCTCCCGCTTGCGTGAATCGAAAGCACAACTCCGACTGCTATCCTCTGGACGCGCGCTTTTTTACGGTGCGTCGGACCAATCAGCGGCCGCCGCTTGCCGGCTTTTGAGTGCCTGCGGTAGGCTGCTCGCCGATGAAGCGAACTCCACTTGGAACCCCCAAATCTCGGCCCAAACCAACCCGTGGCAAGAGCGACGCTCTTTGCAAGCGGCTGGCGGAAGAGTACCCCTCACAATTCGCCCGGTGGTTGTTCGGCGCGGGCGGCGAGGTCAAGGTCGAGAAGACCGAGCTTAGCCGTGAGCCGATTCGCGCCGATTCGGTGATCTTCTCTCGCGATGAGAGGGAGACTCTCCACGCCGAGTTCCAGACGACTATAAAGAGCAAGATTCCCATGCCCCTGCGGTTGCTCGATTACTATGTAGGCTTAAAGAGGCAAAACCCGGAGCGGCGTGTGCGTCAGGCCGTGGTCGTTCTCAAACCCACTGGCGAGGAGATTCCCGACCGGTACGAAGATGAACTAACGATGCATCGTTACTGGGTGGTAAAGCTTTGGGAACAGGACCCGGCCCGATTGCTCGAGAACGAAGGGTTGTTGCCCTTGGCGACGCTCTGCCGCGCCGAGTCCGGCGAAAAGCTGCTCGGTCACGTCGCGGCTCGCATAAATCACATCAAGGATCGCGAGCTGCGGAGCGAGACACTCAACTGGTCGCGCGTTATGGCCGGCTTGCGTTATGATAAGGGTCTGATCACCAGGATTCTCAAGGAGAGCGATATGTTGGAAGAATCGGTCATCTATCAGGACATCTTCCGGAAGGGTAAGCAGCGGGGTAAGCAGGAAGGTATCCAGCAGGGTGTGAAGCAAGGCGTGAAGCAGGGCGTGAAACAAGGCGTGAAGCAGGGCGCCGAGCGGGAAGTAAGAAAAGTGGCGATGCGATTGCTGGAGCGCCGGATCGGTAAGTTATCCCGCACAGTCCAACGGGAGATCGGACAACTCGGCTTACAGCGGCTCGAAGCGCTATGCGATGCGTTGCTTGATTTCAAATCCAGAGATGACTTGACTCGCTGGCTTAAACACGTTTAGGTCAGGAAGAATGTATCAACCGCCTGCGCTCGACACTTTAGAGGATCACTCCATCGAAGAGTCCCTGAGCAGCGTCGACAGTTCATCGCCGCGGATTTGATACCTCTCATTGCAAAAGTGACACGTGAGTTCCGCGCCGTTGTCCTTCGCAAGCATGTCTTCGACTTCGGCGCGTCCCAGCGCTGAGATGATGTGGAGGGCGCGCTCGCGCGAGCATTGGCAGTAAAATTTCGGTTCGGTCTCATCGAGAGGGGAGATATTCAGATCGCCAAGCGCCGTGCTCAAAATCTCGTACGGATTCAGTCCCGCTCGAATCATCTCGGTTACTGAAGGCGCTTCGCGAACCACTCTTTCGATATCGCGTATCAACTCCTCCTCCGCGCTCGGCATCATTTGAACGATATAGCCGCCGGCCACCGCTACCTTAAGGCGCTCGATCGGAAACTCCGGCCTTGAACCCCAGTCCTCCGTCTGTTCGTCGGCGTCGACCGTCATCAGCACGCCGAGGCTGACCGCCGAGTTGATCTGTTCGGATTTCGCGAGATAGTAGGCGAAGTCCTCGCCTATCTCACCCGACACAATCGGCACCGACCCTTGGTACGCCTCCTTCATCAAGCCGATCTCGAAACCGGCGTCGCGAGTCACGTACATGGTTCCGCCGCTTACCAGAGCCCTCACGTCGAATTTTCCGCGGCCGTTCAAACGAGTGACATCGGCCTCCGGATTGGAAACATAACCTCGCACGCCGCCACTCGAATCGGACTGCGCTATGATGTTGCCGATCGGACCCTCGCAATGAAACTGAACCGTTATCTTTTCGAGATCCTTGAGGCCGCTTCCCAACAACAATCCGCCGGTCAGCACTCTTCCCAAAGCAACCGACGCTGTAGGAGAAGTGCCATGCCTCCGGCACGCTTCGCCGACAAGCTCCGTCGTGATGGCCGCCATAAGCCGAACCTGGTTTCCGGCGGCGGTTGCGTGAACCAGCTTGTCGATGGTAGCGCTCATGCTCAAGTTAGTTCGCGCACTTTTTCGATTGACTTGTCAGCAGTCCGATTGCATGGGGGATTGCATGCCGGATCGCCGTGAAATTCTCGTAGGCTCCCCGCCGGCTCCCGGGCAGGTTTATGATAAGCGTCCGGCCTCGAATGCCACAGACCGCTCGGGAAAGCGGGGCCAGCGGCGTCGAGTCAAAACTCTTCAACCGCATCAACTCCGCGAGACCGGGCGCTTCCCGCTCTATCACCGCACGCGTTGCTTCCGGAGTATTGTCTCTAGGAGCGAATCCCGTGCCTCCGGTCGTGCAGATCAGATTCACGCCGCCGCGGTCGCTGTAGTAACGCAGCCGCGCCGCTATAAGCTCCAGGTCATCGCTGATTATTTCCTTGGATTCAACCATGCAGCCCAGCTTCTCCAATTCGGCGGCGACAGCCGGACCCGACTCGTCCTGACTTTCCCCGCGTGACCTGGAGTCGCTGATCGTAATCACAACGGCTTTTATCTCAACCTTGGCCATGTTCGGTCCAGTAGTATCGCAACGGCGCGGCCCGTTTGTAAATGAATGGGGGCTGGGGAGTG
>JAHFUG010000013.1:0-13694 GCA_023265195.1 Blastocatellia bacterium | reverse complement strand
CGCAATTTTGGCAAGCGGGGTATAGATTGAGCCAGAGGGGTTCAGATCGCTCTTCATAACGATGACGTCGCGGGTCGTGAATCGCTCGGCTTCGAAACCAATGCTCTGCAATTGTTCGGCAAGCACCCGGGCATTTCTCGGCGAACGAAGCCTCGCGATCGTCAGGTGCGGGCTGAACGGTTTCTTGTCTCTCGTGAAGCCCGAGCGAGCCATCTCCGACTCGATAGCCGCGTACAATTTGGCGAGACTATTCGTCTCATCTTCATGCAAACCTATCCAAAGCACCCGCGGGTTGCGCGGCGAAGGGAAGCAGCCACACCCCTCTATCTCCAATTCGAACGGCGCGCCGGCGGCGCCCGCGCGCTCAACACCGGAAATCACATCGGACATCCGAACCCGCGAAATATCACCGAGAAACTTTAAGGTGAGATGAATGTTCGCCGGCTTGACCCAACTCGCCTGACAGTCAACCGCGAGCAGCCGCTCTTGCAATTGGGCTATACGCTCTCTAATTCGACTCGGTATTTCAATCGCGATGAACGTTCGAATCTGGTCGGTCATACTGAGCCTTAGGATTGTCTCCATTTGGTTACCCTCAGTAGGAGGGTTAATGTTTATAACACGTATGGTGGGACATTTCGCCCTCCGTAGGAAGGCCATGTGTTCTTTGAAATGGAGGCAGCTTTATTGTTCCCTTGAAAGACAAATGAACATTGCCCTCCTACGCAGGGTCGGGGCGGCCACGAGGGGCGTACGCACATTATTGGAGGCCGATGTGCGCTATCCCAAAGGAGCTTTAGGTTAGAACTCTCTTTCATTCACGAGCGGCGTGGCTCTTGCAGAAGAACGATTGCGCATCGAACTCCGGTTCTCCCTCCACTCGCCCAACCCTCGAATACGATCCGTCTGGATTCAACCTGCGCGCCTTAAAATTGTCTCGAACATATGCGTCGAGTATGTCCGTTTTAATACTATTCCTGAGTTTCGGGTCATCTATTGATGAGAGCAACTCGACTCGCCTTTCCAGATTGCGCAGCATCGAATCCGCACTCCCGATATATATCTTGTTGCCGCCGCCATTTTCGAAGTAGAAGATCCTGCTGTGCTCGAGGAAGCGGCCCGACTACGCTTGTAACCCGTATGCCGCCGGAGAGTCCCGGGGCGCCTGGTATCAGCTAGTGGTGCTCGGCGGAAGTAAATCACCAGCCACAAAGATGCGCAAAAATCGCAGGACGGAACTCGGGAAGGCTCAAGCTACGAAAGGGAGAGCCAACCGAAGGATATGCTTGTCCGTCTTCTTCAGATGTGTGACTTTTGCGCCTTTTTGTGGCCATGAAACTTCTGCCACGCACAACTAGCAGTCTGAAAGGGTCACCTCCCAGTAGATCAAGAGCGCAGCAACGGCATTCCTCATAGGCTAATTGGCCTCACAAGTGAGGCTCTCGATTAGCTCCTCAGCTTTTTCGCTGCTAAGGGCGCGGCCGGAATCTCCGCCGAGATGCAGGAAGAACTCTCGATTGCCCTCTGCCCCCAGAATCGGAGAGCGCATGAGATTGATAGCGTAAAAACCACTCGCCTTCGCTGATTGAACCGCTTCGCGCAATACTCTCCGGTGTTTCGCGGGATCGACGACGACGCCGCCGCGTCCAACCTCGCCTTTACCGACTTCGAACTGAGGTTTCACCAGCGCGATGACGCCGGCCGCGGCGGTCACGATGTTTCGCACCGCGGGAGTGATCTTTGAAAGCGAAATAAAAGACACGTCAATGACCGCGAGGTCGAATCTGACGGGAAACTGATCGCCACACAGGTTGCGCGCGTTAACGCCTTCCAGCGGAACGACACGGGGATCCGATCTCAAGCGCCAATCGAGTTGATTGTGGCCAACGTCGACCGCCCACACCCGCGCCGCTCCGTGCTGGAGCAGGCAGTCAGTGAAGCCGCCCGTAGACGCGCCTATGTCGACGCATAGTTTTCCGGTCGGATCGACTTGGAAGCCGGTGAGAGCGGCTTCGAGTTTCAATCCGCCTCGGCCCACGTACCGGAGCGGCTCGCCCTTGATTCGAATATCGGAATCCGCCGCGACCATTCTACCCGGCTTATCGACACGCTCCGCGCCAATCAATACCCGGCCGGCCAGGATCATTGCCTGCGCGCGCGAACGCGTTTCGGCGAGCCCTCGATCGACCACCAGTTTGTCTATGCGCTCCTTAGTCATACTCGGGAAGAAGCGGCGGCGCGGCCGCGGGCTCATCAAGAAAGAAGACTTCATCACCGTGGAGCGTCCACCGGGAGCCGCCCGTACATTGATTCCTCGACGCGCGTCCAACCGAGGAGCGATTCTCCGCGGACTCTGCGGGGGCGTAAAAAATAAGTTCCCTTTTTCGAGGGGGGGTCACCGCAGAGCCACAGAGACCGCAGAGAAGGGACGGAGAAGGGGCTTACTCTCTGCGGCTCTCTCAGCGATCTCCCCGCGCCTCCGCGGTGAAGTGCGCACTTCACCGGCGGTCCTAATCTCGCGCCGCCGCATAACTCAAAACGGGAGGTTATTCTTTTACGCCTCCTAAGAATGCAGTGATCCGGACCAATGGCCGGCGTTCCATCAACTCGCTGGCTTCCCGCGCAAGCGAACCGCGTTCCTGCTTGCATGCTTCTCCTTGAACCCAGCGGCGCCGGGTTTGGCCAACGAGGCCACGATCAAATCCTCGCGAGGCGGCTTGCCATCCGCGAACACGAATACATGTATGTGATCGCGAGTCTCGCGAAGAGCTTCGATTCGGCCCGCGTCTTTCATTCGTCCGATCTCCGCCATAAGAAAGCTCTGCTCAGCGGCGCTCATGAAATGGTAGTAAACGTCGAACGCCAGACCCATCGTATGTGGCGGCGTAGCGTTAGCAGCCGCGCTTCGATTGGTCTCGCGCAAGTGGCGTTGATATTCTTCGGTGCGAACCAGCGAGGTAATGGGAAGGGGCCGGTTGAACTCTTTCTTGTAGCCGTGCGCGATCTGTTCGAGCACGGTCTTCGCCTCGGGTCTGAGAAAACTCAGCAAGCGAACCTTGAACGCGCGCAGCGACGCGGCGGAGGTCGGATCATATGAATCCCCGGCGAGATTGGCGGCAAACTTGGCGAGTGTTTCGTACTCCGTCGTCAGAATGGAGAGGCGCCTCGGATTGCCGCAGTATGAATCGAGCAGATCCCTCTCTTTGGCGGCCGACTCGGCTGATTCCTTCGCCTCTCTGGCCTGCCTGGACAATCCGGCGCGAACCCCGCGGCCTCGCGCTTTTGCTAACTGCTTTCTCATATCTTTGATATGTTCCGTCAATCTTGTGACATTCGCCGTCAGTCGATCGCGTTCAGCTTCGCATTCCGCATTGTTGCGGATCAGCGGCGTGCTTCGGCCCGCGGCTTGATCGAAATGAGTAAGAGGCTCATCCGTCGCTTTCCACCCTACGCCGTACAAGATGTAGTCGTCATTCAGAGGCTTGACCTCCATGAGTTCGCCGCGGCTTATCTGATCCGCGAGTTGAGCGAAGTCATGAGGTATCTCGAATTTGTGCTCCTCCCATTCGGCGGTCTGCACCGCAAGGAACCGGCGATGGTCCGAGTAATGCCGCAGCTCGAGCGGGATCTCAACCTTGGCGCGGCGGCCTACAGGCTCATTTCGGTCCTCTTCGATCTTTGACGCAGCCTCTCTTAATAGATCAACAGAGTTGGGATTGCTTATGACCGGTGGCTCGATTGAGGCTGGTGTGGCCGGTCCGCGGCGCGCGGCCAGGACAACGACAAGAGCGGCGGCGGCGAGAACACTAATTATCGCGATGGCGCTGTAGGTTCGCTTTGACATTCGTTGAAGCTGGCGCATAGACCAACTTACTCATAGGCGCGGCCAATTGTCCCGAACCGCGCCAGAGGGAAATTCGAAACTCTCGGTCTTGGGGGCTTCAAGCCGCTCGGCGGCGTACAGACATTATACGACTTTCAAACCTCGGCGCCAGATATGGCGTATCACTATTTGCCCATGGCCGGGCGCTCGGCGGAGAAGAGTGACGCCGCCTGGCCGCATTGCGGGAATGTTGACAGAGAATAGAGCGAAACGCAGAATGTAGCGTCGAACGGGAGGGCGTATGTACTGTCCGAAATGCGGGATTGAATCACCTGAAGGCCACAGGTTCTGTAAGACGTGCGGAGCCAATCTCCAATTGGTCTCGGATGCGATGGAAGGCAAGCAAATCCCGCTGGTGCTCGGACAGCTTGGCATAGACGTCGAGCGGCTGAGACGCGGTGCGCGCAACGTAGCAAGGAACATCCAGCATGGGAAGGAAGCTCGAGGTGACCGGTCTACGGCTCGGTCCACCGCCCAGATCGAAAGAGAGACGAGGCGAGAGGCCCGGCGGCAGCGCGAGCGGCTGCCCAGGCCAAAGGAGTGGCTCCGCTATTCGTGGCAGCACAATTTGAGAGACGGCTTGATGTCGGTGTTCGGCGGAGCAGGTCTCGGAGCCGTGTTGTACTTCGTCAGCAACACGCTGAGCGATATGGGCTTGCTGCACGAGCTGGAAACGCAGTCTCACGTTCACGGGTTGGAGGCGATGGCGAGATTGCTCTGGTTGTTCGCGGCTATACCGGTGCTAAAAGGACTCGGTCAGATCCTATACGCCGCGTTCTTCGCCGAATCGATCGCCACCTTGTCGGAGCGGTTCATTCCAACCCAACAACAACAGCAGCAAGCTCAAATTGAAGCCATTCCAACGAACTTTATTCCAGCCGCCGCTCCGCCGAGCGTCACCGAGCAAACCACGAACATCCTCGAAAAAGAAGGGGCGCTGCACTTGAAGCAAGAAGCTGAAAGAGTTGCGCAATGACGCATACCGGGCGATGACGACGACCGTCCGGCGCGGGTTGCCACCTTGGAGTGCGGCGACCTGTCGCCGCTCTGAATCTTGGCCATTCTCAGGAAGAGCAAGAGCAAAATCCAAGTTCGATCTCAGGAAAATCACAGGTTGGGGGAAGAGGGATTTATCCCCGCTCTCCCGCTTACAAATCACTCAAACTGGCGTACAGAGAGGGAGCGGGGATAAATCCCTCTTCCCAACCTGTGATTTTCCGATGCCTCGCGTACTCCTTTTTCTCGGCGCTCGCCAAGAGAGCAACTAAAATGTCCAAACTCAAGTGCGGCGACAAGCCGCCGAACTCGAAGGTGGTTAGCGATGCGGGACGAAGTGTCTAGCGTCGAGAGACAAAACTGAAACCCGCGCTACTTGCTCTTGAAGTCCGCGCTCTTGAAACTGAATCTGCTCATCACCAGCTCTTTCGTTCGTGCGGCGATCCCCGCCGAATCGACGCCATACTTCGCCAGCAACAGACTCTGACTGGCGTGCTCGATCAACTGATCCTGGAATCCGATCCTGGCCACCCTTACTTCATGCATGTCGTGCCGTTCAAGCATCTCCATGACCGCGCTGCCGAAGCCGCCCATCAAATAATGGTCTTCGGCGGTCACGATGTTTCCGTGCGTGCGTGCGAGCGTCAGAATCAACTCCTCATCGAGGGGTTTTACGAATCTGGCGTTCACAACCGTGGCGCGAATTCCGTCGGCGGCCAGTTTCTCGGCTGCTTTCATACAGTGCGAGACTTCGGAACCGAGGCCGAGTATGGCGACGTCGGAGCCTTCTCTAAGCAGCTCCGCTTTTCCAATCTCGAGCGCCCTGATCTCTTCGTCCATCGGGACGCCGAGCCCGTTGCCGCGCGGATACCTGACCGAAGCCGGACCGTCGTAATACACCGCCGTCTTGAGCATCTGCCTGAGTTCGTTCTCGTCCTTTGGCGCCATTATCACGAAGCCCGGCATGGGCCGCAGATAAGCAAAGTCCATCAAGCCATGATGAGTCGGGCCGTCTGCTCCGACCACGCCGGCGCGGTCCAGCGCGAAGGTCACGTCGAGCCCCATCAAAACCACGTCGTGAAACACCTGATCGAAGGCCCGTTGCAGAAACGTGGAGTAGATCGCGGCGATAGGCTTCATGCCCTCGGTAGCCATGCCTGCCGCGAAGGTGACCGCGTGCTGCTCGGCTATCGCGACATCAAAGGTGCGGTCCGGGAACTCCTTCATCACCTTGCTCAGCCCGGTTCCGTCGGGCATCGCCGCCGTTATGGCGACGATTCGCTCGTCTTCCCTCATAAGCTCAAGCGTAGCTTGCGCGAAAACCGCGGTGTAACTGGGCGCGCCCGCCGGTTCCTTGATGAACTTGCCCGACGCGATCTCGAACGCGGACGTGCCGTGCCACGCGGCCTTATCGCGTTCGGCAGGCTCGTAGCCTTTGCCTTTGATCGTCAGCGCGTGGAGCAGCACCGGCCCTTCTACTTTCTTTGCGGCTTCGATAGCCCCAAGTATCGAGTCAATGTCGTGGCCGTTAATCGGCCCCATATACTTGAGGCCGAGCTCTTCCCACAGCGCCCCGGGTATCACGGCGCTGGCGAAAGCGTCCTTGAGGGCCTTGGCCCGCGCGAGCATCAACTCGCCGACGGCGGGTATCGCTTTCAATAGCTCTTCGACTTCGTGTTTGAGCTCGTTGTAGGGCCGCGCGCCGCGGATGCGATTAAGGTAGCCGGCCAGCGCGCCGACGTTGGGCGAGATAGACATCTCATTGTCGTTCAGCAAAATCAGCATCCGCTTTTTCAAGTGGCCCGCCTGATTAATTCCTTCGAGAGCCATTCCGGCGGTCAACCCGGCGTCGCCGATGAACGCGATCACGTTGAAGTCTTCGCCTTTGAGATCGCGCGCGGCGGCGATGCCGAGCGCCGATGAAATCGACGTGCCCGCATGCGCCGCGTTAAAGACGTCATAGACTGATTCCTCCCGGCGAAGGAATCCGCTGATCCCGTTGTACTGCCGTATAGTCGGCAGATCATCCCGGCGGCCGGTTAAGATCTTGTGTGAGTAAGCCTGATGGCCGATGTCTATTACCAGCTTGTCGCGAGGCGTGTCATACGCATAGTGAAGCGCGAGTATCAGTTCGACGGGGCCGAGGCTCGCTCCAGTGTGCCCGCCAATTTTGGAAAGCACTTCGATCATGTATTCCCTGATCTCGTCGGCCAGGGGTTGCAGTTTTGAGGGGGGAAGTTTTCGAAGATCCGCGGGGTCGTTGATGTGCGGCAATAGTTCCATGACTTGTTCGTTCTCCTGTATCCTTGATCCCTATTTGACTATCGTGGCTCCTTGCGGCCTCGGCGTTCCAGTGGGGACTTCTGACTTGGGCGGAGTCAACAGTGTGATTAATGAGTTCCTCATAGATCAATCTTCGGGGGGACCGTGACGACTGCGGCTTTCTTTTCTCTCGGCGGTTCTTTTAGAAGAGTGTTCAAATCTCTTATGAAGGTTTCAAGACTGATGACCGAATTCGCTGCTTGGCGGTAATACGGCCTTGATTTGCGTCTATAAACATCGGAGGTGAGAGACAAAGATAACTTGATTAGGAGCTTCTTGCAATGATGAATCCAGCGATGGCGCCGAGGACTTCCGTACGCGCGTCGAGGCCCGAGACGATCTCCACCGCCTCTTCGACCAACAGGGCCGCGCGCCGCCGGGACGCCTCCATCCCGTGAACCGCCGGATAGGTGGCTTTTTTGGCCGCCTGATCCTTGCCCGCGGTTTTTCCCAGTTGTTCGCTGCTCGCGGTTACGTCCAGGATGTCATCCGCTATCTGAAAAGCCAGCCCGATTCGGCCGCCATATTCGCCAAGCTTCATCAACTCGAGTTCCCCGGCTCCCGCTATGACGCCGCCGATCAGCACCGAGCCTCTGATCAAGGCTCCCGTCTTCGATCCGTGTATATAATCGAGCGCGCCGGCGGTTACATCGCGGCCCTCGTTTTCTATGTCCGCCACCTGTCCGCCAATCAGCCCGTCAACCGTTCCCGCGGCGCGAGCGACTTCTCGCATGACTCTGATCTGACGCTCGGCTCCGCACGAGAGGCTGGTTGCGAGCACGTTGAACGCCAGCGTCATCAGCGCATCGCCCGCCAATATGGCGATGGCTTCGCCGAACGCCTTATGACACGTTGGCCGGCCGCGCCGCAAGTCGTCGTTATCCATTGCTGGAAGATCGTCATGGATCAACGAATAGGTGTGAATCATCTCGACCGCGCACGCGGCCGGCATTAGGTCTTCAGCGGCTGCGCCCAGCGCCTCGCCTGAAGCGAGAACCAGCGCGGGCCGAAGCCGTTTTCCGCCCGCCATCATGCTGTAACGCATTGCCCCGTGGAGCGTCTCAGGCGGTGTTGACTGAGCCGGAAGCAATTGCTCCAACCAACCGTTCACCTCTTCCGCGCGGCGGGCCAAATACTCGTTAGCTTCTTCCGGCTTCGCCAACGCGGTTACTCCTCAGGTTCTTCGAATGGTTCGGCCCTGTACTCTCCGCCAGGACCCTTTAGTAGGATCTCGACCCTGCGGTCGGCCTCATCCAGCCGCTTCTGGCAATCGCGAGACAGCCTCACCCCTTGCTCGAACAACTCGAGCGACTGATCCAGCGGAATATCCCCGGCTTCGAGCTGCTCGACAATTTGCTCGAGTTCTTTTAGCGACGATTCGAAGCTTTTCTCTGTAGTCATATATTGGGTGCGAAGAGATTCCTTTAGGTCCCTTTGGAGGCGTCAAAGAAATAAGTTCGCTTTTTCGAGAGCGTTCACCGCGGAGAGGGACGCGGAGCAGGTTTACTCTCCGCGGCCCTCTCCGCGATCTCTGCGCCTCTGCGGTGAAGCGCTCACTTCACCGGCGTTCCTGGTCTCGCACTGCCGATAACTAGAAGCGGAAGTTATTGTTCTACGCCTCCTTGGTTGAAGCACCTATAATGCCCGATGATCTTCCACGAAAACAACACGTCTTCGAGCCGAGCCCCGCTCCCGATGTTGTGCACGAGCATGTAAGTTCGGCCTCCGGCCGCCAACGCGTCGGTCACGAGCCTTACATGGAACACTCCGCCGCCCAAATCCCACGCGACGTCCCCGGGAACATAGTCACCGGGGGAGTTTTGACTCGTACTTGAACGACCGTTAGAATCGCGCCTATGAAAGCAAAAGCCAACACTACCCACGCCGTCAAGCTTCAGTTGTCCAGCCGGCTCTACCAGCGCGTCAAAAAAGCGGCGCAGGCCTCACAATGCGGCGTGCCCGAACTCGTCGTCTCTACGTTGGAGAGCCGCCTTCCGCCCTTGCCGAAACATTTGCCTCAATCGCTGGACAGCGATTTGGCCCGTTGGTCCTTGTTGGACGAGCCGGCGTTGCGCGCGATTGCGAATGCTTTTCTCTCATCCAAACAGCAGCGGCGTTTCAGCACTCTGTTGCGCAGATCCGAAACCGGCCAACTCAACGGCCGCGAGTCGGCTGAATGGGAACGACTGCAACAGGAATACCTGTTGGTTTCGCGGAATAAAGCCAAGGCCCAATTCCTGCTGGCCCAGCGTGAGCACACAAAAGAGCAAAACGGGACCGCCCGTTGAGCGCCGTCCCGCCGTTACTGAGCCGCGCCCTCCGTGCTCAGTTTTCTGAGCCGCATTGCGCTTACTGCCACAGCCCGGAACGACTGCTCGGCATTCGGTTGGAAGCCGATCACATCATTCCGGCCGCACGCGGGGGCCAAACCGTCCTGCTCAATCTCTGTCTCTGTTGCCGCGCCTGCAACTTCGTTCTTCTGCCGGCGGAAGATCAAACATATAAACCTGCTCAATCTCTGTCTCTGTTGCCGCGCCTGCAACGGCTACAAAGGGGAGCGCAGCCACGCGCGTGATCCCAAGACTGGCCGGACCGTAGCTTTGTTTCACCCGCGCCGCCAACAATGGCGCACGCACTTCAAATGGAGAGATGACAGGTGCAACTCATTGGCTTGACCGCCCGCGGGCGCGCTACCGTTGAGGCCTTGCGGATGAACAACGGCCTCATCACGAATCTGCGCTCGCTTTGGGCGACATTGAATCTGCACGCAGTGGAGTAACCGACAGCTACTCGCACGATAGCTCCTTCATCGATCGCCGATAACGGATGTGTCGAAACACCTCGTGCTCCAGTCGACCCGGGGTCATCCGGCGAACATCTTTTACGAGTACTGCCCGGCGGGGCGACGAAGAAAGAACTCGCCAGGGCTCTCTCAGCAACCGCGAGGTAAGCCGCGCGGGAGTGGGTGTTACTCTTCTCGCGTGCATTGAGAGTCAATGACTGAGATCTTCTTCAGTTCGTTCTTCAAGAGAGCCATCAAAACTGAGGCTAGCCTACCAAAGGAATGGCAACCGAGGAGAGATCGATGATCTCCTGCTTCTCCAGTCGCATCCGTTCGACATCAAACAAAACTAAAGGAACTTGCATCTCCTACCGCTATTCTCTCCACCGCAGAGAACCCCAGCATAGTTTCAACGGTCGGCCTCGCTGCATCTTTTGAACCGAACCCTCCTTGCTTGCGCCGCTCGAATCCTTAGCCTATAGTCACTCGCGAATGCGGTCAGACAACCCTCGCGAGCCTAACTCATGACCCGTTTCGCCGGCTTCGTTATCCGGCATTCCGCGCTCACGATAGCCTTGTTGCTCGGCGTGACCATTGTGTTCGCGGCCTCTCTCTGCGTTAGAGGGATTGGTTTCAACGGATCGCTCGAGACCCTCGCGCAAGGCGGCGCTGATCTCGACTTCTACAAAGAGACGCAGCGTTCGTTCGGCGACGACCGTGTCATCATAGCCGCGCTCACTACCACGGACGTATTCACTTCCAGCTTTATAGCGAAGCTTGACCGTTTGACAAGGAAGCTCGCCGCGTTGAAAGGCGTCGCCGACGCGCAAAGCTTGACCAGCGTGAAAGCGATTAGAAGCGAGCCCGGCCGCTTATCAGTTGGAACCCTCTTGCCGCCGGGCGCATCCGATGCGGAACTGGCCGTGCTGAAGCCAGCCGTAACCGGCGATCTCCTGTACGCAAAACACTACGTCTCGGTAGACGGCCGAACCGCCGCGATAAACGTATTCGTCGAGCCGCTTGGCGAAGCGGAGGTTAGATTCCTCGCCGGTCAGGTCGAGCAAGCCGTCAAGGCCGAAGCCGGCGGCGATGAGGTCTTCGTGACCGGGGTTCCGGTCCTGGATGCAAGAGGCATTCGCGGCATGATGAGAGATATGCTGGTCTGCTCGCCCGCGGCGGCCCTTCTCTGCTTTCTTGTTTTCCTGGCCGCGTTCCGGCGCCTCGCTTACGCGGCGCTTGCAATGGGTGCGCTCACGGCGGGGCTGGTTTGGATAATCGGCTTGATGAGCCTGCTAGGACGGCCGATTACGATAGCCACGCTTTCTTTGCCGACTGTATTGATCGCGGTTGGAGGTTCCTACATTTTTCATGTGTTGAATCAGCATCGCCTGTCGACCGCCGGCTCCGCTGATCCGAAGACCGCCTGGCTTTCAGGTCTGAAGTTCATCGGTCCAGCCGTTTTGGTGTCGGGGCTGACCGTGATCGCGGGTTTCCTCGCGGTTGCGTCAAGCGCTATTCCCGCCGCGCGCGATATGGGTGTCTTCAACGGAGCGGGCGTGTTGGTTATGCTTTTCCTAACCCTCACGCTAGTGCCGGCGGTGCTGTCCAGGATGAAGCCGGGCCGCTCCACAGCGAATCAAGATTATGCGCGCTGGCTCAATAATGTTCTGAGAAATGTGACCGCCTTGGTGCTTTACCGTCGAAGGCGCGCGTGGTGGTTTTCGATCGCGCTTACCGGCGCGCTGATGGCCGGCCTCTTCTACTTGAAAGTGAAGACCGATTATCTCGCTATCTTTCCAAAGAAAAGCGAGACGGTGCAGGACGCGATTAAGCTCCACGAACGGCTTGCGGGCGCTTCGACGATCGAGGTAATCCTGAGCGGTGGAAACGGCGCCGCGTACAATCCCGGCTTCCTGCGCGCCGCGTCCGAGCTTGAAAAGCATGCAAGGCGGCAGAACGGAGTAGACGCGGCCATATCGATCGCCGGCATAGTCGCCAGAATCAACGGCCTCTTGCCATCCAATGGCGGGCGCCAGGAGATTCCCGAACAGCCGGAAAGAGTCAAAGCGATTTTCAACGACTTCATCTCTCAAGACGATCTCGTGTCGCGGCTCGTCAGTTCCGACTACTCTCGCGCGGTCATCGCTCTAAGAACGAACTTGTTTGACTCGGATGAGGTTCGTAAACTAACCGGTTCGATCGATGAGTGGGCCAGGACGAATCTTCCGCCGGGCGTTTCCGCCAGGGTGACGGGCCCGGTCGTGTTATTGAACAATGCGTCGGAAGCAGTAGCACGTTCGCAGGCTTCGAGTCTGGCTATCGCCTTGATTACGATTTACATCATGATAGCGATCCTGTTCCGGTCGTTTGTGGTTGGACTTCTCGCGCTGATTCCGAATCTGCTCCCGATCGCGGGGTACTTTGGGTTTCTGGGGTGGGCGGGCATCCCGCTCGACATCACGACGAGTCTCATAGCCAGCGCGGCGTTGGGATTGGCGGTCGACAACGCCGTTCATATGATCAGGCGATACCGCCAAAGCGTTGGGGAAACCGGCGATCAGGGCTGGGTCATGTGGCTGACGATGATACGAACCGGCAAGCCAATGGTGCTGGCGAACGCGATGCTGATCGCGGCGTTTATGATTTTCATGTTATCCTCATTCGTTCCGGTTAGGCTGGGAGGGTTACTATGGGCGGTTACGATACTGGCGTGTCTTCTATCGAACTTGATCGTACTGCCGTTATTGATGAAATCGCGCGCATTCAATCCCGGACCTGAGCCGGCTCACACAACAAGGATCGAGAGTTGAACAAATGAACAAACTGACATTCGGCAGCCGATGCCTGATAGCTTTTGCGGCGACGCTTCTCGCGGCCTTCTCTTCCGCTTGCGCAACCCGGTCGGTGGCGTCTCCCGACGCGGGCGGCGCCGGTTCCGAAGCGGGTGAGCAAGCCGCGCGGGAAGGCGAGCGAATCATTGGACGATGTTTGTCGCAATTACAAATTGGCCAGAGCATGGTCAGGATGAGGGCCACGATTCAAGATTCCGACGGCGCCGCGCGTGTAGTCGACCTGACCATGCTGCGCAAGCGCCTTCCGGACGGAGCGCAGTGGGCGCTGGCCGAGTTCACGTCGCCACAAGAGGAACGCGACCGCGACGCGTTGATCAAGGTATCGCCCAAGGGCGACGTCGAAGCAACGAGATTCATGCAGAGCACCGGAAGCTTCGTCACGGCCAGGAGCGCTTCCGACGAAGAGTCGCTGTTCGGAATGACCTTGCAGGAACTGGTCGACGGACAACTCGAAAAGTACCAGTTCAAGTTGATCGATCAGGACGCCGCCGCTTCCGGCGGTCCAGCGTACCGGCTCGATGGCAAGCTGAGGCCAGGCTCGGACTCGAAGTTTCCCCGAGTAGTGCTGCTGGTCTCGAAGGAGAGCTATACTCCGCTGGCGGCCGAATTCTATGACAATCACAATGAGATTGCACGGCGCGTCGCCATCGATAAGACGGCGGAGGTCCAGGGACACTGGACTCGCATGAAGTGGACGGTCGATAACCGCTCGCGTCATAAGACCATCGTGTTCGACCTTGTCGAAGCAAAGTACGATCAGAGTATTCCAGACAGCACTTTCACCGAAGAGCATCTGAAAAAAATCGCTTTCCGATAGAATCTCGGCGTTGGGAAAAGAAAGAATAACCACGAAGTTCAC
>JAHFUG010000129.1:11005-16705 GCA_023265195.1 Blastocatellia bacterium | reverse complement strand
GCTAGATCGTAGTGGATTGGCTGAAGTCGAACTAATCCGAAGCTTGTTTATTCGTACCTTAAGGCGTCTATTGGATCGAGCGCCGCGGCCTTGCGGGCGGGATAGTAACCGAAGAGTATTCCTACCATCATTGAGAAAACCACCGCCACGCCTATGGAAGCCGGCGAAATCAGCGTCGGCCAGCTCAACGTCCTTGATATAGTCACGGCGGCCGCGACTCCAAACAGGACTCCGATTAGTCCGCCTACGAAAGATAATGTGACCGACTCGATAAGGAACTGCCGCCGGATCACGCGGCTTCGGGCTCCGATGGCCATTCTAATGCCTATCTCACGAGTGCGCTCCGTCACGGAGACCAGCATTATGTTCATTATCCCGATGCCGCCCACCATCAGAGAAACGCCCGCGATCGACGCGAGCAGGTTGATCATTATTTTGGAGGATTGATCCGCCGCTTCAGCTACATCCGTCAGATTCCGCACGAAGAAATCGTTATCCTGATTCGGCCCAAGCTTATGCCTTTGGCGCAACAGATCCGTTATCTGACTCTCGGCCGTGAAAGTCGCGGAAGGGCTGATGGCCGAGACCATTACCTGATTGATGTAGGTGACCGAGATCATCTTTTTTTGCGCGGTGGTGTAAGGCACGATGACAGTGTCGTCCTGGTCGTTGCCGAATTGACCTTGTCCCTTAGCTCCAAGGACGCCGATTACCCGAAACGGAAGGTTCCTGATCCGCATGGTCTGCCCGACCGGATCGACTCCGGCGAACAAGTTATCGGCGACGGTTTTGCCGATTACGCACACTCGAGCGGCGGTGCGGACGTCGCCCTCGGTAAAGAACTCTCCCGAAACAACCGGCCAGGACCGAATATCCGGGAACTTCTCATTGACGCCCATGATGCCGCTGGACGCGCTCCAATTTTGATTGCCGAACACAAGCTGGCCTCCGGCGCGGACGCCGGGCGATACAATGCGCACCGCCGGACACTCCCGCTCGATTGCTTCGGAGTCGTCGACCGTGAGTGTATTAGTTGAGCCGCTGCCGCCGCGCATTCCGCCCATGTTCATCGAGCCGGACATGACGAAAAGCATGTTATTGCCCAATTGAGCGATCTGACTTTGAATCTGCGACGAGGCGCCCTGGCCGATGGCGATCATCGCAATGACCGCGCCCACGCCAATGATGATTCCAAGCATGGTGAGCATCGAGCGCATCATGTTTCGTGAAAGCGCCCTCAGCGCGATCTTGAACGTGAGAAGCAGATTCATTGCTCGTCCTCGTCTTCATCGATATCGACGGGAGGCAAGCTCTCGAGTTCTTCGCGGGCGGAACGCGGGTCGTCAACCATGTAATCGCGTTTTATCTTTCCGTCCTTGAACACGACCACGCGTTTCGCATATTGAGCGATGTCCGGCTCGTGAGTAACCAGGGCGACGGTAATGCCGCGCTCCTGGTTCAGGTATTGAAAGACGTCCATCACCTCGATCGAGGTGCGGCTGTCGAGGTTGCCGGTGGGCTCGTCGGCCAGGATGATCGAAGGGCGATTAACAAGAGCCCGGGCGATCGCAACTCGTTGCTGCTGTCCACCCGAAAGTTGATTGGGCATGTTGTGGAGCCTCTGGCCCAATCCTACAAGCTCGAGGCTCTCCGTAGCGCGCTTGACCCGTTCCGAATGTTTCGCCCCGAGATAGAGCAATGGCAGTTCGACGTTTTCGATAGCGCTGGTCCTCGCCAGCAGATTGAATCCCTGAAACACAAAACCTATCTTGCGGTTTCGTATATCGGCCAACTCATCCTTTGACAACTTGGAGACGTCCTGGCCCTCGAGGAAGTACTGGCCGCGAGTCGGCTTGTCCAGGCAGCCAAGTATATTCATCATCGTTGACTTGCCTGATCCCGACGCTCCCATTATCGCGATGAACTCGCCGGGCCTGATGTGGAGAGAGACGCCTCTTAACGCGTGTATCTCCATGTCGCCCATCCTATAGACCTTATGCACGTGGTCGAGCGTTATGAGTTCTTTCGCGAAAGGGGCCGCCGATGACAGGCGCTCCTCTTCATCAGTCGCGATGGTTTCCTGGCTGATCACTTGAGCTTCCAAATCGTAAATCCTCTATCTTCTACCTCTATCTTCTATCTTCTATCTTCTATCTTCTATCTTCTATCTTCCATCCTCGCCCCTTAAGGCCTTCCTCGCGGCCCGCCCATCGGTGACCGTGGCTGAAGCGGGTTGGTGTTTGCCTGCGGCGGTCTCGTGCTTCCGTTCGCGTCGTTCTGGCCGGTCACGATGACATCGCCCTCTTGCAAATCACCGGAGACCACTTCGGTGAATCGGCCGTTCGTGATTCCCGTCCTGACGAAACGGGGCTCGAGTTTCTTGTCGGCGGTAAGCACGTAGACAATCTGGCCCTGCCGTCTTGAGCCGCCTTCACCGCGGCCGCCGCCCTGCCCCTGAAACCCGCGTCCCGATCCCCCCTGACTTCCAGAAGAGCCCTGTCCCCCTGCAGCGACTGCAGGCCCCACTCCAGGCCCCATTGATGCGTTACCGCCATCTTTTCTCATTGGGGAGTTACCGGCGCCGGTTCCTTTAGCGTGTTGTCCATCTCTTTGCCCGGAGCCCGGTCCACCACGAGCTTGACCCTGCGAGTTGGAATTGCCGCCGTCCTTATTCCAAGATCCCCGATCTCCCCTGTGAGGCCGTTCGTTTGAATTCGAATCCGCGCCGTCCCGTTTCATCGAGCGGTCGCCGCGCCCCCCTTCGCCCGAGCCCTGACCTTCTTGGCCGGCGCCTGCTTGCGATCCATCTCTTCGATGGCGCCAGTTGCCGTTCCCTCTCCCCGAGGAGCCGTCAGCGGAATTAGCCTTAGCGGAACCCTCCCCGCCCGCATCGCCGCCCGATCTCCTTCGATGCTCCCCGCCTGAATTCTTGTTAGCCATCGCTTCCGCGCCCTGACGAGGTTGCTCCTGCGCAGCGGAATCAGCCCCTTCTTTCACTTGTGCGGTTACGTTCTGCTCTTTCGCGGCGGCCTGCTCCGCCTCCCGCTGCTTCTGCAACGCTTCGATCTTCGCGGTCAGTTCCTTCTGATCCTTTTCAGAGAGGTTGGGTTTGAACCTGAGCGCCGAGTTGGGAATCATCAGAACGTTCTCGCGCTTGGCGATTGGGATTGTGATATTAGCGGTCATTCCGGGCCGGAGTTTCAACTCGGGGTTGCTCACCTCGATAACCGCGGTGTAAGTAACGACGTTCTGTTGTGATTGGGCGTTCAGTCTTATCTGCGAAATCACGCCGTTGAAAGTGTCCCCATGATAAGCGTCGACGGTGAAATTAGCCCTGATCCCTTCGCGGATCTGGCCAACGTCGGCTTCATCAATCGAGCCGAGCACCTGCATTTTGGTAAGGTCGTTGGCTATCGTGAAAAGCGTTGGAGCCTGAAGACTGGCCGCGACGGTCTGCCCGACGTCGACGGTCCTGGACACAACCACGCCGTCAATGGGTGACGAGATAATCGTGTGTTCCAGATTGACTTTGGCCTGATCGAGTTGGGCCTTGGCCTGGGCCAGACTGGCCTTGGCCTGTTCGGATTTTGCCTTAGCGGATTCGATGGCGGCTTCCGCCTGACCGACCTGAGCCGAGGTCTGCGTGTAGCGGGCGGCGGCGGCGCTAGCGAGGGCCTGCGCCGCTTCAATCTCGCGGCCCGAGAGAACGCTCACCAGAGCCTGATCGCGCTTCACGAGCGCCATCGCATCGTCGCGCTGCACGCGAGCAACTTCCTGATTCGCTTTCGCGGAATCGAGGTTGGCTTTTTGATTGTTCATCTCCGCGGCGGCGGTTTTGATGGCGGCTTCGGCGTTCATTACGTTAGCCTGTCCGTTGTCGACTTGAGTTTGGAATATCGCTGGGTCGAGTTTCGCCACCAGTTGTCCTCTTGTGACCCTGGAATTGAAATCAGCCCCCAGCCACGAAACCGTGCCCGACACCTGCGAACCCACTTGAACCGTCGTCACCGCTTGAACCGTGCCGGTCGCAGACACTGTAACTTCGATAGTGCCCTTTTCGAGCTTCTGAGTTATGTAGTCATTGGCTTCGGTTCGTTTGCTCAGGACGACGGTGGTCACCGCGCCTGCTGCTATCACCAGCGCCAAGCCGATCAACAACCCTAGACGCCTTTTTATGAATGCCATAAGTTTCTTCATCTCACCTCTGCACCCGCATCTCGTTAGTGACTGCGATCACTTCGCCGGACCACTATGCTTTTTTTCAAGCGCGCTCAATTCGATTCGCCGGCAATTTGCTTGACGACTAGGCTAAAACGGCTTAAACGCCATGCCGGTTACACCTATCCGCATTGAAGCAATTAGTATGCGGATATGTCAACGCAAGTTAGTCCGTTCGGTTTGGAACCGAGTGATATCTCCCTATCGAACACGCGCCGAGTTGATTGTGAAGGGGTGACCGCTCGAGAGTCTCCAAAAACGCTTGACTGTGGAACCGATTCCAACCTTTATAATGATCACATGGTGAATCGAGCATCGAAGAACGGCTTCATGAGCGCGGGGGAATTAGCCAGGGCGTCAGGCGTCAGCACCGACACGTTGAGACACTACGAGCGCAAAGAGGTGCTGCCGCTTCCTGCCCGCTCGCGAAATCGCTACCGGCAATATCTTCCAGAGGCTACGGATCGAGTGAGAATGGTCCGAGGAGCGTTGGCCATCGGGTTCACCCTTGACGAGCTTGCGAGCATCTTGAAAATCAGGGACGGCGGCGGCGCTCCGTGCATGAGAGTTCGCGAGCTTGCCGCGGCGAAGTTAGAAGACCTGGAGTTGCGCATTCGCGAAACCACAGCCCTGCGCGACGATCTCGCCGCGCTCCTTAGCGATTGGGACGTCAGACTGGCTGGCGCTGGGCGCGGCGGGCGCGCCGGTCTTCTTGAATCGCTCCACGGCAAGCACAATTTAGATAACCCCTACACAAATCCAGCCCGGCGGCTCAAACAGAAGAAGCAACGGAAGGAGATTAAAAGTGAAGGCTAAATTTTGTTTTCAAACTGTGTTTCTGATTCTGATCCCGTGTGCGAGTGTGGCCCGCTCTCAACATCACGAAGCCACGGCTCATTCGCCATCTCAACCAATGGCCGATTGTTCAATGCATGAGAAACATATGGCCGAATTGAAGGAAAGAGGCGGGCGGGCGATGGGATTCGACCAGGACAAGACCACTCACCGCTTCCGCTTGATGCGAGACGGCGGCGCGATTGAAGCGGAGGCTAATGACGTAAACGACGTAGCCAGTAGAGACCAAATTCGGAGACACCTCGAGCTGATCACTAAGCTCTTCGCGGAAGGCGATTTCTCAAAGCCGTTCGCTGTTCATGCGCAGATTCCGCCCGGCGTCGATGTACTGAACAGGCTGAAGGCCGCCATCTCCTATTCGTTTGAGGAAACCGAGAAAGGCGGGCGAGTCCGAATTACGACGGCGGACTCGGCTGCTCTCAAGGCCGTTCACGACTTCCTTCGCTTCCAGATCACCGATCATCAAACAGGCGACCCTCTGTCACCAATATAGAATCAACCACAGATCAGCGCGGCCTTCGATTCGCGGATACCGACTATCAGCGAGTCGAAGGCGGAACTGCCTCTCACGACCAGGCTCATCGTTCGTCTCACTCACCGCAACGGGACAGGCTGGGAATGATTGTG
>JAHFUG010000129.1:5911-10905 GCA_023265195.1 Blastocatellia bacterium | reverse complement strand
GGACCGCCCTCCTTGCAGGGCAGATAGCCGGGAGAAAACATGGGCGAGATCAAGGGGATACTACTTACTGCTTGGACCACCTTTCTACGGAATCGGTATGGCGATCAAGCAGTGTCCGACGTGGTTAACAAACTCAGCGTTCAAGATCGCGAGGCGTTGCCTTTTTCATTTCTTCCGTCAAACTGGTATCCGTACAGTACGCTCCACAACCTGCGGATGCTTACAAGACAACTCGCGAAGCCAACTGAAGAACATCTCTCGGTGGAAATCGGCAGGTTCATGGCTGAGCATGTGTTCACCGGAGTCTACTGGGCTTTTCTTACGAAGGACCCCGTAAAACAGGTAGAACAGTTCCCTCGCATCGGAGACTTCTTCTTTCACGAAGCGCGCAAGCTCGACACGCGGATGCTCGGCGAGTCCCGCTGCATGGTTCGCTATCGGTACGAGCCCGGTACGAGCCCAACTCATTCGATCTGTGAAAGCCTGACCGGATTCTGGAGCCGGACGCTCGAGCTGGCAGGCGCGTGCTCCGTAAAATCCAATCACCCCAAGTGCACGGTTGACGGCGCGGACTGTTGTGAGTTCACGTTCGAATGGGAGGCCGCGAAAGCCATCGGCAATGCTCAAACAAAGCGGCTCGGTAATACCTCGGCCTTGTGATGGTCACTCTAATTCAGCAGTCTCTGAGGAACTATCGCCGCCTCACCCGGTCAATTATTCGGCAAGCTGAAATCGTGATCGTAGAATTCCAGCCGGCTGCACCGTGGACAGCGATAGGCGTCCAGCAAGATAATCCCCTCGCCTAAATCCGCCCATCCGCCAAACAGAAAATGGCAGGCGCCGGTTGTGCCTCCCGTTCTCACTGGAACCTGGCCCAGCGATTTTATTTCTATATGACATAACGGACACTGTGGCGTTGTTTGATTCGTCTCGGTTGGTTGGCTCATTGCGATGTTCCTTTCTTGCGATGTTCCTTTCTAAAGACCTCGGACGGCCTGAAATTCGCGAGCACGCTGATTGCACTACGCCGCGCGCCGCGTTCGGCAGGACTCGCTGCGCGCCACATGACGTGACGCGCGGAATGTCATGACGCCCGATACGAACCTTTCAACTCAGATCCTTCGGAATCACAACGTGACGCATCAGCCGCTCGATTAGGTTCTTTCTTCGATCAACGCGGGCTCGGTGTTTCTCCGGGTTGTAGGTCTCGCGTGGATTAGGAATGATCGCGGACAAAAACGCCGCTTGATCGGGGCCGAGCGAGCCCGCCGACGACTCGAAGTAGTTTCGAGCAGCGGCTTCCACTCCGTAGATTCCGTCGCCCCATTCGATCACGTTGAGATAGAGCTCTAGAATCCGCCGCTTGGTCAGAATCTTCTCCATCTCCCATGTGATCAACGCCTCGTGCAGCTTACGAAGCGGGTTCTTTGACGTGGATAGAAACAGGTTCTTGGCCAGTTGCTGGCTGATTGTCGAAGCGCCCCGTTGAAACCGCTTCTCCTCCCAGTCCTTTTCGAGGGCCTTTTGAATTTCTTCCCAATCGAACCCTTCGTGATCGAAGAAGCGCGAGTCCTCTCCCGCAAGCACGGCCCTAATAACCGAAGTCGAGATCTTGTTATAAGGAACCCATGTTTGCTCCTGCCGCACCGGCTTGCCCTGCGACTTGGCTTCCGATGCGCGATCCTCAATCAACGCCGTAGTGGTTGGATTGTTGGTCTTGAGGCGAACGACCCTATACAAAACCGTAGCGTGATAGATCAGGAAAATAACCGTGAGCGAGCCTGCGATTATCCAGAACCATCTGCGCCATCGCGGCTTTGGTTTTCGCCGAGGGCTGGTTTGCGTTGTTTTGGATCTGGTCACGGGTTGCGAATGGTCAGCTTGCAGTGACGAATCTAACATGCCCGACCCGCCTGAATACAAGGCTCGGCGTCGAGGCCAACGACCATCTTCTAATCCCGCTCCAGCGCCGTGCGATCCCAGCCGCCGGAAGTTCAGAGTTCAGCCTTTAGGCTGCGGCACGCTGAAGCGTGAACTCTAAACGACGCGGCTCTCGCTAGTCCTTCCTGCTCTCGGACCAAACGAACCTGCCTTCGCGAAGGTCACGCAACGCCCCTTCAATCTCCGCCCTTGTGTTCATAACGAACGGGCCGTATCTCGCTATTGGCTCGTTCAGCGGCTTGCCCGAGATCAACAGGAACCTAACTGGCGAATCAGTAGTCACGACCTTTACGTAATCGCCGTCTCCCCACACCGCGAGTCTTGTCGCCGATACGCGCGTTCCCGCCTCCGAATCACTACCGCCGAAACGGCCCTCGCCTTCGAAGACGTAGCTGAACGCAGAATGGCCTCGTTCGATTTCATGAGTGAACGATGAGTGGGGCGGCGCATCAACATCGAGATAAACAGGATCGGCTGCTATTCCGGTGACCGGACCCGTTACCCCGCCGGCTCCACCCGCGATCACTCGAACTCTAGCGCCGCCGCCGGCCGTTACGACGGGAATCTGACTCGCTCTTATGTCCTGATAGCGAGGTTTGCTCATCTTGAGTTTCGCGGGCAGGTTCACCCAAAGTTGAAAGCCATAGTTGCCTTCGGGCCTCGGCTGAGGCATCTCTTCGTGCATGATCCCGCCGCCGGCAGTCATCCATTGAACGTCTCCCGCGCCGATGCTGCCTGAGTTCCCAAGCGTGTCTTTGTGATTGACTACTCCCGCGAGCATATACGTCACGGTCTCGATTCCTCGATGAGGATGCAAGGGGAATCCGGCTACATAGTCGTCCGGATTATCCGAACCAAAGTTGTCCAGGAGCAAGAAGGGATCCAGATGATCCAGCGTATGAGTCCCGATGCTGCGTCTCAGCCGGACGCCCGCGCCTTCCATCACTTCTTGCGGCTCGATGATTTTGTCGATTTCTCTGGCGATGAGACTCATTGTATTACCTCAAAACCGGGGGGGAAGAATTGGACCACGAAGGTCACGAAGCTCACGAAGACCGGCAAAACAAGACAAACCGTGATGTTTCCTCGCATCGTGATATCCCCGCTCCCCTCCTTGCCGCATGCTTTACTGAGCCGCAAGCGCGGCAGCGGGAATAAATCCTCTTCCCAACCTGTGAACTGCCTGAAGTCGCACGAGCCATTTGGATGTGGTCCTTTTCAAAACTTCGTGATCTTCGTGAGCTTCGTGGTTTTATTTCTTTCTATGCATCACCTGCCAAATCCAGTATGCAGGTATGCCGGCCGCTATCACCGCGAAGACCAGCAGGGTCCCGCCAGTCCCTTCAACGCGGCCTCTCCCGATCAACCATGAGAAAACGTTCCTCCCATCGTCAATCACCGCGTTCCCGACCAGGAACAACGCCGCCAGCAAAAACAACGCCGGCGTGATTGGATACCCCAGCGCTTTATATGGCCGCGGTAAATCGGGGCGCTTCTTTCTCAAAACAAAAACAGCCGCAACGCCGCCCGCGTAAAAAGGCCAGATGCCCAACACGAACGTATCCGCGAGCTGTTCGAAAGACCTGACCATGACGAAGATCACCGCCAATCCCGCCGCGAGCAAGATGGCTATATGAGGCGTCTTGAATCGAGGATGCACCGCGGCGATCTTCTTGAAGAAGAGTCCGTCATCCGCCATCGCGAAGAATATTCGCGAGCCGGTCAACATGGATCCGTTCAACGTGCCGAACGCCGAGATCATCACCGCCAGCGAAACCAGCGTGACTCCGGTTCCTCCCACCACTCGATAAGCCGTATCCGCCGCGACGAGCTTGGAATGCCCGACTTGATTTATGTCCAGCAGGTGCAGATACGCGAGATTCGTTAGCAGATAGACCGCAATCACGACGCCGGAGCCGGCGATCAACGCTATCGGGAGATTTCTCTCCGGGCGCTTCACTTCGCCGCTGACGAAAGTCACATCGGCCCACCCGTCGTAAACCCACAGGATCGATATCAGAGCCAATCCGAAAGAAGTAACTGTTGTGGCGCCGAGCGGCTCCAGATGCTGAAGCGAATCAGGCGCGGGAAGTCGTCCACCGATCAAGAACGCCGCGGCCACAAGCAGAATCAACGCAATGAACTTCGTGGCGGCGGTAGTGTTCTGCAACGCCGCGCTTATGTTCACGCCGATGATGTTGAATACGGCGATGACCACGACCGCAATCGCCGCGAGGTAATGAACCGCGCCTGCCCGGTCGATCCCAATCGATTCGAGCGAGCGCGCAAACCCGGCCGGCGAGTTCGTCTCCAGCAACCTGATCAGGTATTCGGAAAAGACCGTGGCTATCGCTCCGAGAGCCGACGCGCGGAGAATCGTAAGCTGGCTCCAGCCGAACAAGAAGGCTGGCAACCGGCCGAAGCCTTCTCGCAAGTAGGCGTACACACCTCCGGTCTGAGGAAAGACTGAAGCAAGTTCGGCGTAAGTGAGCGCCCCACAGAGAGTGAAGAGGCCGCCGACGAGCCATGTGATTAAGAAGAGCGGTTCATTCGGGACTCGAGTCGCGATGCTTGCGGGCGATCTAAAGATACCGCTGCCGATGGTTGTGCCTACGAGAACGGCGGTTGCGCTGATCAATCCGATCGTTCTAGGCAGCTCGGTTTGCCGCCCCCGGATTGATTCGATGTTGGATCGTTCTTCGATTTTGGCTTCCACGCTGCCTCCGCATCGGCTGTGCGGAGATTAGAGGAGAGACCCATGATCGTCAAGCGGAGACACCCATCCTTCACTAATGTTTCGCCCTCCCGCCTTCCGTTAGGAGGTCCATGTTTATAGAAGTGATAGGCCGCAACATCCGCCCTCCGTTAGGAGGGCCATGTTTATAGCAGGGAATCGGGTGTAGCATCTGCCCTCCGTTAGGAGGGCCATGTTTATAGCAGGGAATCGGATGTAGCATCTTGCCCTCCGTTAGGAGGGCCATGTTTATAGCAGGGAATCGGATGTAGCATCTTGCCCTCCGTTAGGAGGGCCATGTTTATAGCAGGGAATCGGG
>JAHFUG010000129.1:3794-5811 GCA_023265195.1 Blastocatellia bacterium | reverse complement strand
TATAGCAGGGAATCGGATGTAGCATCTTGCCCTCCGTTAGGAGGGCCATGTTTATAGCAGGGAATCGGATGTAGCATCTTGCCCTCCGTTAGGAGGGCCATGTTTATAGCAGGGAATCGGGTGTAGCATCTTGCCCTCCGTTAGGAGGGCATGTTTATAGACATGGAATCGGGCGTAGCATCCGCCCTCTATCAGGAGGGTCATTTTTATGGCAGGGACCGGCGTAGCATCCGCCCTCGCCGGGAGGGCCATGTTTATAGCAGGGAATCGGGTGCAGCATCCGCCCTCCGTCAGGAGGGTCATGTTTATGGCAGGGACCAGCGTAGCATCCGTCCTCCGCTGGGAGGGCCATGTTTATAGCAGGGAATCGGGCGTAGCATCCGCCCTCTGTCAGGAGGGTCATGTTTATGGCAGGGACCGGCGTAGCATCCGCCCTCCGCTGGGAGGGCCATGTCGATCTTGCTTTGCAGGTGAACAGCCAAAGCTGCCTCGCTTTCCAGGGACACATGGCCCTCCTACGGAGGGCGGAACGGTTCACCGCACGTACTATAAACATGACCCTCCTACGGAGGGCGGAACGGTTCACCGCACGTACTATAAACATGGCCCTCCTACGGAGGGCGGAACGGTTCACCGCACGTACTATAAACATGACCCTCCTACGGAGGGCCAAAACTGAAATGCTAAAGTCCAACGTGGTGAAAGGGCTACGCAAGACGCCGGCTTTCTTCTCTCATCAATCGCTCCGCGGCAAAGGCGGTGTGATCCCCCCATACCCTAAACAGTTTGGCGATTGGCAGGAACAAGACGTTGACTTCGAATCGGAGGACTTGTTTTCACTCGCGTGGTCCGCGCGCTTTCTGCCGCAGCAGTCCCGCCAGCGCAATGGTGGTGACTTCTTTTGAAATCTGCTCTGGCGTGAGCCGGCCCTTTGGGTTGTACCACCGCGAAAGCCACAGGATCATTCCGAGAAGGCTAAACGTCGCGGCCGTGACGTCGACGTCTCTCAACCTTCCTTCGGCCTTCAGCTCCTTGAAGGTGTCGCGGATGAGATTCACATAAGCGCGCTTTCGTTGATCCACTTTGCGGCGGTGGGCCGGAGTCAAGCCCGCGACCTCGTCAACGACGATAGTCACGGGGTTGTTCCCCTTTGGCGTGCTGCGGCTTGTGATCAATTGAACGTGGTTTGTTATGATCGCGCGCAATCGTTGCTCCGCGTCCGCTACCGCGCGCGCCGGAGTGATGACTTGCTCGTCGAGCGAATCCAAGCCGAAGTTCATTATGCGGAAGAGCAGGTTTCGCTTCCCTGAGATGTGATGGTAAAGGCCCGCCTTGGTGATTCCGACGGCTTCCGCGATATCGTTCATCGAGGTCGCGTCGTAGCCTTTTTCGCAAATTATCTGCGCCGCCGCGCGGTAGATCTCGCCCAAACGGTCCGGCTCTGTTGAGTTCGGCGAGGTGAACGGGTTCTTGGTTGTCCTCATACTCGTTGCTGCGTCAACGCCCTTATGGAAGCGCGAACTTATCTCTTTTGTATGGAGCTTGTAAAGAGGAATTCGGGAAAATGGGTGCTCGGGACTGGGTATCGTGAGCTGGTGACTGGGCGGTTGGTTGACCTTTCGGTAAGCCCTGAAAATGAACCGCGCGGATAGCATTCGAAGAATCAACGAAGCGTAAAGGATGGCAGTGTCTTAATCCTGTGTTGCTCGCAAGAAAGGGGGATGCAACTGGAGAATACCCCCAACGTAGAGGCTGTGTGAAAAGTCGGTGAATCGTCCGATAATCAAAAAACAGGGGGATCAAAACGCATAGGGCTAGTCCGAAAAATGCGTTACGAGTCGAATGTGAAGCACGATTTTTCTGACTTAAAAACTTGATCGACTTTTCACACAGCCTCGCAGTTGGGGGATGCGTTCATTCACTGACTAAACAGACGGCGCCGCGGCCGCTTCTTGAATACCCCCAACGCAGTTGGGGGAATGGTTCATATGCTGCCTATCAGGACGCGAGTACCGGT
>JAHFUG010000129.1:0-3694 GCA_023265195.1 Blastocatellia bacterium | reverse complement strand
CGCAGTTGGGGGATGCGTTCATTCACTGACTAAACAGACGGCGCCGCGGCCGCTTCTTGAATACCCCCAACGCAGTTGGGGGAATGGTTCATATGCTGCCTATCAGGACGCGAGTACCGGTGATTCGCTCCCAAAGGGTTTTCGCCGGCTGGTCTAATGAGTTCGTAGCCAACCGCCATCAGGTTGGAATTGAACCATCCCCCAACTCCGTTGGGGGTATTATCGAGAACAACGACGGCTCAGCGTATGTAGGTGGAATTTGAACGAGTCCCCCAACTGCGTTGGGGGTATTTGCGCCGCTGTGGCCTCGTCTCCAGCCAGTTGTAGTGTCCCATCAGCAACCACACAATTCTAAGACACTACCTAAAAGATTAACTTACCCGTTTTGACACTCGGTCAACCTTGCAAGGGGTTGCAGCGCTCCAGCCCAGGGTTGTTGTACTCTATCGCAAAACCATTCGGTTTTGTCATATTGGAGGTGTTAACGAAGCCGTTCGAAGCGGGCACATGCTAGAATATTCCACGGCATTTTGGAATTTCTTTGTAGTCGAAAATGGATCGATTAATCGGAGTCTTCGACAACGCCGACGAAGCCGATCAGGCCGATCGAGATTTCTACGCCTCGTTGAGTCCTCAGGAGCGCGTTGACATACTACTCGAGCTTGTGGCCCGCTACAGGGAGTCATTTGGTGAAGCTGGCGAAAGATTTAAGAGAGTTTATCGAGTTATTGAACCCTCACAAAGTTGACTATGTCGTTGTCGGCGGACACGCGGTAGCGTTTCACGACCAGGAAAGATAACCCACGCAAGGATGGCGCAAGCAGCGCGAGAAGCGCAGCAGAGGTTTCCCGGAGATGCCCGAAGTGCTATCCTAAGCTCGCGTTTAGTGGCGCCATCATATAGTCTGAGATACTCGTCATGGAGAAAGCTTTGCAGGCATCTGGAAAGAGGATCAGCAAGGGTAGCGAGTCTGCTTGGCCGAGGATTCTAGAGTCCGCTCTTGCGACCGTGGCTGGCGGCTTAGTCGTCGGCCTTGGCCACCTCCTCGAAGGAAGAACATCTGGACTCTTCTTTGGCGCTCTTGCTGGGGTTATCGGGGTTGCCATTCTTGTTATGCTCGCGACTCTTTTCTTTGCAAGGGTGCGCCGTCCCTCACCGGATGTTGAAAATCTCAAAGCTCGATTAATATCAGCCTATGCTGGAGCGTTGGAGGCCAGCGTGCTAAAGCCAGAGTCCAAGGAGCCTCACAGTGAGCGACGAACTTGACCTGGCTCGGCGGAATGCTCTCCAACAGGTCATCGGGAATGCGGAGGCGCAACTCGCCGGGGCAAAGACCGGACCATTTTCAGAGGTTGCTTTTACCGCCCTGCATACGCATATCGACCAGTACATCGCGGACCTGATTGATGAATCCTTGAAAGTGGCCAGGCGTAACCGCTCGCCTGACGCTGTCGCTGAGGTACACGTGCACCAGGCCAGTGATTATCTAGTCTCACATGCGAGTGGCCGGCGTTCCAGGCTTCTGGGTTTTTTTGGCGGGCTTTGTCTCGGTGGGACATTTTCTGGTCTGTTGTCCATGGCGACTTCCGGAAGCTATCCTGCAACAGGCGTTGTTATCACTGCGGTGTTGGCAACCGCCGGCGCCTTCATGAGCGGCTATCACTTCGCCCGGGATTAACATGCCCGGCAACCACAATCACCGGATCAACGGTTAACACCCTTTATAAATGAATTAAATGAGTTGCTTTGCTTCGGAGTCGGCGTGGACATGCACGAGCCAGTTGCGTGAAAATAACGGGCAAGCTTCCAATTTTCATACTTATCCGCTTGCATCCGTCACTTCATCTGGACTGTCACTCTGCTCTGTTCTATTCTTCGACTTCGATTCCAGCCGGCCAAACCGATTCGGAGGTGAGCGATGCTCAACATGACTCTTCCGTACCGCGCCCTGATCATCCTTATTCTTACATTAGGCATTCAGGCATCCGGGAACCAAGCTTCAAGCATAAGACCGCTGACTGCCGCTCAAAGCGGCCAATCGCAAGCTCCCGTTGACGCCGCCGCGTTCGATCATCTCGAATGGCGCAGCATCGGGCCTTGCAATATGGGTGGCCGCACCGCCGACGTCGAAGGCGTTCCCGGTAATCCCAACATCGTTTACGTGGGCACGGCCTCGGGAGGCGTGTGGAAGACAACCAACGCAGGCACGACCTGGACGCCGATCTTTGAACGACAGGGAACGATCTCGGTCGGTGACATAACGATTGATCCCAACAACCCCGATCTCGTTTGGGTCGGCACGGGCGAGTCTAACACTCGCAACAGCGTTTCGTTCGGAGACGGCGTGTACAAATCAAACGACGGCGGCAAGACCTGGCGGAACATGGGCCTGAAGGACACCGAGCACATCTCGCGAATCATCATTCATCCGTCGAACCCTGACGTCGTGTACGTCGCCGCGGTCGGTCACGCGTTTGGCCCTAACGAAGAGCGCGGCGTTTTTATAACTACGGATGGAGGGACGACGTGGCGGAAGACTCTCTACATAGACCGCGAGCACGGCGCGTGCGATCTCGAGATCGATCCGAACAACCCGAACATTCTTTATGCGGGGATGTGGAAGTTTGAACGCAAGCCCTGGACTTTCACCAGCGGCAGCGAGAAGAGCGGCGTCTTCAAATCGATCGATGGAGGCCGAACCTGGAAGCAGTTGACGGAAGGTCTCCCTAAGCTGATTGGGAGAATCGGCGTGCGAGTCGCCCCTACGAATTCAAACGTCGTGTACGTTATCGGAGAAACCAAAGAAGGCACGCTCTATCGCTCGGACGACCGCGGCGAGACATTCAAGCAAGTGTCGAAGGAAGCTCGCATTGTGTCTCGCGGTTTTTACTACAGCCGAGTCCGCGTCGATCCGACGGACGAGAATCGAGTTTACGCCGTAGCCTCGGGCTTGTATGTCTCGATCGACGGCGGCAAGAACTTTCGCGCGATAACGGGCAAGGTTCACGTCGACTATCACTGTTTCTGGGTCGATCCGAAGAACCCGAGCCGAATCTGGGCCGGAGAGGACGGCGGCATAGCGGTCTCTTACGATCGAGGCGAGAAGTGGGAGCCGGTCTACAACATTCCACTCGGCCAGTACTATCAGATTCACGCCGACAACAGGCAGCCGTTTTACTGGGTGAGCGGCGGTCTTCAAGATAATGGAAGCTGGACCGGCCCGGGCCGAAACCGCGAACCGGCCGGGATCATGAATGACGACTGGACGATGGTCAGCTTCGGCGACGGCTTTTGGATGTTGAATCATCCCGATGATCCGGACCTCTACTTATCCGAGTCTCAGGGAGGAGAGGTCTTTCGCACGAACCTGCGAACCCGAGAGCAACAGGCGGTCAGCCCGCAGGCCCAGGACAGCGGAAGCGGACCCGCATCGAACGTCAAGTATCGCTTCAACTGGAACTCTCCGCTGTTGCCGACTCCACACGATAAGAACACGGTGCTGTTAGGCGCCAACGTGGTCTTCAAATCGACGGACTTTGGAAAGACATGGGAACGGATCAGTCCCGATCTGACCACGAACGATCCGGCCAAGCTGAAGGACGCGGGAGGTCCGATCGCGCTCGAGAATTCGACCGCCGAGTATCACTGCACGATCATCAGCCTGGCTGAATCACCCGCGCGGGCGGGGACAATC
>JAHFUG010000513.1 GCA_023265195.1 Blastocatellia bacterium | reverse complement strand
GCTTCGCAAAGCCGTTTAGCCTCCCCAATCATCTCGCGCGTCAGATCAGTGGCTGCGACGAGTTTCACGTGGCGAGATATGGCGATCGCAGTGTGCCCGGAACCCGTGGCTATGTCGAGCGAATTCCACTCTGGTTGCGGCCTCGCCAACTCGACTATTCGGGCCAGCACCCCCGCATCCGCGTGCGCGGCGCTGGTGGTGTACATCGACGCTCGCGATCCGAATATTTGCTTGGATTTTTCTTCGGAGGACTCCATATGGCGGACATATTACAGGAAACGGCTGCGCATCACTATTGCCTGAGTGGTCTTTTGGCGTGCTTTACCTATGGGGCTAGCTGGGCGCTAAGACTCCTTGCCCTCCGTTAAGTTCGCGAACGAGTCGAAGTCCTGAGGTCTCCTGTTCCTCCCATCTCAGTGGGCAGGGTCCCGGAAGGCATCGACAGGTGGTCCAAAACGAGTCGCCGATAAGGCCGGGTACTTCGTGCTTGTGCTGGGGTCCCGGAAGGCATCGACAGGTGGTCCAAAACGAGGTAGTCACTAAAGCTCGTGAGTAATTAAAATGTCCGCGAAAAGAAATGGACACCACACAGAGAACGATATAGTATCTCTTCGGCGACACGGCTGAGTCGGTTGATTCGTGCATCGTTGAAGAAGATTGTGGTGCAGGCTTGGTTCCGGTTTAGTTTCTAAGTACACGTTCTTGCACCAGTAGAAACTGATGCCCAGGCGCTATGCGGCGACGCCTTTCCGGTCAGTTGGCGTTGAAGCTGATCTTAATCGATCGCCGAAATAGGAGGAACAAACTATGGCTGAAACAAAGAGTCCAGGGGATCCCAGACCTGACCCCATTAATGGCACAACAGGATTGGCACAAGATGAAGTCATCGCACGTCTAGTGCCCGACCCTGCCGCCCCACCCGATGTAATAGTGCTGGTGGGCTTTCTCGGAAAAAGCACCCGGCCCAGGTTCTGGCGACTCTATAAAACGCTGGACCTGAAGGACTACCTGGAAATAGCTGAAGGCGATATTGTCCATAGCGAATCGCTTTCGACTAAGCTGGAACCTCTTGGTGGCACCACCATTTGGGTCAAGAGGGGCGCTAGGCTGCAGCACTCGCGAAGCGAATCGATGCTGGCAGAGGCAGACTTCCTGCGGGGTGATATCGCGAACAACTTTCTAGCTGCGACGGCTGTTGAAGGCTTCTGGCAGCGGAGAGCAGTGGGGGGCTTCTTTCCTCCTCCCACGATTAATTGCCCACCACCAAGTTCTATAGGCGCTGAAGGGCCGAAGTGGCTTTCGCGGCCATGTTCTAGCCCTCCTTTCTGACGACGAGATCCAGCGAGTGCCAGCGGAAAAGTCTCCTGGGGCGGCTTTACCTGCCCCAGGAATAGCAGGCGACAACGATGACAGATGGAGATCCATTATTGAGATGTTGCCAAGGGTAAGTGATTGGAGTGTGCATTCGCAATGTAAACGATGTTGACACAACGTGTGGTTGTTCCTTACCTATTGCAGCGCAATTTGATCGGCGCAGAATGCGTCATCGAGGGTGATCTGGCGGTGGTAGATGCCTCTCGGCGCAATCTCAACTTCCAGCTCATCAGTGAGCGCGGTCCTTGTTATCTGCTCAAGCAAGGCGCTACGCCTGATAGCGCTGAGACGATCGCTCGCGAAGCGGCGGTATACCAGCACCTTCAGTCGTCTATTGGGACCCTCGGTTTTGATCAGTACCTGCCCCGCTTCTTCGAATACGATCAGGAAGAGCAAATTCTTATCATAGAGTTTCTTCGTGATGCCCAGAGTCTGTGGGAATACCATGACCGCAGGGGCCGCTTTCTCCCTGCCATTGCCGCATCGATCGGGACCGCACTCAGCACTCTTCACCGCCTCGATTGGGTGGACGATGAACGTGAAACAGACGGTGATCGTTTCAAACTTCAACCGCCCTGGATTATCTCCATTCATCGGCCGAATCTCGAAGAGTTCCAACATCTGAGCGGAGCAAACATTCAGGCAATCAGGATTATCCAGCAGTTCCCCGAGTTCTGTGATCTTCTCGATGACCTTCGACGGGAGTGGGTAACCGAAAACTTGATCCATTTCGACATCAAGTGGGACAATTGCTTGATCATATCGCGGCGATCTGGGGTTGAAAGTACAAGGCTGAGGATTGTGGATTGGGAGCTTGCGGGAGTCGGAGACCCTTGCTGGGATGTTGGCTCGGTTTTCAACGATTATCTCAGCTACTGGTTGGATTCGATTCCACTCATCGGGGAAACACCTCCTGAGCGATTCATTGAACTCGCGCGGTATCCGCTCGGCAAAATGCAACCCGCGATGCGGTCTTTCTGGGACTCCTACGCGAGGCGCATGGGGTTGGACGCTCCGACATCCGCTGAATGGCTTCTGAGGGCGGTAAAATATGCGGCGGCCAGACTTGTGCAGACAGCCTATGAGCATATGTCCTATTCCGGTAGGCTAACAGGTGGGGTTGTTTGCTCACTACAAGTCAGCCTGAACATACTACGGCGACCAGAGGAGGCGATTGTTCATTTGCTCGGAATTCCGTTACAGAGTGGAACGATGTAATGAGCGATTACCGCAAGCAAGTCGAAGAGGCAATTCAAGCGATCGTCGTGGATGCTCCAACTAGCTATTGGTGGTTCGGGAAGCGGTCGCCGCAGCTTTCCAAAAAGGTAAAGCTACTGCTCACGCGGAACACCGCTCGGAATTATCTTCTGTTCAATTTACAGTCCCAGCTTTACAGCGACTTCTATTGTCGCGGCTTCGCGGCGCCTGACATGCAGGCAGCAGCAGGTCTTCCACCGGTGGGCAAGACCCCGTTTGTCGAGGAAGTATCGGCAGGCAATTGCGGGACAGGGTATTGGGAAGATGGCTGGGAAGTTGGGGCGGTCAAGCATGGCGATGTGATTGTGCATAAGGGTGGTTTGCAATTATGGGTGCATTCAGAAGACTGTCTAATCGCGCCAGGCGCTTCGATCGGTACTGGGCTGCGAGTGAGTCTTCGTTTTCCGAAAGAACTCCTTCAGATGTCTCCTGGATTCTATATGGCGCTCGGCAACGAAGGACTTGCCGATAACGCTTCGCAGGATATGGTGAGGTTTTATTGGAATCTCACGGCAGTTGGCGCGCTCCTCTTTATCAAGCGCGCCACCCTTCTGTTGAACCGAGAACGTTTGCCATTCGGCCTCAAAGTCCTCAATGACCGGCATAGTTATTCGCGCTGCGATGCCGTGGTGCTCTACACACACAAGCGCGACTATAAGCATGTCGCTAATGCTTTGAGAGAGATTTATGAGGATGTTTTCCACTACGTGAAGCAGGGAACTCCGGTCTTCACCAAACGGCTTGCTCCAGGCGTCGGTTTGGCGGAAGACCCCGGTCAAGACGTAAGCTTCGGCGAGCACCGCTGTCGCCTGCTGGCGGATGGAATCATTCGCGCATATGAGCAGGGCAAGAAATCTCTGGAGGCGAGGTTCCAAGCAGTGGCCGAACGCTTCGCGGAAGATAACATCGACTTGGAAGAGCCCTTCTTAAATCCCGGATCGAGCGATGAATACTACTTCGCTGCCCCGCTCGGGCAGCCGATTAGAAAATCGCGTGGTACAAAGCTGGCGCCTCAGACCGATTTCGACAAGGGCCTGTATCTGCGGACCGCCGAAGAAATCGCTAGCCGCTTGTCGCAAGAGGCGGTTTGGCACGGAGATCGTTGTAACTGGTTGGGCGTTGAACCGATGGATTTCAGCCCTACCAGCCGCCAGCCAGTGATGAGCTACCGGGCGCTTGGTCCCGAACTCTACAATGGCACGAGCGGCGTGGCATTGTTTCTGGCCGAATTCTACGCTGCAACAGGAGATGTTCCAGCACGTCGCACTGCGCTCGGCGCCATCAGCCAGGCGCTTTCGCGTGTTGATGCTCTGTCCGCCTCCAGCCGCCTTGGCTTATTTACCGGGGCGGTAGGTGTCGCATTTGCGGCCGCTCGTGTAGGAATAGTCTTAGGTGAAGAAGAACTGCTTAAGCAAGCATCGGACTTTTTGCGTCGCTTAGCCAGCGATGCGCAGCCGGAGGGGGAGTTCGATCTGATCTGCGGTGCTGCCGGGGCCATCGCCGCCTTGGTGAGTCTGCGAGACATCCTCAACGACAATTCTCTGATGGCATTCGCCACGCGATTGGCCGACAACCTGCTGCAAGCGGCAGATAAATCGCCCGTCGGCTACTCATGGGGATCGCCTGCGTTCCCAAAGCAACGCAATCTGACTGGCTTCTCGCACGGAGCCGCGGGAATTGGGTATGCGTTGCTGGAACTCTTCCAGGCAACAGGCAAAACGGAATACCGTACAGGCGCCGAACGAGCCTTTGACTATGAACATCACTGGTTTGACGCCGATACCTGCAACTGGCCAGACTTTCGCGAAGAACCGGGACAGAGTCGCCGAAGGAAAGCGCCGCAATCCTTCGCAACCCTCTGGTGCCACGGAGCCCCTGGGATCGCTTTGTCCCGTCTCCGCGCCTTCAAGATACTCAACGATGATGCGTACAAAGCCGAGGCAGTCACCGCTCTTCAAACTACGAGTATGACGATCCGACGGTGGCTTTACTCAGGCGCCGAAAACTATTCGCTATGCCATGGGCTCGCGGGTAATGCCGAAGTGCTGCTCCATGGTTGTCAAGGGCTTGGGCAGGAATTGACAGAAGACCTCAAGCTAGTCGCTGAAGTTGCTAATGCGGGCGTGGAAGCGTACGGGAAGCGTGGGGGCCAATGGCCTTGTGGTACAGGTGCTGGAGAAACCCCTGGCCTGATGTTAGGACTGGCTGGCATTGGTTATTTTTATCTGCGCTTGCTCGCGCCGAAGATTCCTTCGATTCTGATCTTGCAACGGGAAAGCCTTTGTACACGGTCGTGAATCGTGTTTTTGTAAATCAAAGCTCTAGTCCCCAGCCTTTGCGACAGACCGTTCCGCAGGGCGGTCGATCACCATTGACGCGATTCGCTCGCGATGGAAAGCAGCATCGCCGAACATCAGCTCGGACGCCTTCGCCCGCTTGTAGTAAAAGTGAATGTTCTCGTCCCACGTGAAGCCC
>JAHFUG010000128.1:14186-16744 GCA_023265195.1 Blastocatellia bacterium | reverse complement strand
TGCTCTGTTGGAAAGCGCCGAGATCAAGAGTTCACCAACCATCAAAAAATCACAGGTCGGGAAGATGGATTTATCCCCGCTCCCCTCCTTGCCGCCGGTTCGAGTGAATCTTAAGCGGAGAAGCGGGGATAAATCCCTCTTCCCGACCTGTAATTTTTTGATGTTTGGTGAACTGCTCCAATTTCAGACGCCGCCAAGAGGTTAACGCAAATGGGCGAACTCCAGCCGCTGCTCCGCGGGCTAAAGAGTGATTGTTTTCCCGGGGGTCCGAAATCGCTCTCTGTTGATTCATGCCGAAAGCCGCGATGAGCTTGCCCGCCAGTTCGGGTTCTGCGAGACTTTTGTCCAATAAGAAAACCCGATGAAAAAGCTCTTTCTACTCTTATGCTCCGGGTTATTGATTGTCGGCGGCTGCGCCCGTGTCAAAGACCGCTCTCCGGTCATCGCAGTCGTCAACGGGCGCGAGTTACACAAAACCGAATTCGAACGCTTTCTCACGGCCCGGCTTGGCGAGTTGACCGGAAGTGAGACGCCCGATTCGCTACGCAGCCAAATGCTCGACGAGTTCGTTGAGCGCCGCCTCGTGCTGGATCAAGCCGGACAGGCCGGAGTCTCGGTCAGTGAATCAGAGATAGAACAGGCCACGGTGGACAATCCTCAGACGAAGGCTAGCCCGGATTCGGCGGGTTCGCGGCAGGAGATGGCCAACGACCTCACCATCGCCAAATACTATCGGCAGTTCGTTCTGCGAGACGTCCGGCCGTCCCCGGAAGAGGTTCAGAAATACATCGACGATAACCGCGAGCGATTGGCCGATCATCCCGGCTTTGTCGTCAGAGAGATCAGAGTCGATAACCGGGACAAGGCGGAATCGTTGCGGAGAGAAGTCGTGGAGGGCCATCGTGACTTCGCCGAGGTGGCCGGCAGCGGCTCACAAGCCCCCAACGCCGAGGAAGGCGGGTTGTCTCGTTACGACGAAGGCCAGCTCCCCGAGGTTCTCGAACGAGCCATCAGGCCCCTTAAGCCCGGCGACGTCAGCCAAGTGATCCAGTCGAGCTTTGGATTCCACGTTTTCAAGCTGGAGCGGCGCATCAAGCCGCACTCGCCGGAAGACCGCCGCGCTCAACTCGAAACCAAGCGGTCCCAATTGATCGAAGAGTTGATCGCAAGGAAGAATCAGGAGGCGGTCGACGAAGCCTTGGCCCGCTTTCTCGACGCCGCAGGCGTCCGCGTTATCGACTCGTCGCTCGGCTTCACATACACCGGGCGGCTGAGGCATAATTCAAGCGCCTTGCCGGCTCATGGAATGATCGATGGCTCCGGTGGTCCGTGCTCTTTGGCTGGCTGATCCATTTTTCAATTAGGAAGTGCAAAATGAGATTTTCTATGATGCGTCTATCAGTGGTAATGGTTCTCATCGCGGCGGCAGCCGCATTGGGTCAGGAACCGGTTCATGTGAATGGCATAGCCGCCCGGGTCAATAACGACATTATCACCAGGGGCGATTACGTGAACGCGGTCCGCGACTTTAAAGAGGAGTTGACGCGGCAGATGCAGCAGCAGGGCAAGAACCAGTCTGATATCGACGCGGAGTTCGAGAAACTCAGACCGACCGTCATGGATCTGCTTATCGAGGACCTCTTGCTGGAGCAGAGAGCCAAAGAAGTCGGAATCGAAGTCGAAGCCGAAGTGAATCAGCAAATGATCGAGATTGCTAAAGAGAACGGCTTCAAGAATCTCATAGATTTCGAAGAGGCTCTGAAGAAGCAAGGCGTCGATCCGGAGGCGGCGAGGACCAGTCTTCGAAAGAAACTCCTCCAGCAGATAGTTATTCAACGCGAAGTATGGACTCCGATCTTTCAAAGCATCAGCGACAAGGAACGCCGCGAGTTCTACGACAAGAACAAAGACGGCTTCACCATTCCAGGCGAAGTAGTGCTCTCGGAGATTTTCCTGCCTCTCGAGGGACACACCGGAACCGAAGTCGAGCAAAGGGCTCGGCGGCTTGTAACGGAACTGCGCGCTGGAGCCGATTTTGTCGAGGCCGTGAAGAATAATTCTCCATCATCTCGGGCGTCGCGCGCACAGAACGGCAAGCTGGGAGCATTCAAGGTCACCGATCTGAAGCCGGATCTTACGGCCGCTATCGCCGACCTGAAACCGGCTGGCGTGAGCGAGCCAATTAGATTGCAGGACGGCTACCAAATCGTGAGGCTCGACGATCGAAAGCAGCCGGTCTTGAGGAAGTATGAAGACGCCGAGGTCCAGCGGGTGATCGGAAACAACGTCGTGGCGGGGCGCGCCGAGGAAGCGCGGAAGAAGTACATGGAGAAACTTCGAGAAGAAGCCTACGTCGAAATCCATGAAGGATACCCGTCAGCGAAGAATCAGGAGAAGAGTTCGAAGCAAGCAAAAGGCAAGAGTTCGTAACCACGGGATGTACCGCGGGCGTCAATCTGTTTGTTTAATGGATAGGGCTCTAATCTTGTGTTGCCGGCCAGGAGCAATGAGACGCCTTTTCGTCCGCGACTTGTGATCGATTATTAATCGGCGTCATT
>JAHFUG010000128.1:0-14086 GCA_023265195.1 Blastocatellia bacterium | reverse complement strand
TTATTAATCGGCGTCATTGGAAGATAAATCCGTGGATTTCGGCGGCTCTTGTATTTTTTCCACCGATTCATTTACGGCCCTGATCAGTTTGTTCTGGTGCGCGGACTCATCCTCATCATCAACCCTGCTCTTCTTGAATCGCTTAATGAAGAATGCGAAATAGAAGCAATCTTTGTGGGTTCCCGTATAATAGACGCGATGCCGCCCTATCTGCACCTTCCGGGCGTTCGCATCCTTCAACGTTTGAGGCCGCCTTTTCCAAATATGCGCAGGGTTATCCAGTCCACCTTGCTGCGTTACATTAGCCTCAAAAGCAAATTGGCGAAGTCGTTTCTCAATCATCTCCTTATCGCTGCCGCCGAGGGACTCTAGTTGTTTATCTATCGTCGCGTTCGTCTTGAGTAAACACACGCGTGGTCTCCTGATCAGAAATTGCCTGCCTGAGTTGCGCTACGAATGCGTTATCGGTTTCCAGTTCTTCGTCCTCCAACTTATCAATATCGATGTCCTTGACGTTGAATTGAGCCACTTTCCTTAAGAACATGAAGGCCCCATTGATCTGCGCGTATGAGAGCGGCAATTCTTCCCGTATCCTGTCATAGTCAATCAAACCATCCAGGGCCTCAACGAATTGGTAAAGCCATACGATGCCGGTATCGTCACCGGCGAGCATCGGGCAAAAGTGGCAGCTTGGAAGAAGTTTGACATAATCGCCAGTAGCTCTGCCGGCTCTGGCGAGCAACATAGCGACGTTCTGCGAGGGCGAGAGGGAGCCACTACCAAACTCTATGTCCAGGTCATCACCGGCACTGCGTCTTCTAAAACGCCATCGGAAATAACTCGGAGGGACAAAATCCAACTCCGAGTCAACAATGTCATTGTCAAACGAACTGGGAAACCTGCATTCATCATGCAACTCATGAAACCGCGAAGGAAACCCCTTATGAGATTTGGTAATCACTTTGCCTCCGTCTCCTCGCGAACAGGACTCACAAGCGCCATTACGGCTATAGCTAAATCCGCAAGCAGAGACTCGATAGTTACTTCTCCTAATTTCACTTTGAGTCCGGTCTCAATCTGAATTGAGGTAACGTCTTTGTCGCGCTCTCGTTCGAGAATGGCTCGTCGTATACCTGTCTTCGTAGGAAGTTGCAAAGATAGACCAGTCACCTTCGACCCGGCTAATTGTTTGTTTCCAACTACCAGGGGAAAGGGCAGGGGCACTACAGGCGCAAATCTTTGATCAAAAGAATAGATAGCTGTCAGGGTCACTTTTACTTCATCATCTTTGATAAACTGATGCAGCCATGAAGCGCAGTCTTCCATATAGGGAGGCCCTAAATCTCGAGTATCGCCCGGAAAACTATGATAGGTGACGGTAAAGCGATAATGTTTTGTTCCGCGCAAATCAGCGACGAGATGTGCGTGCTGTTCGTCTGGGCTTACCTGGCTGCCGCAAGCAAAGCCATAGCGAAGCCCTTCTTTTCTACGGGCGTTCTTTGCTTCCGCTTCAAAGACATCCCTCTTGAACGCCTCTGGCGAGACTCGAAATTCCAGTTCCAATGTCTCACAGAAGAAGTCTTTCATCATTACCGGGACTCTCTATCCGCCGCCAGAACCACTGGCGGGCCGCCGATTTTACACACCATTGAACGCCAAGTCAATTTAATATGATGCACGCACGTTTTGAGTGCGCGGAGCGATTACGGTGAACGCGGTTGAGACCAGGAGTCAATCTTCTTGCGGTTCCCTGGTGGGTTCAAACAACGCGGCGACGGCTCCCGCCGGATCGCGAATCACACAGTACTTTCCCTGGCCTCCCATCGATCTCGCGCCTTGGATCACATCTCCTCCCAATTCGACGCAACGCGCCGCGCTTCTTTCGACGTCTTCGACCGTGATGTAGATCAGCCACTGTGTCGGCAGCGCCGAGTTCAGTCCTCGGGCGTGACATATCCCAGCGACCGTCTGACCATCGGCCGGCTGGTTCATGCAGAAGTCCTCATAGCCTCCCATATCGAGTCCCTCCGACCGCCAGCCGACGACCCCACTGTAAAACTCTCGAAGCGATTCCGCGTCATCGACGGTAAGATCGGCCCAGGTGATGGAGCCGATTGCTTTTTCTGGTCCGCTCATATTTCTAACTCCTTCGTTGGGTGGTCGCTACTTCTTAGACGACCGCCACAGCAGCGCCGATAATCGCGACAATTGCTCGCGGTTCTCCGCGCCCTCGATTATGACGACGTCCCTTCCTCGCATCTCGATCATGGCCAAGCCTTCTCCGGTGTCGCTTACAGCCGGCCCAGTGGGACTGGGGAGAAGTTTCGGTGTCTTGTATCGCTTCGCGGTGCGCTCCAAATAGACGGAGAGGAACTCCTCGGCGTCCTTGACGGTGTCCCACGCCGTGAATTGCGTAAGCAGCAACGAACCTGTCTGGCGGTTCTCATAGAGGGCGTAGCGGTCGCCGCCCCATCCTTCGGCGGCTTGCCTTGCTTGTTGTTTGCCAACGAACTGCCCGAGCAACACCAGGTATCCGAACTCGCCGTTCACATCGTAATCCGCGCGGCTCCACTGGGCTCCGAGAGATGGAGTGAGATCGGCGATGTCGATCTTCACCGGATTGTCGTGGTTAAGGTAGCGGCCGGGATGAATAACCTGCTCGGTCGAAGCAGGCAGGTTGCGGTAGCAATCATTCAGCGCCGCCCAGGACTTGCCCTTCAATACGCCTTGGACGAAGCCTACTCCGTATACATAAGGGAACTGAAGATTCTCGCGGAGAACCGCGGGCGCTCCGGACATCACTGGAAAGCGGGCGGAGTCGGACGCGTCGGATTGGCTGAGAAGCATCTCGGTGAGGGAACCGATCTTCGAGAGATCGACCGGACTACCGCCGCCAACAGAGTACTCGAACATCAAGACCGTGGCTTCGCCTTCAATCAACGAGTGAACAGCCAATTCCGCGTCTGAGTCGCCTTTCGGCCACTTTTCGAACCGGCGCAAATTGAAATGCTGATCCTGCAATGCGTGGGTCAACTCGTGCGCCATTACCGGCTCCTGCTCGGAGAGCGGTATCCACGAAGCCAGATAAAAGTTCTGGGTCTTCGTATCATAGAATCCCGCCACTTGTTCCCGCAGCAGTTTGACGACGTATTCGCGCAGGCCGAATGTCCTGGATATCAGCCCAAGCTTGGCAAGGGTCTTGGAGGTTGCCGCGAATTCGGCTGGCGTAGTGTTTTCATCGAGGTCGGCGATGACTGACGCTTCAATCTCATCGTGAGTTTTGGCTCCGCTGTTTACCGGCCGCTTGACGTCGAGGCCGCGAAGTTTGCTCACGAGTTGCAAAATCTCCTCGGCGGTCCTCGGTTTTGTAACAGCGCTCTGGCGTGCCGAGCTTGCGGCCCCCGCAAGCAGCAAGAGCGCCATTCCGGCTGCGATTGTGGCATTGACCCGCCGACGAGTGTTGGGCGGCGCGGTGTCGTTCGCGGTCATTTCACCTCCGGGCGGCGTTTGTCCGCGGCTCATCGAGCACGGCGTTGCTATTGATTATGTGGGCTCCCGCGGCAGCCATTTCTTCGATGGCCCGATCTCCGTCGCCGGGCGCCACGTTCACGGCTTTGACTCCATCTTCGAAAACAAAAACCTTGTAGCCATTCGCCAGCGCGTCGAGCACGGTTGCTTTAACGCAGTAATCGGTCGCGAGCCCAACGACATAAACGGTCTCGACGCCTCGGCTCTCGAGCAGGCCGTCCAGCTTCGCGCCACCATCGTCCACGCCTTCAAACTCCGAGTAGTCGTCACGTTCCGGTAAGGCGCCTTTTCGAACGCGGAAAGCAATGGTGGCGGCGTCCAGGCCGGGATGCAACTCGGCTCCGCGCGAGTGTTGAACGCAATGGGGAGGCCAGGGGCCTCCATGCTCCTTGAACGAGGAGTGGTTGAGCGGATGCCAGTCCTGCGTAGCTACTATGGTCTGGAACTTTGGAATCAGCCGGTTCACGATTGGAATAATCTGATCGGCTTCGGCGACGGCGAGCGCGCCGCCCGCGCAGAAGTCATTTTGGATATCTACAAGCAAGAGCGCCGTGGCGCTAGGGAATCTCTCCATTTGAGTAACCTCGCCCTAATGCTACAACAGGGGCTTCGATAATGAAACGGCAACCTGAACGCCGAAGCACCGCGGGCTTCAGCCTGTCTGTCTCTTACGACGCACTCATTGAAAGAGTGCACAAGGCTAAAGCAGTAAGAGACCGAACTCTGTCTGGTGTCTGGTGTCTGGGTTTGGCCATTCTTGGTTGGGCCTTTGGCAGGAAGAAAGCTGCCTGCCAAGAGTGCAACGCAAAAACGGCCAAAATCCAGACAGGTTGAAGTCTGCGTTACGTCAAGGGCGCGCTGCGGCGGCCCTCCTTCAACTACTTCGAATCCAAATCGGATCTTAGCTTCATCGACAGCTCGGCGCGTTCTTTTTCGAGAGCCGGACTAAACCTAACCGGGTAGTTCTCCGCGCAATCGAGGGCCAAAAGACGCCTGGGCAATCGCCTCAACTCTTCACGAGCCCGCTCGCGAGCCATGAGGAGTTGGTTCGAAGCCGGTCTCATAATCCGTCCTGCCTTCATTACCGCGTCGAGCAAAGGCCGGGTCTCTTGATGAGCGCCCTTCGGTTCGCTTTCGCCCGCCAGGGCTATTGTGTCGTATTCATAGACGCCCCCCTCGCTCGAATGACGCCACACCTGTTTGGCGCACGGGTACGTAGCTTTTCCCTCGCTCAACTTCATTCGGGGGATGATGCGTCCTTCTAGTTCTTCGCTCGCGAGTTTGTATACGCCGCTCAAAGCAGGCGAGTCGTACGATGTTGTCAGTTCGGTTCCGACGCCAAAACCATCGATCGCCGCGCCGCCGGCGATGAGGGCGGAGATTTTGTACTCATTCAGATCGCCGCTCGCAAATATATTCGTCTCCGTCAATCCAGCCGCGTCCAGCATCGCGCGCGCTCGTTTGCTCAGCTCCGCCAGGTCGCCGCTGTCCAGGCGAATCGCCGCTATGTTGAGTCCGGAACCCGCGAAGCTTTTGCATAGGATTTCAACGGCGCGGATCGTGTCGTAGGTGTCGACAAGCAACGTCGCCGAATCCGGAAACGCCGCGAGAAACGCCCGGAAAGCCTCTTCTTCATGGTCGAACGACATTATGAAAGAATGCGCGAGAGTGCCTAGCGTTTGGATGCCGAATAAATGACCGGCTTCGGCGTTTGACGTGCCGATGCAGCCTCCAATATACGCGGCGCGCGCCGCCAGCAAACCGGCCTCCGGGCCGTGCGCGCGGCGGGTCCCGAAATCGATTACGCCCCGGCCCTGAGCCGCCGTAACGACTCGAGCCGCTTTGCTGGCTATCAACGTTTCAAAAGTTATGATCGAGATCAAGTACGTTTCGACTATCTGCGCTTCTATCAGCGGCGCTTCGATGCGAAGGATCGGCTCCATGCCGAAAGCGGCGGTTCCTTCGGGCATCGCCCAAACATCGCCGCTGAATCGCATCTCGGTTAAGTAATCGAAGAATTCGCGGCTCACGTGTTTGAATGACGGATGCGATCTAAGATACTCAATCTCATCCGGCGTCAGCCGCAACGAAGACAGGTAGTCGAGCGCTTGATCGAGTCCGGCCGTGATCAGGTACGACCGGTGGGGCGGGAGAGACCTGACGAATAGCTCGAACGTCGCGCGGTGGTTCATCCCTCGCTCGAAGTAGGCGGCCGCCATTGTCAACTCATATAGATCGGTCGCGAGGCCGAAAGAGCGTCGAATCATGCTCCTAATATCCGCGTTACATTGCTCCCGCGCAACACGGACAAGCCATGAAACCGCGCGAAAAAAGAGAGAAGGAGTATGTCTTAAATTCCGTGTTGCTCGCTGGAAGAAGAGAAACAACCGGCGAATACTCCCATTTAGGTTGAGGACGCCTTCGCCGGCTCGAATTGGATCGCCGAGTATCTCAACTGACCGGCGCAATCACACTCTTCTTCTTACAACAACATGGCGAGAGTCGCTGGCCTCGCTCGAAATACTACGGCTTGGAATATTGCGGCTCAGGGCGTATTGAATTCGTAAGTCAGCGCGAGCTTCCGATTCGAGCTGCGAGGGTCAACTCTTATCCGCAGCTTCACCGCAACATCCTTGAAGTAGCACAAGCTCTCCTTCTGCGTCTCGCAGTAGTAGATCACGAACTCAGCCTGAACGCTCGCCTGGCCGGGCGCAACGTTCACCGGGACAGTGATCGGGAACTGGGGATGCTTGAACGACTGTTCCGCTCCCTCTGGCGATTGTTTCGCCGCCGAAGTCAGCTTCAAGGCGGACGGCGCCAACGGGTTTAGCTTGAACCCCGAGGGTAGCTCGAGGCGCACGGTAAGAGTTGCTTCGCCCGGCGCTACAACTTGCTCGGGCAGCTCGACCGTTTCAGCGGTTGGTCTTGCCTTACCACGCTCGGCGAGTTTCTCCATTCCGGCGATGTTCAGCGTCGATACGCGGCCTGTTCTGATATCGACCACTCGTATGACGTGATTGTTGGTGTCGGCCACGTAGAGGTTGCCATTGGCTACGCTCAAACCGCCCGGCTCATCGAACTTCGCTTTCTCGCCGTCGCGCAGACCCGGCTCACCCGTACCAACAAAACTCTTCAACGTTTGATCGGCCGGATTTACTCGCTTGATGCGGTTGTTGTAAGTATCGGCCACGTACACCGCTCCGTCGTGGTAGACGACGCCGAGTGGGTGTTGCAGTCTTGCCTCGAGACCCTTGCCATCGCGGTCGCCGAACTCGAACAGATCCCCGCCGACTATAGTCTCGACGCTCCCCTTCGGATCCAAATCCGCCGAGCGGATAGAGCTGACTTCGCTGTCGGCAAAGTAGAGCTTCTTGCCGTCGGTCGTTATACCTGATGGCTGCGCAAGCGAAGCGTCGTCGAGCGGCCCGTCGTTCCTTCGTTCGCGGCCGTTTCCGGCGTAAGGATGTATCTCGTTCGTCTTCAGATCGAGCTTCCAGAGTTGATGCGGCCCGGCCATCGCGATGTATAGCGAGCCGTTGTTGAACACCAAATCCCAGGGCGAGTTGAGCTTTGTTGTCTTCCCCGGCCCACCGGTCCCTCCAAATATGTGCGACTGCTCGCCATTGCCGGCTAGCGTCATCACCGTCCGCTTCTCGAGATCAACGAGCCGTATAGCGTGATTCTCGGTGTCCGCCACATAGAGCTTCTTTCCATCCAGCGCCATGCCTTGCGGGTGATTGAATGACGCTTCGTCGAAACCCCCGTCCTTGATTCCGATCTCGCCGTTGCCGATGACCTCTTTAACCGACGAGTCGCTCAGTGAAAGCGACACTATCCGATTGTGATTCGAGTCGGAAATGAACAATTGGTTTGACGGGGCGTCGGCCAGCACCTTGCCGGGGAATGATAGAACCGAAGACGGCGACCGGTGACGCTCGAGCCTGAGCTTGAGCGGCTTGCGGTCGATCAGTTTCTTTGCGTCGAAGGTCTCTATGACCTTGCCGATGATCTTATCGAAGGGCTCATAAACGCCTTCTCCCGAAGTGAAGCCGACTATTTTCCCCACCGGATCGATTACAAACAACGTCGGCCACGAATGCACCGTGTACTCGCGCCAGACTTGCATATCGCGGTCGTTAATCACTGGATGTTCTATTTCGTATCGCAGAATAGCCTGGCGAATGTTGTCAGTCTCGCGCTCGGTGGTGAACTTAGCCGAATGAACTCCTATAACCACCAGTTCGCTGGCGTATTTCTTTTCGAGCTTCTTCAGGTCGGGAATGACGTGCATGCAGTTGATGCAGCAGTAAGTCCAGAAATCCAGCACGACTACTTTACCCCGAAGGTCTCGAATGCTGAGCGGGCGTTCGGTGTTGAGCCATTCGGCTCCTCCGGGAAAATCAGGCGCCGTCATCTTGCCTTCAAACTCCGGCATTGCCGTTTGCTCCTTCTGTTGGGCCGCGCTGGATGCGGCGAAGAACGGTGAAACCAGCGCAACTAAGATAGCGATTGCCGAAGCGATCGGCGGACGCACTTGCGATTTTCCCGGCGCGGTTTTGTCTCTTTTCATAAGTCGTCGGTAGCCTCTCCAATGGAATGGACGCATTATAGCAAAAGGCGCGGGCCTTCAACCGCTTTCAAGTGAAGCGCTCAATTCAAACGTGAAAGAACCACTACCACGAAGTTCACGAAGGCCACGAAGAAAAGAGGAGTATTCGCCTCGCCTTTAGTGACCGATGGCCGAAATCCTGGCAAGGAGAGCCTCCTCTGCGTCCCTCTCTGCGGTCTCTGCTCCTCTGCGGTGAATTCCCCTCGAGATAAGGTCCGCTTGTTTCTTGACGCTCCCTCACGTATCGCGAAGCGCTATCCGGCGCCAGTGGCCTATCACCTCCGCGGCCAATTGCTCTACGGCCCTTGACCCATCGGCGACGACTACGGCGGCTTCGCTCGAACCTACGGGTTTCCATCTTTGAATGAATCGCGCGGACGGGGCGCCGGCGATCACGTCTACGCATGGCGCGCCGAGGGCCGCGGCAATGTGCTGGCCCGCCGAATCGTACCCGATATAGCAATCGCTCGCGCGGATCAGCGCTCCCAGCAACCCTATCCTTCCTCGCCATACCAGAACGTCGGTTTTGAGACTCTCTCGGGCGAGCACCGCCGGCAGTCCTTCTTCTTCAATTTCGAGCACGCGAAGCATGTCATCGGCCGCACGCTCTGCTCTGGCGCGCGCGACGATCGCGTCGATTCGATTGCTCTCAACTTCCCCGGCGCCTCTGTCCAAAACGACCGCGGCCCCTTCGCGCAGCAGGCTCATCACGAGAGCCGTTTCGAAGCCGCCCCCGACCCGCTTGGCGTCGTTCTCGCCGACGCCGAAATTAACCGTTGCGACCGATCTACCGCCTGAACGTCGAAGCGCGCCGGCCAGCCTCTCGCCTGATTCAACATCGCCGTTCTTCAGACTGATGCGTGGAGAAGTTCGACGCTTATTGCCGAATACTTCATCGGCCCAGTCAGCGGCGAGTTTTCCGAGCGCACTCGTTGAATTGTCTCCGAATTCCCGGCTCGGGAAAAAAAGATACTGGCTCGCGCTCGACGGATGCACTAGCGGCAAGACGCCGAGTTGGGTGAGCCTGGAATCGGGATCTACGATGACCCACTCCGATTCCGTGAGTCCTGCTGTCAAATGTCGAACCGCGTTTACGACGTCCAGCCATGACAAGAGCCGATCCCGAAGCGATGCGAAGCGTTGATAACCGAGTTCGTGGAATCCGAGCCCCAAGTCACCTCCGAACAGCTCCTCCATCTTGCCGCCGCCGGCGAGAATGATCTCGGCCTCGCTTAGCTCCTGCCTGACTCTTTCCAGGATCACACTAGTAATGGCGACGTCGGCGCCTAGGGTCACGCGCGACAACACGATCGCACGCTTGAGTCTCCGCCACGTCGTGGGATCATTGGCGCGGGCCGGCTCGCCCACTTCGAATCTCGGGCGTAGACTATCGGCGCGGCGAATGAGGTCTTGCTCGTCCTGGACGCCAAGCCGGGCTAGCTCGCTATCGAGCGCCGGTTCACTACGGCGGCAAGTCTGGACCAATTGGGCGAAGACGCGATTGTAGACGGAAACCGAGGCAGGCTCGAATGAGTCGGCCAGCGGTTCGATCAGAGAAGAGAAAAGGTCTCGCGTCCCGTCCACCGCATCGACGTTATCGGGCGCCAGAGCAATGTCAGCGATTTCGTCGACAATGTCCCGTCTGTACCGGCCCGAGCTTCGGTATTCGGCAAGGAAGTCATGACTCAATCGCGTGACTTGGGCGGCAGCGGAGTGAGCCTCTGACATGGTGGTTGATTATCACAGATGGACGGTGAGGTTGGAAGACCAGTGGTGCGTGGCCGAAGTTTCATGGCCGCAAAAATGCACAAAAGTCACAGAGATGAAGAAGACGGACAAGCGTATCCTTCGGTTGGCTCGTCCTTTCGTACCTCGAGCCTTCCCGGAGTTCCGTCCTGCGATTTTTGCGCATCTTTGTGGCTGGTGATTTACTTCCGCCGAGCACCACTAGCTATGTAGCGAGCAACCTCATACCGCCAAGTTCCCGCCCGAAAAAACCTGACTCATTTGTGAACTTCTTGGCGGCCTAGGCTTCCCTAGCACGCAACCAACCCAGCTCAGTGGCGCTGACATTGATCCGGTGGTAATCTCTTCCAGCCGGGAACAGGATAAGAGCTCGACTCGTAGTCTACATTCGCAATCGAATCGAGGCCCAAGGTAGGCTGCTTTTTCCCATCAACGAGCGGCGTTTGCCCGCGTTGAGAATTGGACTTATTCCCTCCGGTCTCGGCTCGGGCCAAGCCTAAACTGGCGTTATTAGGATTTAGATTAGCGATGAAAGACGCCGTGGAATACAAAGAAAGGATGTCACAACCATGACCAGAGCACCTTTCGCTATGTTAACCCTGCTGGCCGCTTTAGGTCCGTGCCTCGCCCAGGAACCCAAGCCGCTATTACTTCAAAAGCCAACAGTGAGCCGGACCCAGATCGCATTCTCCTATGCGGGAGACCTCTGGATCGCGAGCCGAAACGGCGGTGACGCGAAGCGGTTAACGGCGGGAGTTGGAATTGAAACGGACCCGGTCTTCTCACCCGACGGGACCCAGATTGCGTTTACTGGTGAGTACGATGGCAACGTCGATGTCTTTGTGGTTCCAGCCGCCGGCGGCGTGCCAAGGCGGCTGACCTATCATCCCGGGCAGGATGAAGCGGTCGGCTGGAGCAGCGACGGCAAGCAGGTGCTCTTTAGATCGGCCCGAAATAGCACGTCCATGTACAATCGGTTGTTTACCATTCCTCTCGAAGGCGGCTTCCCGTCCCAGGTTCCCTTGCCGCTTGCATACGACGGGTCTTTCTCCGCCGACGGAACTCGCATCGCTTATCAACCCTTGACCGAGTGGCAGCATGATTGGAAACGGTATCGCGGCGGCCAGACGACGCCGATCTGGATCGCGAAGCTGTCGGATTCGAGCATAGAAAAGCTCCCTCGCGAGAATTCCAAGGATTTCAACCCGATGTGGGTCGGAGACAAGATATATTTTCTTTCCGACCGCAACGGGGCGGTATCGCTCTTCAGTTACGACACGGCTTCAAAGCAAGTCAAGCAACTGGTCAAAAATGACGGCCTCGACATCAAGTCAGCCTCCGCGGGACCGGGTGTAATTGCGTACGAGCAATTTGGCTCTCTTCACCTTTACGATCTGAAATCCGGGAAAGACGAAAAGCTCAACATACGCGTCGAGGGCGACCTTCCATCCGTTAGGCCTCGCTACGAGAGAGCCGGAGTCCGGCTGGCGAACGCGCACATTTCGCCCACCGGGGCTCGGGCCGTCTTCGAAGCCCGAGGTGAAATACTGACGGTTCCCGCCGAGAAGGGCGACGCCCGCAATTTGACCAACACTCCCGGCGTGATGGAACGCGATCCCGCCTGGTCTCCGGATGGCAAATGGATTGCCTATTTTTCCGATGAGTCGGGCGAGTACGCGCTGCATATGCGAGATCAAACCGGCGCGGGCGAAGTCAGGAAGATCGATCTGCCCGCTTCGTTCTATCTCTCACCTGTGTGGTCGCCCGACAGCAAGAAGATTGCTTTCGGAGACAAGCGCCTTAATCTTTGGTATGTCGATATCGACAAGGGCAAGCCCGTCAAAGTCGATAAGAATCCCGAAGGGTTGAGAGCCGATGTAATGAGTCCTTTCTGGTCGCCGGACAGCCGCTGGATTGGCTACGTGCGCCAGATCGAAAATCATTTGCGCGCGGTCTTCGTCTATTCGATCGAGACCGGCAAGAGCAATCAGTTGACGGACGGAATGAGCGACGCCCGCTACGCCGCGTTCGATAAGAACGGCAAGTACCTCTACTTCACCGCCAGCACTAATCTTGGCCCTTCATTCAGCTTCGCCGAGATGTCGACGATCCCCTTCCAATCGACTCGAAGCGTGTACGCGATTGTGCTGCGCAACGACCTGCCCTCGCCACTCGCGCCGGAAAGCGATGAAGAAAAAGTCGCGGAGGAGAAGAAGGACGAACCGAAACCCGCGGCGAAGTCCGAAGAGAATAAAGTAGAGGCCAAGCCCGCCGATAAGCCCGCTGATAAGGCTGACGACAAGAAACCGGCGGTCCCGGCCAGCGGAAAGCCGGCGAAGAAGGAGCCCGATCCGGTTCGGATTGATTTTGACGGGGTCGACCAACGCGTCGTAGCGTTGCCGATACCGCCACGCAATTATGTTGGTCTCGAGGCCGGTAAAGCCAGCACGATTTATGTTCTGGAGTCACCGCCGGCGGGCTTGGCCGCAGGCGGTCCTCCCGCCCCTCCAGGACTCATAGTTCAGAAGTTCGATCTCGAAAAGCGCAAATTGGACAGGGCTCTCGAGGGCGTAGGCTCATTCGAAGTATCCGCCAACGGCGAGAAGATATTGTATCGCCAGGGCCAGCAGTGGATCATCGCCGCAGCGGCGGCCCCACCCAGGCCCGGAGAAGGAATACTCAGGACCGCCGACATCGAGGTTCGCGTCGATCCCAAGGCCGAATGGCGCCAGATGTACAACGAGGTATGGCGTGGAGAGCGCGACTTCTTCTACGATCCCAACCTGCACGGACTCAACCTGCAAGAGTTCAAGAAGAAGTACGAGCCTTACCTGGAGGGCGTCGCGCATCGCAGCGATCTGAGTTACCTCTTCCGCGAGATGCTGAATGAGTTGACGGTCGGACATATGTTCGTGCGGGGCGGGGATATGCCGAGGCCGAACTTTGTTCCAGGCGGATTACTGGGAGCCGACTACAAGATCGAGAGCGGGCGCTATCGCTTCGCCAAGGTGTACAACGGAGAGCATTGGAACCCACAGTTGCGGGCGCCGCTCACGCAGCCGGGTGTGAACGTAAAAGCAGGCGACTATCTATTGGCGGTCAACGGCCGCGACCTTCGAGCCACCGACAGCGTCTATGCATTCTTCGAAGCCACTGCTAACAAACAAGTCGTAATTCGCGTCGGACCGAATCCGGATGGAGCCGGATCACGCGAGGTAACCGTCGTTCCGCTGGCGAACGAGATCGCGCTTCGCAATCTCGACTGGATTGAGAGCAATCGCCGCAAGGTCGATCAATTGAGCGGAGGGAAGCTCGCCTACGTATATGTGCCCGATACCGCCGGGGGCGGCTACACGAGCTTCAACCGGTACTTCTTCGCGCAAACACAGAAGCAAGGCGCCGTGGTCGACGAGCGCTTCAACGGCGGCGGCGCGCTCGCGGATTACATCGTCGAGACTTTGAGCCGGCGGCTGCTCAATTACATCTACTTCCGCGAGGGACAGGATATTCAAACGCCTCTTGGAGCGATCTACGGCCCGAAGGCCATGCTGATCAACGAGATGGCCGGATCGGGTGGCGACGCTATGCCCTGGTACTTCAAGAAACTGCAAATCGGGCCGCTGATCGGCAAACGAACGTGGGGCGGCTTGGTAGCGGCTTTCGGTCTTCCGACATTGATGGATGGCGGAGGCGTCACGGCTCCGGATGCGGCTATCTTCGGACTGAATGGAGAATGGGAAGTTGAAAACCACGGAGTCGCGCCGGACGTTGAAGTCGAATTCGATCCGGCGGCCTGGCGGCAGGGCCGTGACCCGCAACTGGAAAAAGCCGTCGAATGGCTGATGGACTATATGAGCAAGCATCCAACGCCCGAGCACAAGCGGCCTCCGTTTCCAAATTATCACAATGGCAATGGGTCGGTCCCGGCCGGTAATGGCGCGGCCAAGGCTAATAACTAGCCATGCGGAGTTCGGAGTTCGGGGTTCGGAGTTCGGGGTGAGGAGTTCGGGGTTCGGGGTTCGGAGTGAGGAGTTCGGAGTGAGGAGTTCGGGGTTCGGAGTTCGGGGTTCGGAGTGAGGAGTTCGGAGTGAGGAGTGAGGAGTGAGGAGTGAGGAGTTCGGGGTTCGTTTGTAAACAGGAGATTATCAAAATGAGTAAACTAGTCAGAAGCGCCTTTTTCGCAATCATGCTCTTGCTGGCCGC
>JAHFUG010000512.1 GCA_023265195.1 Blastocatellia bacterium | reverse complement strand
TAGCTAGCCCTAAAGGGTCGACCTGAAGTGAGCCTCATAGACGGCATATTGAAACGCAGACTCTTTAAGCGACTGTGGGTCGTCAGCGGTGACATGGAGAGGTCACGTTGGGATCAGATTATCCGATTATGGAGCCAACTATCGCGTGAGAAAAAGTTTGATGCTGCATATGAATTCGAAAACCTCATCGCGAAACGATTGACCGAAAAGGGACCCAAAGTAATTACGTCCTTTCCGAGCGAGAAGATTGAACAGGAGGTTACCTTACGGCTCGCGGCCCACGTACCCTGGTTGCTAATAGACATACCCGAATCGCGAGCAGGAGCGAACGTTGGCTTGTTCTATGTACTGGAGGGCCAGCGCCGCCAGCTGCGAAAAGACGGGAAAGTGGCGGGCTCGATACAGGAATCAGAGGTGTGGAAGCAGTATGCGGCTGGCTTGTTAACGACAGCGGGGAAGATACGTATCTTCTGCGATCCATTGTTAGTGGATGCAGTTGAGGTTTCTATCGAATGGCAGGAGGGCATAGAACAACTAGTCAACGCGCTGGTCACCGCGAGGGGCGCCTAATGATATTTAAGAATCTCCCCGCTAACCGCTCGAACACATATTTCATGCGGATTAATCCTAGCTAGTTGTCACAGGCTACGCTTCCGGTTTGCCCGTGTTCACCTGGCGAGAGCCCAGTGAAGTCAACTGGCGCTCCCGCATCCGTTGCTGCCACTTCGTTCGAGGCATCTCTTCCTCTTCAAACTGGCTTAGCGCCTCTTTCAATGTTTCGCCTCCAGCCTGGCGAGTCGTCAGGTAAAGCAGCGACGTCAGAATCGAGCTAAGCATGTGAAAGAATAAATTGATCGGAATCGCGACGAGAGTCATGATCCGCGCGACGGCGGTCGGCGCTCCACCGCCTATGGTAATTGAGACGTTTCGGTGTCGAATCTGGGGTGTCCCTGTTTCTCCACCTCCCACGCCCAGCGATTTGACCAATACCGCGATGAAGAAGGCGAGCAGTCCTCCCGACACCGTCGGCACGACAACCTCGATCAACAAAATCATGATCACGATTCGCTTGGCGCGCTTCGCCAGGACCTTCGAACGAGCGAGCGCGGCTTTACCTTTCAACCCTTCGATCAAGACCACCGGAGCCATGAACGCTGAATTGATGGCGAATAGAATTCCGGGAATGACGCCAAGGATAAGCAGCAAAATCAACGTGAACTCCATCCGCAGCGTAGTGACAATAAAAGGCCACAAGCGCTTCCTCAGCGCGGCGAAGGCCGGGCGCAATTGAATCCGGCGCAGCGGCGCGCTGAGCAACTGCGTCACCACGCGCGACGTCATTCCAAGGAGCACGGTTACGGTGAGCACGGTGATGACCCAATTGATAACGGACATGCATTGGGTTATGACCGTCCCCGGCCCCTTGGGAACAACGCCGAAATAGGTAAGCCAATCGGCTAAAGACCCGGCAAGAGTGGCCAATATGAACGGTGTGTACACGATGAGGACCAGGCGAAGAAACGTCGGAAAATGTTCGCTGGCGAGAGTCAGCGCGCGGCGCAACAATCCACCGGGCCTTTCGGCATAAGCGCGTAAAGCGCTCGCAAAAGACGCCGGCCGGGCCGGACGTTCATCTGGATTCTTGGCAAGAGCCGACATCACTACCTTCGCGACTTTTTTAGGAATGTCTTTGCGCTTCTCCCGCAGAGGCGGCGGCGGTTGTTCGATGTGCATCTTCATCACCGCCGTCATATCGCCTTTGAAAGGCGTTTCACCGGCCAGCATCTGGTACGCGATGACTCCCAAATTGTAAATATCCGACCGGGCGTCAAGCGCCTCGCCACGGCATTGCTCCGGCGACATATACAGTGGCGTGCCCATGATCGAACCGACTCGGGTCAACCCGTCGGTTGAAGCGGTTCGCGTTGCATCGCGTTGCGGCTTGGTGTGACGATCGGGGCTCATTGTTTGAAGGTCGAGCATCAACGTACGCGCCTCGTCGTCATTGTGTCTGATTAGCGGCGCTCCCCCGGGCTGCAACTGGGTCGCGGCTTCCGGTGATTGGGATGGGTTGGGAGGAAGATGCAGCATGGCGGCGACGACCGATGGCGTTTCTTCCCTTTGTGGCGCCATCCCGGCGAGGGAAGCCTTAGGCGCGCAGCCGCCTTCAGGCGCGGGGAGAGACGGCGTGGGATCAGCCAGCTTGGCCAATCCGAAATCCAGGACCTTCACTGTGTAGCCGCCGCGGCGGTTGGGCTCGAGCCATATGTTGTCCGGTTTGAGATCGCGGTGTATGACGCCTTGCCGATGGGCTTCTTCCAACGCCGAACATGCTTGCTCCAAAATATCCACAACCCACTCGAGAGGAAGCCGTGATTCCTCCTCCAGGACCTCGGCGAGCGTGCAGCCATCCAGATACTCCATCACAAGATAAGCCACGCGATCGTCGTTGACGCGCGCGAAACCAAAGTCGGTCACGTTAACCACGTTCGGATGGCGTAAACGGCCGGCGGCGCGCGCCTCGCGCTGGAAGCGCGCGACGAACTCATCGCTCCGCATGAATTGAGGCGTGATGACTTTTAGCGCCACAGGGCGATCCGTGCCCATATGAGTAGCCAGGTAGACGGCCCCCATTCCGCCTTTGCCGAGCAGCTTGTCAATGCGGTATTTACCGTCAATCAATTCGCCAATCAAGTGTTCGTTTGCGTGCATATATTCGTATGTCTCCGGATATTCTTGATGTGCGCTACGTTGTGTGTGGTTGAAACGGAAGCGATTAGGCGGACTCATTGTGAACCCAGCTTAGCGGATCTGGCAAGCAGGGATTTCGCGAAAGGAATTCGAATTTCGAAAGAGTATGCGAAAGATCACTCCCGCGCGACCGGGACCAGCGACGGTTCGGTTTCCGAAATGCCGATCAGGGAAACCGCTGATTTGCGCTGACTGCGTAACGCTGATCCGCACGGATCAGCGAGCCGAAGGCCGCGTTCATCAGCGGTTATTCTGGAAATCCCGGCCCACGCCCGAGACTAGAGTGAACCACTACCCGTTAGATTCGATCCCACAAGTAAGCCGTCTAATCACTTCCTGGGATCGAGATGGCTCCTTCGGCCTTTTCACGAAGCGGACCGCGCCGCCGCTTTGTGCGAACGGCTTCTTATAATGTTCAAGACGTCAACATCAAGAAACGGCTTGCGCAATATGGGCATGTCCCGCTCGCGGCAAATCATCTCTTCTTCGGGGGCCAGTTCCCCGCCGGTCATTATTATGACGTCCGTGTAGCCGGCCATTAGCTGGATCTGCAAGCCAAGCGTGACACCGTCTTCCGTCCCAAGAACATAGTCGAGCAAAACAGTGCTGGGCGTGCTCCGGGCGAAGACCTCACGCGCCTTTTCGGCTGACGGAGCGGTCAGTACTTCCCATCCTGCCTTTTTCATCAACTGCTCGAGAAACAGCAGCAGATCCTTGTTATCGTCGACTATCAGGATCGAGAGCGGCCTCCGCTTGTAGGCCGCTCCGCCCGCGATCGCCGTTATAACCAGACTCGTTTGGTCCTGGGAAAGGCTTACCATTACTCTGGAGCCGGGCGGAATTGAGCCGGCCGCCACCAATGTCGCGAGCGGCTGGGTCAGCTCACGGTGGATCGTGCGCTTCAACTCGCGCGCGCCGTACTCTTCACTCGTTCCCTTCTTTAGCAGAAACGCCAGGCTCTCCGGTAGAGCCTCGAGATGAAAGCATCTTGCGCCGAGCCTCGTGTTCACATGATTCTGCAGTTCCGCTATGTTCTGGTCGAGGATCGTTGCAAGGGACACGGAGTCAAGCGGGTGATAAGTCACGACGGCGTCAATGCGGTTGATGAACTCCGGCGAGAATCTCTTTCTTACCGCGGCCAAGGCGATTCCCTCCATCCGAGAGGCCAAATCGGCCGACGGTCTTTGCAGGCGGCCTTGAAACCCGATGTCCGGATTGATCTCCCTGATCATCTCTCGGGCTCCGAGGTTGCTGGTGAAAAAGATCAGGCTCTTCTCGAAATCCACCGTTGTGTTGTCGCCGAGGCGCAGTTTCGCGCGGTCCAGAATGCCAAGAAGAAGTCTTGTCAACGAAGGCGCGGCCTTTTCGATTTCGTCGAACAGAACGAGTGAGAGAGGGCAATTCGGGCTGGCCACCGTGTCGACTTGTTGTTGCGAGAGCATGGGTTGCGTCTCGCGATGACCCAGATATCCCGGAGGCGAACCTATGAGCTTGGCGACCTCGTGCTCCATTTGAAACTCGCCGCAGTCGATCTTCAGGAGGTTCTTAGCGTTGCCGTGAAGAACCTCGGCTATCGCCTCGACTGTCCGCGTTTTTCCGGTTCCGGTCAGACCGAGCAGGAGGAACACGCCGGCGGGCCTTCCTTCTGGAGAGAGGCCCGATTGAAACATGTGAACGTAAGGGACTATGTGCTTCATCGCGGCCGACTGTCCCACTACTTTCTTAGACAGAAGCGCGATTAGATCATCCGGGGAATCGGGGCTCTTAACTCGCAACTCCGGCGAGGTCACCGAGAGATCTTTATTTTTCATTAGAGTCCAACCTCGAAATCAGTTGGAGAGTCCGGCGGGTGTTGATCCCTGGTAGGAGCAGGGGCTGTCACTGACCCCCGCGTCGCCGACATTATAGCGGTGTTTGATGAAATAAGAAAAGGCAGGCGCGTCCTTGACAGAATGAAAAATCGCGAATTATCATCGCCGCGATCCAAGTCAATGTCCATTCCGTGCGACTTGGGTTAGCCCAACAAGAGCGCTGTTGTTACTAGTTTTCAATCAGTCGAAAATCCAACAATTCATGGAAGGAGCTCACAATTCCGGTTGGTTCGTCGGACAGAAAATGCGGTTGCCTCAGACAAAAGAGGAAGTGGAGACTTGGTATCCAGTGGTCTATGGAACTCAGGATGGCGGAAAGAGTTGGCAGCGCTTATTTACCGGTCCGGAGAACCCTTATCCTCTGTGGGATGTCTGGCCGGTCTCATCAACGGACGTTTGGGTGGTCGGGGTTGCCATTCTTCACACGACTGACGCTGGGAAAACGTGGGCGGAAGTGCATATGCCAAGCAGACCCGAGGTCAGCGGCAT
>JAHFUG010000511.1 GCA_023265195.1 Blastocatellia bacterium | reverse complement strand
AAAGCACCGGGAATAATACGAGCTACTCTCTCAATTTCGTGCCGAAGATGAATCCAACGCGGCTTATCGAGGGCTACAAGTCGGTTCTGCAAACCATCTACGGCTCGAGAGAGTACTACGATCGCGCATTGGAATGTATGAAGCGAGTAATCAACGACGGTCCTCAGCCGCGGCGCCAGCACGGCCTCTGGAATGACTTGGCGGCGGTTACCAGAATAGCGCTCAAGTTGGGCGTACTGGATCGCGAGCGAAAGGAATTCTGGCGCTTCATGAGCCGGACTATCATTGAGCATCGAGAGAAAATCGCCGAGTCTTTGAGACTCGCCGCGATGGGCTATCACCTGCGCAAGCTGACAGAGGTTTACGGCGAGTAGGATTCAGGATTCAGGATTCAGGATTCAGGATTCAGGATAAAGGATTCAGGATAAAGGATTCAGGATAAAGGATTCAGGATAAAGGATTCAGGATTCAGGATTGGGGGCACATATGTACTGTCCAAGATGCAGCCAACAATTCGTCAATGACATTAGGTTCTGTTCTCGTTGCGGCATGCGGCTGGGCCTCGTCGCGGAAATCGTTGCAAACGATGGCTTCGCTGCTCCCTCGGCTGGCAAAGCCATAGCGGATCAGTCATCGGCGCGTCAAAAAGGAGTACGGCTTGGAGCCAAGTTGATGTTTACCGGGCTTGCCCTGCTGCCTCCATTCTTTGGCTTGTGCTTTACAGTAGACAACTCATCGCCCTTGTTGGTTCCAGCAACATTTTTTTTTGTAGGCCTTTGTTTACAAGTCTATTCGAGACTCTTCGGAGATGACGCCACTACGATTGGCCGGTACAGGCGCCCATATAAGCCGCCTGTTCATGCGCCAGCCCAAGCTGCTTTACTAGCACCAGAACAGCCGCCCATCAGCGCTTTTGATATTCGTCGAGCGAATACGTCGGAAACGGTTCAGCCGCGTAGCGTGACGGATCACACAACGCAGTTTTTTGAACAGTGACTGGCCAGGAAGACTCGGGGATAGTGTAAGACGCTTGCGCATCTATCCTGAAAAGCGCTATCGCAATAACTGAAGATATAGCCATCTCATTTGGTCCGAAACTCGCGCAACCTGGTGCAGTCTACAAGGCGTTCCATGTTTTTCATCGTGAACACTTTGCCTCCAGTGGCAATGAGCATCTTCTTCATGTCCTCGCGCCTGACGCCGAACCCTCTACCACCTATGCAGGCGATCACTTGGAATCCAGGCTTCCCGGCCGTTATGGCTGCGCGACTGAGTTCGTGCAGGTGTTGGACGCGAGTTACCTTATCGCGGGCGGTTCCGTCATCTTCCGTTATTTTCGCTTCAATGACGACTTGAGGATTGAATTCGCTGGGAATGATGAAGTCTGGCGCCTGGTCGAAGCCGGGAATCCGCTCGGCCCGCCTGGTTTTGCGAGCGCTTACGCCCGCGCGAGAGAGTACCTCCTCTATTGCGGATTCGAGCGCGTCCCCGATTATCTCGCTGACGGAGTCACGATGTCCCGCGAATGGCCGACCGAGGAAACGCTCATAGAGCAGCATTGCATAAGGAGCGCCTATCTGGGCCATATTCCGTACGCCAATTAGGCCGAACTTCGTATCCGCCTTGTCCAACCTATGCAACATATCCTGGCCCAGGTCCCGAGAGCCTTCAACTAGGAGGCGGCAAGCTGTCGTCACCAGTTTTCTAACTCGCGTTGAACTCTCCGCACCTAAGCGAAGAGGCGTGAGTGGGTGCGAGCGAATCTTCCTGTCGAGCGCTCGGATAAACCCTTGTGAGACGTGGGTGTGGCTTTCTTGAGTTGTCACATACGCCCATTCCGGAGGAGTAAAGCCCAGCATTGCTCTCAGGACAGTGAATATGATGGGAGCCTGTATGATCGCTTGGAAGATCGCATTATGATCTAGATCCTGGAAGCCTCTGGTCGCCTGCTTGAGTGCTTCGTACCCCCCTTCGAAGGTCGCGAACGTAACGCCCCCCGCCTCGGGGCATAACCATGAATTCTGATTCGAGACACGAGAAAACGGTGTCAACAAACATATCCGGTGACGCCACGATGTCCTCGGGCTCAACTTCAAAAGGAAACGTCATCGGATTCCTTTCCGTAGGACAGCGCGGATTCGTTCACGGCCACGGCACGCTGAAGAGGGGCAAGGTTGGAGCGGTCCCGTACGCCTGCCAATACCGAAGCCGTCCCGCCGAATCGATCGATCCAGATTCTTACAGAACCAAGTTTATCCGCAACAGGTAAGGCGCGATTCCACGCGGACCTTAGTCCCCAGACGGCTAAGCGCGTTAGATGGCCGTGCGCGATGCAACGGGCGTCACCCTCGGTTGGTTTGACGCCCCCCGCCCTAAGATGCGCCAGGTCTTCCAGGATCAGGTTCACAACTTGATCCGTGTTTGCCGCGAGCCACTTCCTTCGTGTGCGCCCGGAACTTCGGCACACAAAAACAGTGTCGATGATCGAAGAACCGGTCCCGTTGATATGAATCGATGCTCCCATTTCCGCTGGACACGGCAATGAGGCGGAGCAGACTAAGGCGGCGTCGAGGACCGCAACGGCGACCGGAAAGTACGCCTCGATATCGTTGTGATGAAATGTAAACGCCAATGGCCCGCCGTCCTTAAGGGCTTCAGCCATTTGCTGGAAGACTCGGCTGAGGCCTTCGGTGAAGTGGGTGATTCCACGCCCGGCCGTGTCGTTTCCCGTCAGTTCTCCTCCGCATCGTGTACTCGCCGAAGCGAAGGGTCCATACTCTGGAACAAGGCGCCTGAGCCATACATAACAGAAGTCCATTAGCTCGGCGTACTGAACATTTCCGTAGTAGGGGGGATCCGTAAAAACGGCGTCCAGCGTTTTCTTGCCTAGCCGGCCAAAGGCGGAATCGCGGCATTCAATCCTTACCTCCCGGTCCTGGCCCGTCCCGCGTCCGTTGGCTAGATTTCCTATCCACTCATCAGGAATTGGAACCGTAGCTTTGCGTCCGCCTTCATGCCGAATTTCGAACGGTCTTGTGCAGTACTCCTTCGCCTTCCCATACTTCTCAATAATGTTCAGCCAGCCTCCGCTTCCGACCGGCTGCCGGGTTCTAGGGTTCATCACCCCGAGCATATTCGACTCCACCTGTACAAGGCCGACTGGAAAACCGTGTACTGAAAAAATGTCGAGGGACTTTAGCGCCATGGTGTCGTAGCGACAGAGCAGATTCTGGTAGCGTAACAGGTCGGATAGATTCGTGGCGAGTGCGGCGCGGATGCGGCCGTCTTGCCTGGAAGAGATCTCGCGACAGCTTAGCTCCAATCCAAGGAGTTGCCGTTCATTGAACATCTCCCGATAACGCTCATACCCCCATCGATGCAGCCTATTGGTCTCATCTCCATCTGGTATGGCGTCGTCCGGGATAAACTTCGGCAGGAGAGCGCCGAAGCGCGTTTCCGCCTCTTCAACCCTTTCGAGGTCGCTTTGATCCGGCTTCTTGAAGAAGCGGCCTTGATGAGGCTTTGTACACTGGGGATTCACGTATTCGATTGCGAAAAGCCGATGAGCATAGGGTTTTGTTCTGGTTCCAGGGACGCTGTGCGCCTTGCCGCAGCCGGGACACACACATTTCCCTCGCGAAACCACGCCCTTGATGTGCAACTCTGAACGGCATATAGCGCAACCGCCAGGCCGTTTCCGATCATCGATTTCGTTGAGATCTCCGCAGGCCGCGCAGATTATGACATTCTTCGGATGACGGACGTTCTCGGAGAGGAGATAGCCGGGGAATAAATCGAACTGGCGGCCGCAGCCATCACAGTTCAGCACCTTGACCCATAGGAAATACTTCACCGGCGCATCGGACTGACCATCCACTACGCAGCGGGTCCTATAGAGATGTCCGATCTCGCGCTCGATCGACGCGCGGAGATCGGCTGCCGCGCGGCGATAAGAGGTTAGCTCCAGATGCTCAAGCTGCTCGCGAACGATCCACCATGCCATCGGATTGATGTCAAACCCGATGATTGCGCACCCAGTTCGGTTGGCCTCAAGGAGTGGTGTTCCTCCTCCCATGAAAGGGTCCGCGACCCGCTTACCTTTGAGGTTCTGGGAACGGTAGAATTCGTCAGCGAGTGGTCCGGAAGTGAATTCGGAGAGGAGCAACCCGCGGAACAGTGTGCCCGGCCTGCGTGCAAACCACTTATGCACAGCTATGATCGGACGGTAATTTTGTTGAATCTGTTTCTCTCGTAGGGCAAGGTTAGAAATGAACGGCACGTCGAAATCGTATTCGATCATCTGTGTTTTCTACTTCATCAAACTCATCTGAGTTAGCTACGGAGGTGAATCCTATCAGAAGTGGAATCGTGCGCCAACGGTCAATTGCAGTACGTGCAGTACGCGCACTCACCTGTTGCGATGTTTACCTGCTGGTTCGAAGCGAGAACGGAAGATGGATTGGACCTAAGGACGGCCATCTGACCATGATCCAAAGAATTAGCCAGTAGAGGCTCAGGGCAGTCGCAAGGGTTGCCGTTGGCGCTCGGAGTCAGAGGTGTTAAACTGCCGGCGCTGTATGAATATTGGCCTTGGAAATGAGGCCCTATCTTAACGAACCGTGAATTTAGATAGCGCAGATCTAAAGGACAACAGAAGAGATCCGGGCGCCCTCCGAGTCGCACCAGAACCGGATGGGGCAGTCAATGCCGCCATTTCCCACAGAAAGCATGATCGAGGACTCTGGTGGATAGCCGTCTTCAAACTTTTGAAAGCCGCCTTGCTGGTGATCGTGGCGATCGAGGCTCTCAAGCTCATTCACGATGACGTCGCCGCAACGGCGGCGCACTGGGTTGGCGCCTTCAGGATCGACCCGGACAATCGATTCATTCACAAGCTGCTCGTCAAGCTTGCGGCCGTCAACGATCACAGGCTCGAACAGATCAGCGCAGGCTCCTTCTTCTATGCCGCTCTGCTCGGGATCGAAGGCGTTGGGCTGATGCACGAGAAACGGTGGGCGGAGTACTTCACGGTTATTGCTACAGCGTCTTTTGTACCGCTGGAAATCTACGAGCTATTCGAGCGGCTCACTATTCCGCGAGTGTTGCTCCTGGCGTTCAATGC
>JAHFUG010000510.1:3554-5123 GCA_023265195.1 Blastocatellia bacterium | reverse complement strand
CTCCGCCCTCCGAACTCCGAACTCCGAACTCCGAACTCCGCACTCCGAACTCCGCACTCCGAACTCCGAACTCCGAACTCCGCCCTCCGAACTCCGCCCTCCGCACTCCGCTTAGGAGTCCTTAAACACGGCGAATGTGGCTACATAATCCTGTTTTCTAATGACGCCGTCCTTTGTTGGATAGGGCCGCAGCCTGATCAGACGCAACCTGTATCCTCCATGCCGTTTTTCTTTTGGCTCCAATTCGGTGTTGAGATCAACGGTTTCCCGCTGGCCACTCGCTTCTGAAACGCTGGCGCGGACGATTGCATTGCCTGCCCAGATGCAATCCACGCCTTGAGGACAGCGGGAGTCTTCGGTCACCGAGGAGAAACCTACGGACAAGTGTTCGCCCGTTATGGCGGCTGTTTCTCCAATTCGAAGGTCGAACTCTTCGCCGAGCTTAGCCGAACGCTTGGCGCTCGAGTCGTGAGAGCATGCGATGGCTAGAAGAATCAAGAGGGACAAAAGTCTCATCATAATACCCCTCCACGAAGCGCGCACTCCTTGGGTCAGCAACCTCGGCAACCGGAGCGGTAGCGGCCGGGTAGGCCGATCAAGAATGGGGCGACCCCCGACGGATCGCCCCAAGAGCATACCTCATACCGGCAAGGAAAGATTAGTGCGGAACCACGATGTTTCCGCTGCCTGTTACTACCCTGCCGAACTCGAGGTCTGGAACCGAGACGCCTCCAGGTCCCGGTCATACACCTCGAGACCAAAATGATCTCCCGCACCTGCGTCCTTGACGTCCGTTACCATGAGTTTGAAGGTATAGCCGGGCGTGTCGTTGAGCGTAGCCGCACCGAGCCGGTGTAGAAAGAGCCTCGGACGTCCGAACTGGTTCCGACGGCGGCATGGCCGTCGAACAATCACTGGCGGACAGCGGCGCGGTAAAACCTCGAGCGGCATGACCGGCGCCGCGTGCGCCAGTTTCACGATGCTTCAGCGAAGCCAAGCTGGTAGAGCCCGTCGTGTTGATCGGATCGCGGCCTACTTCTTTCCTCCGATGGCGTCTATCTGCATCTTGACTCGGCTCAGCTTTAGAGGAGCGCTCAGCGATTGGGTTCGATTAGTAATTCTCGCATTGAGTTTTTCGGCTTCACGTTTTAGGTGATCGAGGCGGTCGTTCACGGTCGCCACATAGTGCTTTGCGGCGTGAATTCGCTTGAGGCACTGAGCGCCTGTCCGTCCGAGGTCTTTGATTGACCGGTCTAGTGTAACAGCCCGCGCTTGCATCTCGAGGAGATTGCTCATCCGTCCATTGGAGGCGGCCGTCTTCATCAGGACGTCGAGTTCCTTACGTTCCGTCCAGCGCTCTTCAAGAGTCCTGCTTATCTCCTTTAGCTGCGATTCCGATTCTCTGACGATTGACTCCGCCTTTGCCAGTTCTGTTCTGGCGACTCCAATGTTATCGGGCATACACCTCCATATGGTTCCGGTCTTCTGGATTTCTTCCCTGCGCCTAATTGAACTCGCCGTGATTTCGCGGCGAGGACGATCACTGCGTGTAGAGTAAACTGGAAGACG
>JAHFUG010000510.1:0-3454 GCA_023265195.1 Blastocatellia bacterium | reverse complement strand
TTGGAGTGTGATCAGACATGATGAGGTTCTGCATTTTTTCCAAGGGGCAGCCAAAATGCGGCGCGGTTGTGTCAACGGCGGCGCCGCCGGGCGGCCTTGCTGCCCCAGAGCCCCCCAATCGACAATGTTGTATTGACGCTACTGGCCAAATTGGGGGCCTTGGGAGGTATCTCACAAGACAAGTGGATTTTGTGTCAACGCTTCTGTCCAGATTCGATCTCGCCCTGCTCTTAAGCCGCCAGAACCAGAGCTGGCGAGAAGTCGACGGCGTCCGCGCTAACAAGATAGTAGCGCGTATGCTCACGCTCCCCGGTGAGCGCTCGGGTGATGTCATCGCCGTGCAGATGCCCGTATACGCAAACGTCCGCGCGAGATTCATCGATCAAATCGGTGAAGCCGCTAGGTTCAAGGCGGCCGTTCACGGGCGGATAGTGTAGCGCGACGATCAACGTATCGTAATCGTCTCGCCTGCCGGCCAGCGGTTCCAGGGCGCGCCTAAGCCGGCCGACCTCCCGGTCGTAAATCTTTCGATCTCGATCATCGAAAAAAGAGTCGCCGGGACAAACCCACCCTCGCGTTCCGGCGACCGCCACGCGGTTCACGATAACCGAGCGAGCGTGCAGCGGCTCGATGGAAGGGTCAAGCGCCTCTTTCAGTTTCGACTCCGATTGCCACCAATAGTCGTGGTTTCCCTTGAGAATCACCTTTCGGCCCTTCATCGCGCCGACTCGGGCCAGATCCGGCAACGCGTCCTCGAGGCGCATCGCCCACGAAGTATCGCCGGCTACGATAAGCAAGTCATCGTCCGCTCCGATTGCGTCCCACGCGTCGAAGATTCTCCGGTCGTGGCCTATCCAGTGATTGCCGAAGCGATCCATTGTCTTGCCGGTTCCTCCGGCCAGATGCATGTCCCCGATCGCGAATACCCTCATACATAATCCACGGTGCGAGTCTCGTACGAACGCCAGGCCCAGGATGATACAACGGCGCGCGAACTCGAGGACAGAACAAAGACCTGCGCACGATCGTTCTCACATCGCCATTTTTCACATCCGATATTGATGGGCTATCGATCAGCCCAGCCAGCACACGGATCAACCGATCAAAAGTGTAATAGATTTAGAGCCGCATGCTTGATAAGATTGAAGCCCTCTTGGTTGATCGAGTTATTCTCCTGGGGGCGGACGATATGGAGATCAAAGACATTCTAGTGCCGGTGGATTTCTCGCCCACGTCGCTGCGGGCGGTGGAATTCGCTAGGTCGCTGGTAGATAAAGACGGCGATGTCTACCTGCTTCATGTGATCGATGTGGATTTCATTGAACGCCTGAGCGCAGAGGGATTCTGCGAAGCGGAAGCCGCAACAACAAGACTTCGCAATAGAGCCGAATCGATGTTAGGCGAAGTCGTTCGGCAACTGGCTGAGTCCGAACCCAAGCTGGAAACCATGATTGTCGTGGGTAAACCCTTCGCCGAGATTCTAAGAGTAGCGGCCGACCTCGACTTCCAGATGATCGTGATGGGCACTCACGGCCGCGAACAAGGCAGTCTTGAAGATCTCCTTTTCGGCTCGACTGCCGAGAAGGTCCTTCGAGCGGCGCGCATACCGGTTGTATGCGTGCCCGCCGACTTTCAATAAACATGCCAACCGCCGAAACCTTGAACAACGCCTCGCCAGACGGATTCGACCAGCGTCCCTGGGGATGCTTCGCCGTTTTGGATGAGGGCGGCGGGTACAAGGTCAAGCGCATCGAGGTGCTGCCCGGCAAGCGATTGAGCTATCAGAAGCACGCCCAGCGATCCGAACACTGGGTGATCGTGCAAGGCGAAGCCCTGGTTACGTTGGATGGCTCCGAGACAGTCGTACTCGCCGGAGAGGCGATCGATATTCCATTGGGAGCGGCCCATCGAGTCGCGAATCGAGGCGATCAAAACCTGGTTTTCATCGAGGTTCAACGCGGCGCCTACCTGGGCGAAGACGACATCGTCCGGTTGCAAGATGACTTCGGAAGGGCTTCTTGATTCCGAACGCCGCCAGGGAGGCGAAGTGTTTGCGGTAATAATGGCGGGCGGCGCCGGTACTCGATTCTGGCCGGCAAGCAGCCGGAAGCTGCCAAAACAATTCCTGAAAATCTTCGGCGGGCGCAGTCTCCTCGAAGAAACGCTTGACCGCATCCGTCCCCTCGCGCCCGGCAATCGCATCTTTTTAGTTGTGAATGAGTCTCACCAGCTTCTTACCGCCGAAAGCCTGAAAGACAGCGCGGCCACCATCTTGCTAGAGCCAATTGGCCGTAATACCGCCGCTTGCATTGGTCTGGCCGCAACGCATATCTCTCGCGTCGATGCGCGCGAGCCTATCGTGGCGCTCCCCGCCGACCACTTCGTAGCCGATGCAGAAAGTTTCCGGCGCAAACTAGCCGCTGGGGTTGATATCGCCAGGTCGGGGGCAATCGTGACGCTGGGTGTGTCACCCGATCGGCCGGAAACAGGATTCGGTTACGTCGAGGCCGGCGATCCCGCCGGCGTCGTGAATGACGAAGAGTTCTTTGCGGTTAAGAAGTTCGTCGAGAAGCCGGATTTAGAGACTGCAATTCAATATGTAACCGGCGGGCGCCATCTCTGGAACAGCGGCGTCTTTATCTTCACGGCGGAGACCATTCTAGGCGAGATTCAATTGTTTGCGCCGCGGCTGCATGCCGGGTTGAACGAGATCAGCCGCGCAATAGGAACAACGAGCTATGGCGACGTTGTTTCCGGAGTCTATGGACGGCTTGAATCCATCTCGATCGACTACGCCGTGATGGAAAAGACGGACGTTCCGATCTATGCGCTGAAGGGTGATTTTGGTTGGAGCGACGTTGGAAGCTGGCAAGCTCTGTACGATCTTCATCGCGTGGGAGCCGACCCGGCAGGCAACGTTTTGCTTGGGCGCGCGGTCACCTCGGACGCTAAAGGCAATCTTGTGTATTCAACGACTGAACGGCATGTAGCTCTTGTGGGAGTGGAAGGACTTGCCGTAGTGGATACTGCCGACGGCCTGTTGGTCACGAGACTCGACCGGTCGCAGGATGTTAAGCGGGTTCCTGAGCTGCTGAAGGGCGGGGAGGGAAAGTGAGGATGGTTGAAGATCGGGATTGCGGATTGCGGATTGATGATTGCGGATTGCGGATTGCGGATTGTGGATTGCGGATTGTGGATTGATGGTGTCTTTCGTGATCAAGACCCAGGCGTGTCCAAGCGAGATTGCTCACTTGCGATCACCGGTGTAAGAAGCCGCAAATTGTCCTGCGCAGTAAAAAAATGAAAAAGTGTGAAGTGATCTTTGTGGCGGTTGAGAAAGTTCTTGACTCTAAGAAGGCGATGTCTTATTCTGCGGCGCTACGTTGCCGGATACAATCAGTCCATTAGAGCACAATAGACGAAGAAGGCCGCGGGCGTGTGTCAAAGTTAGAGT
>JAHFUG010000127.1 GCA_023265195.1 Blastocatellia bacterium | reverse complement strand
TCTTCAAACCAACGACTGGCGTTGAAAGCAGAAAATCTGCTCGAGGACGGCTTTATCGCCATGACTGGACTCCCTTCAAACCTGACCTCATCGATTTAACAATCCATTCTCAGTGTTTGAGTTCGAGCCATCTAACAGCGCGTCGATGACCCTGCCGGCCATGGAGCAGGACTCAAGACAATGCAGGCATTGGGTAGCGGTTTGAAGACGGCGCATAGGCAAATGGGTCACTCCGTACAAACAAGATTCGTATCCAACCGAGATCATTTTAGGCACTTCAGGTAAAGGTCATTCCCAAGGATGAATCGCACCGCTGCGTATTTCCCCAACGCGTTGGCTAGCCGTACGAGACGATTCTTTGCAAACGCTCTCGTGTGCCGTTGCTCGCCCGATCTCATCAAGTCTTTGTCGATCCAGACTGAAGCCTGACGTAAGCCCGCGGCAGCAGCGGATCGGCGCAAGGTTATTAGATTGTACTCGTCAATATGGACGCGGTTCATTACTTGCAACTGCTCTTCGATGGCTTCAACGCTAGCATGGTCTATTCGCCGAAGAATGTGCTTAGCGATCGGGTACACACATTTCGTGAACACCGTGTTAGGCGAAGTGTGGACCAACATGAATCCACCCGGCCTGGTGACTCTGTACATTTCCTTGAGCATTTCGATTGCATCTTCAAAACACAGATGTTCGATGACATCCCCGGAAAACACCCGATCAAATGACGACGCGTCAAACGGCAGCCTTCTGCAATCAGCCAATCGAACGTCGGCGTCAGGGAAACCGCGCAGCGTGTCCAGCGCTATGGCGTAAGCCTCAGGCGAATAATCCACGCCCGCGACAGTCGCGCCTTTTAGAGCACAGTGCAAAAGGAGCTCTCCGCGACCATAGCCTACTTCCAGAACCGACGTCCCTTCCTGTAGCGACAGCATATCGAGGCGCTTGGCCTTTACGGCGCTCAGTGTCCCTTCCAGGTACTCCTGGTATCCGTCAAGGCAAGGGTTCAGGAAGTAATCTCTGCCATAAGCCTCCGGTGGAATTCTTCTGACCATAGTCGATCCTCTCTCATTCTCTTGGTTCCACGGGTAAGAGCGCGTCGGCGAACCGGCAAATCCGTTCTCTTCCTGGTCGTTGACGTCACAACTTTAGCGGATAGAGGTTACCGATCGAGCTTCTCTTTACCGTTGACTCGCGGTTCTTAGTGAACTCTTCGCTTTCACCCAAGAGTAAGCTCACAACGTTACCTGTTAAGCGTCAGCTCCGAATACTTCTCCTGCTGGTCAACCGCGATCTCCGACGCCACGATTCCATGCGAGAGCACCCTCGGCTGGCTATGCCCTGTAATGCGTCTTAGCACGCCATCGGCCACCATGCCAATGAGCAGCAACTGCAAGCTGCCCAACAGCAAAAGCAGGGCCGAGGTCGATAACATAGTGTCGGAAAGCACTGCCCAATTGAGTCCCTCGTGCCGGAGAACCGCGGTCGTAATGTCGAAGCCGGCCTTCACCATTCCAATCGAACCGAACGTGAGCACCAACGGAACAAAGACCTTCAAAGGTTGAAAGAGCATGGCCATGCGGATTACGAGGATCGTAAACTCCAGGAAGTGCCGAGGAACGATCTTCGACTTGCCTATCCGCTGGTAATAGTTTATCGGGTGATAAACGACTTGATAGTCGTCCGCCAGCAGCGCCAGAGTAATCGTTGACGTGAACGAGAATTTGTTGGAGAGCACTGAAAAATACTGTAGGGCGCAGTCGCGCCAAAACACCCGCAAACCCGAATTGAGATCGGGGATCGATTGACCCGCAATGCGATTAGCCAACCAGCCCAGCACCAGCTTGCCCGGCTTCCGAACCCACGGTATTTCTACCTTCTCGCCAGTGCGCGCTCCAACCACCATGTCGGCTGTTTCAAGTTTAGCCAGCAGGCCGGGAATCTGGTCCGCCGGATAAGTGCCGTCGGCGTCGGTAATCGCGATGGCTTCGTATCTCGCGGCCATGATCCCAGTCTTGAGGGAAGCCCCATAACCTCGGTTCTTGACGTGGCGCAACACGCGCGCCTGCGCCCTGGCCGCCTCTTCAGCCGTGTGGTCTTGCGAGCCGTCGTCAACGACGATGATTTCGTGGGTAATGCCATGCGATTGCAAGACGCGGCGCACGGCCTCGACCTGTTGACCGACACCAGCTTCTTCGTCATAAGCAGGTATTACAACCGACACCGGCAGTTCCGTGGCTATCATTATCTCAACTCCTTCATGCCGCGTTGTTACGTCCGCCGCCTTCCAACCCGCGCACAAGCGCGTAAACGCCGCCCGTCAGCGGGCCAATGAGAACGAAATCAAGAAAGTGTTCGAAGACGTGCGAGAAAAGCAGATAGGCGACTGATAAGCTCTTTCCTCCGGCGAATGCCGGCCTCTGGGCCATTGCCAACACATCGGCGTTCATGAGATAGACAAGCTGTCCCAGCAATATCAAAACACCGGCGCCGATCAGACTCAGAGACAACGCGCGAGGCTTGATCGTCCAGGCGCGAACTCCTGAAAGACGTTGTTCCGCCAACAACACGCCGGCCAAAGCGATGGGGACGCCGGTAAGAGGATAAGTCGCCATTTCGCGAACGCTGTGAGCAATCCATCGAGGATTGAGGAAGGCGCGCAATCCGGGGAAGGTGAAGCCCGTCAACGCGCCCATCAGCGCGATCGCAATGCCGATGCATATTACTCCACCCCTGGTCCTATTGACTTTTCCAACGCCGTTTCGTCCATAGCCAAATGCGGCAAAAGAGCCGCTGAACCCGATCGCGCCAAGAGCGATTGGAACGTTGCTCAGTTGCAGTTGATTCCAGTTCCCGCCAGGCGACATCACGTCGTCACGTTCAATCCTTTGAAGGGCGTAGTCCATCGTGCGGTCCAAGCCTACACATGCCACTGACGCCGCTAACGCAGCGATAACCATGACGGCGGACAATCCGAGCAGGATGCGCGCCAGCAACGCAGCGCGCCTGAGATCCGTGATTACGGGAAGGTGGCCCGCGCCGGCGAAGCCGCCCGCCGTACACAGGGCGAACACCACGACCATCGGCGCACACCCGAGGAAGTGATCGAAGTAGAAAAGGCTTCCCACAAGCGTCAACCGGCCGTTCTCATGAATCACGGTGTTCCACAGAAAGGGACTCCCGCGCCACCATGCCAGGTAGCCGTAAGCCAGTACAAAGTACGCCGCCGGAAGACACACAAGCACTCCCGCCAGGAGACGCACTGGAACATAGCCGGATATTGAGATCGCTCTTTTCATTCGGCGAATCCGTTAATACTGGGGAAGCGCCAACAAGCCCGCCTGGCGCGCACGCCGACCACTCCATCCACACAACCCAGTAAGGAGCCTTTGAATTATCGCCAACAATCAGGCCACCACTCGCTATCAGTTGCCCGTTACCATCTTCGATAATCCACTACAACCTCGGTAGCTCTGGTTCGAACCAATCCTGGCCGCCGCGCTCATATGTTTTACTTCAAAGCCCACAATATGATTGCGCCCTCTTGACCTCCGGATATCAGAAACTTTCCATCGGGCGTTATGGTCAATGCATTGACCATATCGGTATGGCCTCGCAGAGTCGCCAACAACCTGCCCTCGGGAAGCGACCACAGCTTCACCGTTTTGTCATAAGCTCCGGAAGCCAACAGCAAACCGTCGGGAGATATCGCCATGCAACTGAGTTCCTCGGTGTGCCCTCTTAAGGTGGCCGCGATTCTTCCCTCAGGCAATTCCCATAGATTTATGGTTTTGTCATCGGAGCCTGACGCGAGAATCTTGCCATCGACCCTCAAGGCCAGCGCGTTCACTCCGTCGGTGTGTCCTACCAAGGTAGTAATGAGACGGCCGTCCGGCAACGACCATAACTTAATCGTCTTGTCATTAGAGGCCGAGACCAGCACTCTTCCATCCGCGCTGATAATCAACGCCTCAACCGCGCTCGAGTGTCCGTTCAACGTCGCCAGATGTTGGCCACTTGTCAGCGACCATAGTTCAATCGCGTTATCCGAGAATCCGCCGGCGACGAGTTCGCCGTTAGGGGTTATGGCCAGCGCACTCAATGTCTCATCCGAGGCGACCGCGCCTCTTTCCAATGCCTTCACGAACTCGCCGCCCGGAAGTGACAGCACCGGTATTTTCCATCTTCGCTCGAGGCCGGTGCTCTCCGGCCCTCCGCCCAGTACGATCATCTTGCTATCGGGTGTAATGGCAAAAGCCGATGAATAGTACATCAGGAGGACTCGAGACTTCTCCGATGGCTGCATACTCGAAGAGCCGAGGGTTTTCACGAGCCGCGGGTGAGGCAGTGACCATACCTTCACGCTCCCGCCCAGGTACGTTGACCCGCGGCGAGTCTTTGTCTTAATCCCGCGAAGGTGGGCTACGAGCATCTTCCCATCGGGCGACACAGCCAGCGAATAAACCGGCCTGCTGTTCTTTATGACCGTCTGCTTCGGAGGTGCGCGAAACCCTGAAGATCCATCTACCTGCCATGACCCCACAGCCACGTGAGCGCCGCAACACAACCAAACCACGGCGATGAGCGGCGTCAGGTATCTCAAAGCCATCTCCTCCTAAACACTCCGCGGAACGATGAACTCGAACTGGAGATCGGCGCCCGCTGCGCCGGCTCTCGATAACTGCTCGCTATCGGCTCGATGACTGCTCGCGAGCCGTCCTCATCGGTGTTTCTCGCATTCCCTCTCAATCATTGCCGGGGCAGGCAAACGCAAAAAGGACGCCGCCGGAAGCAACGGCCACAAGCTGCTTTCCATCGACCAGGAAGCTCACGGGGTTGGCGTAGATGTTACCGCCCGTTTGAAAATGCCACAGCGGTTTGCCCGATTCCGCGTCCAGTGCAAAGAAGTTCGTTTCCCCGTCGCCTCCGAAAACCAACCCGCCCGCCGTGGAGAGTAGCCCGCTGAACGAACCGCGATGCAGCCTGAATTCCCATCGGAGTTTTCCTGTTTCCGGCTCCAACGCCTTCACTGCTCCATACGCTTCAACACCCGGCGTTTCGCGGGTGTACCCGCCTTCGTACATATGACCTGGAATGTGTTTTGTCTTAACCTTGTAGAAAATCTCTCCGTAGTCTTCAGCCGCCACAACATAGAAGAGCCTGGTCGCCGGGCTGTAGGATGGGCTGAACCAGTTGGTGGCGCCGGCCCAGCCCGGATAGACTTCCGCGCCTACCGGCGTTGGGTCCGTGCCGGGTATGCGAATAGGCCGGCCTCTCGAATCCAACCCCTTCGCCCAGGTTTGTTTTACAAAGGGCGATCCGCTCAAAAACTCTCCGGTTTCACGGTTCAACACGTAGTAAAAACCGTTGCGATTCGCCTGAACGACCAGCTTCCTTGCCCGCCCTTCAACTACTCCGTCTATCAACACCGGGACCTGGTTCGCGTCCCAGTCGTGGAGATCATGAGGAGTGAACTGAAAATGCCACCGAAGTTTTCCGGTATCGCTGTCAATAGCCAGCAGGGAATCGGAATAGAGATTGTCGCCTTGGCGGCCGTCTCCATTCCAATCCGGAGACGGGTTGCCCGTGCCCCAGTAGATCAGATTCAACTCGGGATCATACGAACCCGTGACCCACGTAGGCGCGCCGCCGATCTTCCAACTATCACCTTGCCATGTATCGTGGCCGGGCTCGCCCGGTCCCGGCACGGTCCAAAACCGCCATGCTCTTCGCCCGGTCTTCGCATCGTACGCATCCAGAAAGCCACGAACACCCAAATCCCCGCCCGATATTCCGACGATCACTTTGTCCCTGACCGCCAGCGGCGCTACGGTGATTGTATATCCCTGTTTGTAATCCGCGACCACGACGTCCCAACGCATCTTCCCTGTATTCATGTCTAGCGACACCAGGTGCGCATCGAACGTGCCGAGAAACAGTGAATCATCCAGAATCGCGAGGCCGCGATTGACCGGACCGCAACATCCGTGAGCCCCGGCTGCAAGGGTGCGGGCGTATCTCCACAACCGTCTTCCCGTGCGCCCGTCCAACGCCGACACGGTATAAGGATTCTCCGTGATGTAAAGAACTCCATCGAGTACGATCGGCGAAGTTTCGAATTGACTCTTCTCTCCAAGCTGATAAGCCCAGACGGCTTTGAGACGTCTTACATTCGCGGTATTGATCTGCGCCAGCGATGAGTGCCGATTTCCTCGATAGCCTCCCGAATACGTCAGCCAGTTTCCGGGCTCCGACTCGGCGCGGCGGATTCTCTCATATGAGACCTGCCCCGCGGTTGATTGGGCGGCGAGCAGGAGAAGTATTATCGCTCTCATCTCTCGCCTCTCAACGAAGCCAGGTACGCCACGAGATCGTCCAGCTTCTCCTTCGAAAGAACGTCGCGGTAACTCGACATCGGAGACTTGCCCTTGTCCTTATTCAGTTCGACCAACTCAGACTTGAAGAAAGAGTACATGCGGCCCGATATGTCACGAACCTGAATGGAGAAGGCGTCTTCGTTAAGACGCACGCCCTCAATGCGCCGGCCGTCCATCGTGAACAATCTCACCTGAAGAAAGTCTTCCGGCAGATCGGCTTCCGGATTCGTAATCGCTCGCCGAATGTAGGAAGCGCTACGACTGAGACCGATCTCCGTGAGGTCAGGGCCAAGAGCGCCACCATGTCCTTTGATGGAATGGCACTGAACACAGCCCGCATCAACGTAAATCTGCCCGCCCCGCTGAGCGTTTCCAGGGATCCGTTCGAACGGCCGTTGGCCAAGCACGCGAACATAAGTCGCGATCGCTCTAACTTCATTCGGCTCGAGTTCCCATCCAGGCATCTCCGTACCTGGAACGCCATCCGTGATGACCTTGATCAACAGTTCTCTAGTCGGCGCGCGGTCCAATCTTGGCCGCGCCAGCGTCGGCCCTCGGCCCCCTTCTCCTTTTGGTCCATGACACGCCGCGCAGTAATTCTGAAAGAGCCGTTTCCCTGACGCCGATCCGCCGGCTGGCGCTCCTGACGATTGAGCAAAGAGCAACGCTACTGAGACAACAAGAACATACCGTGAATACTCTTGGACGATCACAGCACTCCTTTCTCCGCCAGCGCCACGGAATCACCGTCAAACCGCGCGCGACTCCTTCATACGCTTAATCTACTTCCAAACGCGAAATCGCACCTTGGCTCCATTGTTTCGCTCCGCACAATATGACGCCGCCTGCCTCAGCGAGTTGCGGCAAGCCCATTCAGACCCGTTGAGCAAGGATGCCGGCGATTCTCCGGGCGGCATGCCCGTCGCCGAATGGATTAAGGGCCGCGCTCATCCTTTCATATTCCGACGAATCCGTAAGCAGCCGGGCCGCTTCTTCCACTATTCGCCCTTCTTCGACGCCGATCACCTTGCCGCCACCTGTCTCGATCAACTCCGGTCTCTCGGTTACCTCGCGCAGCACTAGGACTGGTTTATGGAAGGACGGCGCCTCTTCCTGAATACCCCCGGAGTCGGTCAGTATACTATGGCATCGAGCCATCAATCTCAAGAGGTCGGTATACGACAACGTCCACCAGAGCCCGCGGGCCGAGCCAGAGTTTTGTCTGCCATGAAAACGGCCATCGTTCTCGAATAACGGGAGGCGGCCAGCCGTCCGTTGCATACCGTATGACATTCGTACTCTTGCGATTCAGGCTTGTTGTCAGCAGCCCACGCATCGCCTCCTTGATCAGTCGGAGAGAACGAGAGGCGTCTCTCCTGCGTCTCGCGTTCACGTCAGCCATAGGTACTTTCATTTATCCTCCCAATCTCCGTCTCTTCGACGGGCTGGCAGTCAAAGCATAGGCCAGCGATAACGCTCGGCTCGACATCAGCACACGATCACCCACACTACTCATTGGCTCTTCACCAGCACCCATTACCGTGGGCGATGAAGCTCAATGATGTATCGTAGCGGCACTCCTTGTCTTTCAACTATATGAAGCACCTTGCCCTGGCCCGTTCTATAACACGTCTCGCGGGTTGTCGACAAAAGCACATGTGGCGGTTCGAGACCTTCTACCAACCAGCCGTCGTCGTCTCTCTCGCCTGCTACCAGCATGAATCTGTCTTTCGCCTCGATTGATTTGTCGAAGTAATATCCACTCGGAAACTCCGCCCCACAAGCATTAACTCTTATCACTTCGTGACAATCCGGATGATAGTTGTCAATAAGCCATTGGGCGGCTTCCTTGTATGAAGTTCCCCAGTACTCGGTCTCAAACTTCCGGTCCGCTCCCTTCAATCCGCCGGCAATGAGCCGGTTAAAATAGATATATTGATAGGGGTGTAGTTGGATCATATCGATGACGGTCAGGCCGGCGCTGATGGCTATCAATACCGAGATCCCAACCTTCACGCCCCGGTGAATCCTGGATCTCAGGAGGGTTGAGAATGAAACTCCCACTAGAACGGCCAGCGGCGGCAAGATGAATAAAAAATGGCGCATTGCATTGTATAGGGGAGAATGCAGCACTATTGCCGATGTTACGGGGAAAAGAATTCCAAGACCAAGAATCGCCAGTTTTATTGGTTTCCTGGAATCCGCGCCATCTCTCTGATGTTTCAAGATGAAGCCCCCAACGAGCGGGCATCCTATGATCAGTGAGACCAGATAGAACTCAGGGAGTTGTATCGAGAGCCATGTCAGCAGATAGTGCCAGGGCACACCAACGGTTAGCTCCTGACCTTTGAATACAAACCCTCCTCCTCCTCCCCAACTACCTGCGAACCATGCCATTATTCTGAAGGGGTTTTTCAATGGGCTAAGCTGGGCCCAGGGCAGCCAGATGAGCATAACTACCCAGCCAATGGTTAAGACCACAATAAATGAGCCGAGTATCACAGCGGCGGTGTTTCTTGCTTCTTTGAGCGTACTAAAAGCTTTAAGGCGCAGTTGGGCAATATACCAGGCGATCCAACATACAGCGGCGCAACCGAAAAGGATCATTGCACCAGGCCGCACTCCCAACGCGAGTCCTATGCTCAACCCAATCTTGGCCAAAAGCCTCTTAGGGAGACGCGGCATTTGGTCATAGCTCACGACGATAAGATAAAGAGAGACAACGTAAAGTGTGGCAAGGGGGGGGTCTTTAGGATTGTTGAACGATTGGCCATAAAGCATGGGCGTCAGCGTCAAGAAGAGGGCCGAGAAAAAACCTGCCATGGGATTAAGGAGGTGGGATCCTAGCTTGTAAGCTGCCGCGATCCCCGTTAGCCCAAACAAACAGGCGATCACGTGTAGGTTTTCATAGAAGCCAAAAGGGAGAACCTTGTCTGCCAGCAGCGCAACAACTTCGAAGAACCGGCCGTAGAAAACCATGTCATTGAAGACGCCCATGTCCGCCGCACTCCGATCTTGGAAAAACGAAGCATACCAAGCGATGACCGCCTTGCCATGTGTGACGTGGAAAGGCTCGTCGCCTGTAATGCCATAATCACGGAATGTGACAAGCATGATGAGGCCGACCATAATGATTAAGGCGTAGCTCAGTCTTCTCCATATGCCGTCATCTTCAATCCAGCGACTGACATTCGATTGAGAGAATCTGGCCAAGAGCGGGCTGATTGTCACGATTGAACTCCTTTCAGTGTGAATCCCCTTGCGCTAATCAATCAATCTTACCGTACATCACCCGCTCATTAGTCGCTTGTTCATTTGCTCTTCCATTGTCTATTTCGAAATCGATAAAATGTTCTCACGGCAATAAACCAGTCCCGGAGGCCGATCTTTTCCCCTCGTCTCTACTTCGTGGAAAGTACTCGATCGGTATCGCGATTATTCGGTCGCCTCTTACCAAGATTTTCGCCGTAATCTCGTGATCAAGCTCGAATACGCAAGTAAGGAGGTCGAGGGATTGGATTATTTCTCGCTTAAACAACTTTTCTCTCCAAGCTGATAAACCCAGACGGCTTTGAGACGTCTTACATTCGCGGTATTGATCTCCGCGAGCGATGAGTGCCGATATCCTCGATAACCTCCCGAATACGTCAGCCAGTTTCCGGGCTCCGACTCCGCGCGGCGGATTCTCTCATATGAGACCTGCCCCGCGGTTGATTGGGCGGCGAGCAGGAGAAGTATTATCGCTCTCATCTCTCGCCTTTCAACGAGGCCAGGAACGCCACGAGATCGTCCAGCTTCTCCTTCGAGAGAACGTCGCGGTAACTCGGCATCGGAGACTTGCCCTTGTCCTTATTCAGTTCGACCAACTCAGACTTGAAGAAAGAGTACATGCGGCCCGAGACATCACGAACCTGAATGGAGAACGCGTCTCCGTTAAAACGGACACCGTCAAACCGCGCGTGACTCCTTCATACGCGTAATCTACTTCCAAACGCGAAATCGCACCTTGGCTCCATTGTTTCGCTCCGCACAATATGACGCCGCCTGCCTCAGCGAGTTGCGGCAAGCCCATTCAGACCCGTTGAGCAAGGATGCCGGCGATTCTCCGGGCGGCATGCCCGTCGCCGAATGGATTAAGGGCCGCGCTCATCCTTTCATATTCCGACGAATCCGTAAGCAGCCGGGCCGCTTCTTCCACTATTCGCCCTTCTTCGACGCCGATCACCTTGCCGCCACCTGTCTCGATCAACTCCGGTCTCTCGGTTACCTCGCGCAGCACTAGGACTGGTTTATGGAAGGACGGCGCCTCTTCCTGAATACCCCCGGAGTCGGTCAGTATACTATGGCATCGAGCCATCAATCTCAAGAGGTCGGTATACGACAACGGTTCGAGAAGGTGGACGCGGGCGGTTCCACTCAGTTCCGCCCGGGCCAACCGGCTCACGTTAACGTTCAAGTGAACCGGATATATGATCTCTATGTCTTCAAACATCCCGGCGAGGGTCTTGATCGCTCCGCATAAAGCGCGCAAGGGCGCGCCGTGATTCTCCCTCCGATGAGCGGTCACCAGGATAACTCGCTTTCGTTCAAAGTCGACGCGGGAAAGCGACGCGTCGTCAAACCCGCCTTCCGTGTCGATCGACATCAACGCGTCAACGATGGTGTTGCCCGTAACATAGATGTTTCCGTCGAGGACGCCCTCTTGCAACAGGTTATCGCGAGCCCGTTGCGTGGGAGCAAAATGCATATCCGCCAGGCAGGTCGTGATACGGCGATTGATCTCTTCGGGAAACGGATTCCGTCTGTCGAAGGACCGTAGACCAGCTTCCACGTGGCCGACGCGCACCCCTAAGTAGAAACCGGAGAGGGCCGCGGTCATCACCGTCGTAGTGTCGCCCTGTATCAGAATGGCGTCGGGTTTGAGTTCGGATAAGAGGTTCGAGAGCGCCGATATTGAACGCGAGGCGAAATCCGCGAGCCCGTGATCGTGCTTCATAAGTCCGAGGTCGACGTCCGGCTTGATGTCAAACACCGAGAGGACCTGATCGAGCATCTCGCGATGCTGGGCGGTAGTCACCACAACATGTTCAAAGGGCGCGCCCGGCCGCCCCAATTCGCGGATAACCGGCGCCATCTTGATGGCCTCCGGACGCGTTCCTATGATCGTGGCTATCTTGCGCTTTCTCATAGCCGGTCATTCATTTTCGCGCATGCGTATACGCCTGCCACCGCCAATGGCGAAAACGCCAGGGCTCTTTCAGTGCGAATCTCAGACCGAGTGAGGCATAAAACACTACGGCCGGCTGATTCACACCAAGACGCCGCAATCGTTGACGCATCAACGGCCGTCGCTTGTAGACCAGACCTTGCGCCACAAGGCAAACGTCGTCTGATTTTTCAAATCATTCCCGCGATCCAGGTATTCGCCTGTTTTGCTCCATCGTTTACTGGCTACATCCCGCACGTTCACCGCGGGCTGCGAAGCTCAATCACGTAAAGTAACGGCGCTCCTTGTCTTTCAACTACGTGCAGCACCTTGCCCGGCGTCTCGCGACAGCGCCTGCGGAGCGACGCCAGGAGGATATGCGCCTCTTCTTCCGTTCCAACTGCTCTGAATCTTTGCCTGGTCTCGTCGGATCTATTGAGAAAGTAGTCTATTTGAAAAGGCAATCCATCGCAGGTCATGAGTCCGATCGGTTCCTCCCCCGGTGGATGATAGTTTTTGACAAGCCACTCGATCCCTTCCCTGTTTGACGCCCCCCAATACTCGGTATCGAACTCTAGAGACGCCCGCTTCAGCCCGCCGGCAACGGCTCTATTATAAAAAACGTATTGATATGGGTGTAACTGGATCATGTCAACCACGACCATACCGGACGCGATCGTCATCAATACGGAGGCGGCTGCCTTAACACGCCAATCAATCCTCGACCTCAGCAACCCCGCGAAGGAAACGCCTGCCAGCACGGCTAGCGGCGGAATCACGAACAAGAAATGCCGCATCGTCTCGTATAACGGCGGGCGCAACAGTATCGCGGTTATCACCGGAAACAGGGCGCCAATACAAAGCAGCGTCATCTTGCTTAGTCTCTCATAATGTACGGCGTCTTTTTTGAATCTAAGGATGAACCGCCCGGTAAAAATGCAACCAGCGGCCAACGCGATGAAATAGAACTCGGGCAGTGATATAGAAAACCACGTCGGCAAATAGCTTCGAGGGAGATCCTCCGCTGGAATATATCGGCCTTTGAACAGTGAATGAACGCCGAGGGCCAGATCGTATCGCCCAAACATCGCGAGAGCCTTGAAAGGATTAACAAGCGGATTGAGTTGCCCCCAGGGCCACCACGCCAGCATTGCTACCCAGCCTATGACCGCGATCAGAACGTATGACAACGCCAGCGAAACAATCTTTTTTCTTCTCTCATCAGCTTTGTCCAGCGCCTTGGCGCCCCATTGACTGAGAAGCCAGCCAAACCAGAAAGCCGCCATGTACCCGAAAAGCACCAGACCTCCGACTCGCACCGCCGCGGTTAATCCTATGCTCGCTCCTGTCTTTATTAATGAGCTCTTTGAGAGCCGCGGGAGCTTTCCATAGCTTGTGAGGATGAAGTAAAGAGAAATCGCGTACATTGTAGCGAAAGGAATGTCCTTCGAATTGTTGAAGGAATGGCCGTAGAAGGCTGGCGTCAGCGTCAGGAAAAAGGCGGAAAAGAAGCCGGCCATGGGATTGACGACGCAGGATGCTATTTTATAAGCCGCCGCGATGGCGAGAAGACCGAACAGACCATTCACGAGATGCCGGCTTTCATAGAGCCCCCAGGGCAAAACTCGAGCGGCTAGCTGGCCGAGAACTTCGAAGAACCCACCGAATAATACCTGGTATGAATCACCATCCACCGCGGCGCGATCCTGGAAGAACGACGTATACCAGGACAAAACACTGTCTCCGTACATTCTCTGAGGTTCTTCGTCCGTAGTGACGCCATAATCAAGAAACGTGAAGAGCATTATCAGGCCAACCAGAAGAATCAAAGCATAGCTCAGCTTCCGCCATAGGTTGTCTCCGCTAAAAGCGCCGGCGCTTGGAACGGTGGTTTCCATAGGAGGCCGTTTCGTCATTTTCCGCGTCCTTCGTGCGGCAGCGGAAAAACGGGGGAGCCGAAATCGATGTCGAGGCGTATCTTGGATGTCATGCTAATCAAAGCCTTCAGGGCCCCGAAAAATGTATCGGCTCAAAAGAGCGAGCGTTTGCCTTATCGTGCGTCCGACGTCCATTTTGCTTGCGCTGGGTTTCAAGTCATACCGAAGAATCAAAGGCACTTCCTGAATGATTGGATCGAGCGGCTTGAGCTTCAAGAGTATCTCCGCCATGCACCCAAAACCGCTCTCCCGGACAAGCTCGTCGTGATACCGTTCGAATGCGGCGCGCAACAAGTCACCGCGATAAGCTCGATAGCCGCAGGTGTAATCGCGCACGCCTGGAATCCTGACGATGACGGAGAAAAGCAGGCCCGCACCCCGGCTGAGAATGCGCCGAAACAGGGAAACGCCTCGAACCCGGCTCCCTGGCTGATAGCGGGAAGCTATCACCACGTCGCAGCCTTCACGAACCATTCGCACCATTCGAAGAATGAGACCCGGCGTGTGACTGTTGTCGGCGTCCATCGTGATAACGATGTCTCCCGGAAGGCATTTGGCGGCCGCGGCCATCAAGCCGGTCTTGATCGCTTCCGCAAGGCCACGATTACTCTCAAAGTCCATTAGCTGAACGGGAAGCCGGCCGGAATAGCCACGCACGCTGTTTCCCGTCCCATCGGTGCTTCCATCGTTCACAACCAACACATCTCCTGGAAGGCCGGCCTCCTCAAAGGCAAGGTCCAATCGGTGAAGCAGCTCCGGCAATGCCTTCTCTTCATTGTAAGCGGGAAGCACAACCCTTATCAGACCGGTGCGCGGACGGGGGAATCGAGATTCGACCGTGGTGGTTCCCAACCCGGCAAGGGACGTTGACATCTGCTGTTCGTCTTGCATCTTAGCCTCTCCTCATCGCGCGGGAGCTATTGCGGTTATCAGGATAGCCGGGCTGAATCGCCTAACGGCCTTTCCACACCAATGAAGATAAACCGGCCCTCCAAGGTAATAGCGGAGAATCCCTTTCCATCCAATTTGCTGAAATCCAGCTTCTTCGATCAGACCAAGCCACTGATAGCGCGAGATCTTGTGGACGTGAGTCGGGTCGCGGTCGAGAATGCCAACTAGCTTTCCGACCGGAGTATCATAAACCGGCATTGTCGCCGCTAGCGCGCCTCCTGCATTCAAGAGCCCGCGCAAGTGAGACAGAGCGCCGCCGACATCCGGGACATGCTCCAGCACATCAAAGCACGTGATTACATCGTACGTCACCGTAGATTGAATTCCACTTATGTCGGTCTGAACAATGGCGGCTGAAGGAACCCTCTTAGTTGCAACCTCAACAGCGTGGGCCGACACATCACAGCCATAGATCTCAAACTCGCCGGCCGCTTCTCGAAGAAAACTCCCGTATCCGCATCCCACATCCAGCAACCGGCCGCCAGCAGGCGCGACGCGCTCCACTTCGCGAAGATAAGAGCGGTGCTTGTATCGTGGATTGCGGCGGTCGTAGGCGTCTCCGTACACGCCTCCAAAGTAGTCTTCCTCAAACAACGTTCCGCCGTGGCTATCCATCATTAACCTCCTTCATCGTAGAGCCAGGGCTAGCACCCTGGCGGTCAGAATCTCCAGGCAACCGTATTAGTGAATGCGAAGCGGCCTCGCTGCCTTGCGTCGACCTCTGTCAAGTCTCTCCGCCGGCAAAGGCAAAAAGGACGCCGCGCGCCGCAATGGCCACATACTGCTTTCCATCGACCAGATAGCTGACGGGGTTGGCGTAAATGCTGCCGCCGGTTTGAAAGCTCCACAGCGGTTTGCCCGATTCAGCGTCCAGCGCAAAAAACGTCGTTTCGCCGTCCCCTCCGAAAACCAACCCACCGGCCGTACTGAGCAGCCCGGCGAATGACACTCCAGTCAGCTTGAATTCCCACCGCACCTTGCCAGTCTCCGCATCCAACGCCTTCACTGCGCCGTAAGGCTCGACGCCCGGAGCCTTCCGAATGTACCCGCCTTCGTACATACGCCCGGGAATATGATGAGCCTTCACCTTGTGGAGAATCTGCCCGAAGTCTTCAGCGGCAACAACATAGAAAAGCTTGGTTATCGGGCTATAAGATGGGCTGAACCAGTTGGTTGCTCCGAGCGGACCTGGATAGACCTCCGCGCCTTCCGGTGTTGGATCCACACCGGGAACCCGAACCGGCCGGCCTCTCGGATCCAACCCTTTCGCCCACGTTTGTTTTGCAAAGGGCGATCCGCTCAAGAACTCTCCAGTCTCCCGGTCCAGCACGTAATAAAACGCATTGCGATTCGCCTGCACGACCAGTTTCCTCGGTCGGCCTTTGACGACTCCGTCTATCAACACCGGGACCTGATTCGCGTCCCAGTCGTGAAGATCATGAGGAGTGAATTGAAAGCACCACCTCAGTTTCCCGCTATCGGCGTCGATTGCCAAAAGAGAATCGGAATAGAGATTGTCACCTTGGCGATTGTCGCCGTTCCAGTCCGGCGACGGGTTTCCCGTACCCCAATAGATCAGGTTCAACTCGGGATCATACGATCCCGTGACCCACGTCGGCGCGCCGCCGATCCGCCAACTATTTCCTTGCCATGTCTCGTGGCCGGGCTCGCCCGGTCCCGGCACGGTCCAAAACCGCCATGCTCTTCGCCCGGTTTTCGCGTCGTACGCATCCAGAAAACCCCGGACACCCAGGTCCCCGCCCGCTATCCCTACTATCACTCTATCTTTGACCGCCAGCGGGGCTACGGTGATTGTATAACCCTGTTTATAGTCGGCGACCACAACGTCCCAACGCTCCTTGCCGGTTCGCATGTCGAGCGACACCAGATGCGCATCGAATGTGCCCAGAAACAATGAGTCATCCATAATCGCGAGGCCACGATTCACCGGACCGCAACAGCCGCGAGCCCCGGCTGCAAGGGTCCGGCTGTACCTCCACAAGCGCCGGCCAGTGCGTCCGTCGAGCGCCGTCACTACATAGGGACGCTCGGTGATATAGAGGACTCCATCAACGACGATCGGCGACGTCTCGAACGGACCCGGCTCTTCAAGCTGGTAAGCCCACACGGGTTTGAGATTCCTTACGTTCGCGGTGTTAATCTGCGCGAGCGATGAGTGCCGGCGACCCTGGTAACCTCCTGAATACGTTAACCAATTGCCCGGTTCGGACTCAGCAGCCCGGATTCTCTCATAGGTAACCTGGCCAAGCGTTGATTGGGCAACAAGCAGCACCAGGATTATCGCTCTCATC
>JAHFUG010000509.1 GCA_023265195.1 Blastocatellia bacterium | reverse complement strand
GGGCCGCTGTTGCCGATGATGTTGGAGAAGTCGTATCGCTCCTTCAGCTCCTGGCGAAGGTGAATGTTCTCATCCAGCAGGCGCTGCCGCTCGGCTTCGACAAGGCGATGCACCTTCAGCGCGTGAGCGATCATCGAGGCGATCACCCGAAGGAACCTGACGGTTCGGTCGTAATCGCGGTCTTTCTTGAATCGGAGATCGACGCTGAGCGCTCCTACCGGCTTGCGATTGAGAATGATAGGCATGCAGACGAATGAAAGCTCTCCGCGCAACGCGTCTGGCCGCGAAGCCGCCTTGTTTTGCAGAAGCGGTTCGCGGCTTACTTGAGGCACAACGACTTGTCTCCCACTTTCGATCACGCGGCCGGTGATTCCTTCGCCCAGCCGATAGCGGCCCTGCTCCCCGTCGGCAGTGAGACCGCTGGCGGCTTCAATGAAAAGCTCCTTCGTTTCCTCGTTCAGCAGAGTCACCGCGCCGCGAGCCACCTGATGGTGGTTTTCGAGTATTTCCAGCGCCCTGTGTAAAGCCGCTTTTAGGTTCAGCGTTCCGGACAAGGCCTGACTCACTTCAACCAGCGTTGTGAGTTTTCTGATTTCGCCTGTTTGATCTGACAAGTCGTCCTCAAATTACATTCTTGTCGATTGATCTTCCACGAACGACATAATTGTAGTCCAGGCTAGACGGTCGGGGTCAAGCGGGAAAAAGCCGGTGCAATTCCGTTCTTTGCAGGCCCGTGCGACTTCGCCGCAGTGAGCTGCTTGACAGCGCGGTGACCTTTCAGTTCCGCGCCGCTCTCATTAACACCTCACTTCAGTGAGGTGTGCCCGGAACCTTTTGGGACAGCGAACCGTTTCAACGTTTTTTCCCTAATCGAAGCAACCAAACTGTTAAAACAGTTCGGCGGCATCGTGCCTCATTAACACCTCGATGAATCGAGGTGTTAATGAGACCGCACGCCAAGCACGCGAGCCTGTCGCACTTCTAGTTGCACCGCGCCCCACCCGCCAAACGTCGCCAAGTTTGAGGCAACGGCCTTATGGCTGTTAGAATTCGCGGTCCGAACGGGAAGGTAAGGTTACCATGACGGATAACGCTGGGACGCTCTTCACTGCATTTCTCAATAAACACGACGAACAGGCTTGGGACAGAGTGGTTACTTCTCTCCTCCATTCCATAAACGAGGTAGACCGAACCGCCACGCGCATATGGTTTGCATTCTTTCCGCTAGCTCTCGTACGAGCGTTGGAAACGGCGGACGACCCGGCAAAGCTCGCCGCGCGGTTGTTGCTTCAAGGGCGATACCTGCTCGAGGACCAAATCGACTCCTCGCATACGTTCTTATACGGCCATCGCTATTGGCCCGAAGTCAAGAAAGGGGTCGAGCGCCACGCGCTTTCCGGCGCGGCTCCGTCCAGCCTCGATCTCGCCGCGCAGATCCGTGAAATCGCCGGACAAGTAGCAAGCGAGATTAGGATCGACCCTTCGCTCGTGGTCGGCATAACGGCGGCCGGGTTCATGACTCTTCAACAGGCCGGACTGCCGGCGTTTCAAGCGGCTTCCGGAACCGTCGAGAGAGCGAAACGAACGAGATCTGCGGCAGAGGTGCTGAAGGGACGCACGAAAGACGACAGCCAGGGACCCCTTGGCTTTCTTCGCGGCGACAGGAAAATATGGACGGTTACTTTTGACGAGAGCGAAAAAGGATCCAGGTTCAAGTTAATCGACACGCAGCACTTGACTACAGCCGCGGCGAATGACAAACGGGACTACCATACCCGCGATCCTCGCTGTGTCGTGCGCGAGGGGCCAATTCCGGTCCAATGCCGCAACGCAGCGTGTGGAACGTGTTGGGTCGGCGTGCTGGGCGGCGCTGAAAAGCTGTCTCCAGCCGCGCCTCTTGAAAGCCGCAAGATCAAGGAGTTTGGTTACATCGATACGGACGAGCAAACCCCGATCATCCGGCTCGCCTGCCAGGCCCAGGGACATGGAGCCGTTTCCATCGTGATCCCGCCCTGGAACGGCGTATTTGGAAGATACCTACGCGGATTAAAGACCGAAGGCGAGGAAACGAACAGCAACGTCAAGCCGTAGCGCGCCCGTACCAATTTCCACCGGTCGAAAGGAGTTTTAAATGAGGCGTTTCACGGTCGTTCTCTTTCTCATGAGTTACGTAATCGGTGGCAGCGACACTGCGAATCGGTGGTAGCGACATGGCCCCATGTAAGTAAGGATTGAACGGCTCGTATAGTCAGAGCATTTCGCTTACGGTTACCAGTCCCAGTTGATTGTGTATTTTGACGTTTGTCTTGGGATGATCGAAATTGGGCAAGAGCTGTTGGCGGCCATCTTCAAGGTTTGAGAAGTACATCTGATCTTTAGTGTCCAACTTTCGACCTCTCGTTATCACTCTATTACTCTTCTTGGTTTCAGTGGTTATGGTTGCGCGCCGACACCTTCGCTCTTTCGGAAAGATGAGAATCACGCGGATCTCTCGACACGCGTTCGACGACCACTCATTCTTCGCTTGCACTTCATCAACCTCCTGTGGTTCTTTTTTTCGGAGCGGCAGGGCCTCGCACTTAATCAAGCCGCGGAGCCGGGGAACAGACCGAAGAGCCGAGCTAAACAATGAGCGAACCCACTCTTGACGCGATCGAATTTGCGCGCCAGCGAATGGCCGGCGTCGCGCGTCGTTCGCCACTCGAGCGGTCGCGATGGCTCTCCGGCGCCGGACGCGAGGTTCTGCTCAAGCTGGAGTGCCTTCAGATAACCGGCTCCTTCAAGATTCGCGGAGCCGCGGCGAGATTGACCGCGCTTACGCCTGAAGAAAAGGAGCGCGGCGTACTGACTGTATCGGCGGGCAATCATGGATTGGCGATTGCGCACGCGGCCGCTGAACTGAATGTAGACGTTTCCATAGTCGTCCCGGAATCGGCTTCACGAGCCAAAGTCGACCAGATCAAGCGATACCCGGTTACTCTCATCGAGCGAGGCCGGAACTATGACGAGGCGGAACGCGCGGCCCGCGTGATGGAGCGAGCGAGCGGCAAGACTTTCGTTTCACCCTACAATGATCCGGAGGTAATCGCCGGTCAGGGCGCCGTCGCTCTCGAGATCATCGAAGACGCGCCCGATATTGACGCTGTCGTCGTTCCGGTTGGAGGCGGGGGGCTTATCGCGGGAGTCGCCTCCGTCATCAAGGCGATCGATCCCAGGATAAAAGTTTACGGCGTCGAGCCACTGGCTTCGCCAACCATGACCATGTCCATCGAGGCCGGCGAAATAATCGCAATCGATGAAGATGAGACAATAGCCGATGGATTGGCCGGTAACATCGAGTTGGGCTCGATAACGTTTCCAATAGTTCAGCGGTTGGTCGACGGGATGCTGTTGGTTGATGAAAACGCGATACGCGAAGCAATCGCCAAAGTGGCGCGTGAAGATCACTTGATAATAGAAGGCTCCGCGGCCGCCGCAATAGCCGCGCTGGATGATAGCCGCGTTCGAAACGGACGTGTAGCGGTAATAGTCACTGGCCGAAATATTTCGTTCGACTTGTTCATGAAGGCGTGCGCGGGTTGACTATGAATGTGAGCGAGACAACCGTTTTGATCACGGGGGCCGGGGGGCTCCTGGGACGTTGTCTAGCTGAACGCCTTAGGCGGACTGGCGCGGAAGTTGCCGAGTTGTCTCACGGCGAGTTGGACATAACGCAGGAAGCAGAAGTCCAAAGACGAATCGAGTCGATTAGTCCGGCTTTCGTCATCAACTGCGCCGCGGCCACCGACGTTGATCGATGCGAGACGGAGCAGGACTGGGCGTACGCGGTGAACGAAAGCGGGCCTCGATTTCTCGCGCGCGCTTGCGGAAGAGCGGGAGCGCAATTCGTTCACATCAGCACCGACTATGTCTTCGACGGCGAAAAAGAGGGCTTCTACACGCAAGACGACGTCCCGAATCCAGCCGGCGTGTATGCGCAATCGAAGCTGGCCGGTGAGCACGCCGTCCTCGCCGAAACAAACGGCCGCTGCTACATAATCCGATCGTCGTGGATATTCGGTGAAGGCGGAAAGAACTTCGGGAGCAAGGTCATCGGCTACGCGCGAAGCGGAGCAAAAGTGAAAGGCGTCATCGACCAGGTGTCGATACCGACTTACGCGCCTGATCTGGCGGCGCGGATCGAGGTGATACTCGAACGCGGCGCGCATGGACTGTATCACGCAACGAACACGGGGCCGGCTACGTGGTTTGATTTCGCGCGGCTCGCGCTCGATCTCGCGGGAATGACCGGCGTGGAAATCGAGCCGGTAAAGCGTGCTGATCTGAATCAGGCGGCTCCCCGCCCGCGGAACTCGGCGATGCGCTGTCTGTTATCCGAACATCTCGGCTTGAAGCCGCTTCGATCATGGCGTGAGGCGCTCGAGGAATTCGTGCGCAAGAAACTAATTTGACCTCGGGAAAATCCGCGCCCGGCGCCGGCCTCGTAGTACCTGATCCAATCACATACATTCGACCGAGGAAGAACGTGGCCCTGCATGACTATCACTTCATAACGGTCTGGCGAGTTGAGGGATCGGTGCGGGAGGCCGCCGACATCCTCAAGGACGCGGCCTCTCTCACTCGTTGGTGGCCGTCGGTTTACCTCGACGTAGAGCAGATAGAGCCGGGCGACGAAGAAGGGGTTGGGAAGCTGGTGAGCCTCTATACGAAGGGCTGGCTTCCGTACACTCTGAGATGGCGCTTCCGGGTGACGGAGTCGCGTTATCCATACGGCTTCACGCTGGTTGCCGAAGGCGATTTCGATGGGCGTGGCGTATGGACGTTCGAGCAAGATGGCGATCGCGTGCGCGTTACCTACGATTGGAAACTTCGCGCCGATAAACCCCTGCTTAAGGCCTTTTCATTCCTTCTCAAACCGCTGTTCTCCGCCAATCATCGTTGGGCGATGGCTCGGGGAGAAGAGAGCCTGAAGCTGGAACTTGCGCGCCTCCACGCAAACTCGCCTGAAGCCGCAGCGGCCGTTCCCAACCCACCCGGTCCTACGTTTCCACATAACCTGTTTCGGCGGCGGCCTTGAGATGACCCTGTTTCGTGAGTGAGCCCGCGAGTACTTGATCTCGTTTTCTCCGC
>JAHFUG010000508.1 GCA_023265195.1 Blastocatellia bacterium | reverse complement strand
GGGATTTGGGAAAGGAAACGACGCCTCGTTGTGTACGTCGAGCTTGAACTATCCAGCCAATGCCGTGGGTGGATTTCGGGTTTTCATAGAGCCTTACAGACAGATATCTCGGGCCGATCATTGACGCCGCACCGCCAAAAGCGGAGTCAATGACTAGGGGCCAGCCCAGTCTGCCTCTACTACGCTGACCGAGACATGCGCATACTAACCTAGCGATTGCTGCCCACTGTCCGTCCCTGAACGGTCACTGGACTCGCAATGCCGCGGCTGACGAGCACCTTCACTTCGGCCCTCCGATTCTGCTCGCGTCCACTCCGGCTCGAGTTATCGGCAACCGGTTGCGCCTCGCCATACCCGTGCGGAAGGACTATTCGCCGCAACGGGATGTCATGCGCATCGGCCAGGTAGTGAACTACGGCCTCGGCTCGGCGCTGACTCAGCCGGCGATTCAGGGTGTCGGCTCCATCGGAGGAAGCGAACCCTCGGACTTCGATCACAAAACCACGTTCGCTCTTAGCTTGCCTTGCCATCTCGTCCAACAGCGACTTCGATTCAGGCGTGAGCAGAGCGCTGCCGACTCTAAAAGCGACCGTTGCGCTCTTTCGCACCTCATAGTCGTCCAGGGACGAGATTCGGTCGTTGGTCTTGTTAACGCCATCGACAGCGGCGTCGGCGGTGTCTTGTGCCGCCCTCGCTCCGCCTTTCGCGAGGTTAGCGACTTCGCCCAACTCCTCCATCTGACCGGAAAGGCGCTGCGCGTTTTGCTCACTTCGCGAAAGGCGGTCCTCGGTCTGGCCAATGCGATGCTCGATCGGGACTACTTGAGAATTGATTGCGAGCGCAACCCTGAAGTCGTCGTCCATGAATCTGATCTTGTCGGCAATGAGCGCTCCCGAGGAATCACCTTGCCCCTCGATCTCAACGTTGAGGCCGCGGATGAGTTGGGCTTGCGAGTACTTCCTGCCGGCTCGGAAGGGATTGCTCTTTTTCTCTTCCATCTTCGTCGCGCTTGCGAGCCGGACATTCAGTTGAGATCCCATTTCATCGCGCAGTATCAGGCTGTTGTCATCCCGGCTGAGGATCACGCCTTTGATCTTCGTCTTCGCACCGGGCGAGATTCGAGTCTTGTTGGCTTCAGCAACCGCGCCCGCGCGCGAGTCCTGCACGCCTTTGTAGCCGGGATTCTGCTGGGCGAACGCATGGCCGCACAAAGCCGCGTCGAGCAAGAACGCCAGGGCCATGAACATAGAGATTTTCTTCATAATTCCTCCATAGAGCAAAAGACTGGGATGGCTTTGGATCGGTCCGCGACCAGATTCTTTAGCTGGCGAAGGAATCGAGCCAACTGATAGCGGATTCGCATTCGAGCGCTATTCAAATTTAATGCGGATACCGGAGGCGGCTCCGAAGAAACAAACCGTCGGTTCGACTCACGCCGTCTACAAGGATCGCGACGCGTCCTGACACCGTTCCAAGCGTTTTGAGTAAGGCAATGCCCAATCACTGGTCCATGCGAGCGGCAATTTTCGTGCAACTGGCGGCGAAGTCATGGCGAGCGATGTTTGAAGGCGGCAAAGAGGGCCGTCTTCAAGCTTTTGGCGGCGCGCCGATCCCTAGCCTCCGCGGTTTTGCGATTACGAACATAGCACGTTAGTCAGGCGCCGGACAGGAAGGCGTGGTAGAGATTACCTATATCGCTAGGTAAGTTTTTCCGTGTGATTCACTACATCAATGAATTATTTTCACTTCCTGCCGCCCGCTTCGGGCGCAGATGAGTTGCACCTTTTGTGAGGACCGTATAGTACCGCGGACAGAGAAGCAGAGGTGGCTCTACTCTCCGCGGCTCTCCCTGCGGTCTCTGCGCCACCGCTGTGAAGCCCTCAGTCCCATCGGCGGCCCTCATTTCATTCTGACGCCTTAACTCAAAAGCGGCGTGATTTCTCTACCTTCTTCGCGGGCGAGGTACTTTTTCATTTCATTGAGCGGTTGGCAATCTCGCCGGTTTCCGCTTGAGCGGCAATGGAGAGATTCGCGCGCGATCCGAGGTTCTTCGCTTCGTCAATGAAGACACCGATGCCGGCAAGGCGCCGGTGGCCGCATCCTGCGTGTTCGACTTCGAGCCGAACACTTTTACCTGAACCGAATGCGCCTCCGGGTGTTTTGCGGCGTTGGTGAAATCTTGAATTACGGTGAAGCTCTGACCCTGTACCAACTTCCGATTGCTGATTAGATCTCTTAGCGGGACAGTGGCGATCGTACCGTTATCAACCGGTACTGGAGTAATACCGTCTTTCTCAAAGAACGTAATCTCCGCGCGATCGACGTCGGTGAGATCCGAATCGTAGATCGAAAACTCCACGCGGAATATGTCGTTCGCGGGGTGGCTCAGCAGAGGGTTCCCATCGCCATTTATCAGCTTGATCCTCGGTGCGACGTACCCTATTAACCGAACAGCGAGGTCCCCGCCAGAAGTGTTCAGCGTCAGCAGATCTCTCACTTTGGAAGGAAGAAGCTGGCTGGCAGTGAGAAGGCCTCCTGATTTGATTACTTCGGGTATCGCCGGATTAAACGTTATATCGAAATCGTGCGGCTGTCCCGGCTGAACAGTAATTCCTGGGCCATCGCGCCCAATCCCGGCGACGAAGAAGTGCGTCTCGTCTTCTGACGAAGGCGTTCCGCTGTCCGGGAGTCTTGTGACCGAAGCGGAGACGATCGTCAGGCCGCCACAACCCACGTTCTCAAGCGTCAGAGAGACAGTTGGCGGATTGGAACCTGCCAGCGCTTGCGGAAAGACCACATTACGGTCAAGCGCCTGAGCCTTTCCGAAGCCCTGGCAAGGGAACGAAAGCTCAGACGTATTTCCATCGCCGTCCGTAGCGGTGACTGTATAGCCACACGTAGGCGACGCGCCGGCCTCGATCTCGAACGAACCGCCGGGTTTGACGAATGTGTGGCCAAGAGGGATCACTGCAGTGATCAGCCGTCGATCGCCTGAGAGCTGCGCCGCTGGGACATCAGCCCCGGCAGCCGATGTCGAATCTGCTCTGAGTTGCGACACGGCGAACACGTCTACTCGAATATTCGGATCACCGGGACAACCGGGGCCTGATGGGCCGGGGAAAGCAGAGCCTTTGATGGTGACTCTGTCAGCCGGACCTACAACCGAAGCTATAGTTGGGAAGTTGAGCAATGTGTTGGGGCCGTCATCGACATCGCCATCATCGTTAGCGGTTGGCCCATCCCCTCCAAGATCGATCGGGGTCGCGCAACCGGAAATCGTATTCTCGATAATCGTGTTCCTCGAATTGTGGGCGCCGGCCGCAACAGCCGGAATCACTGAATCAAGCACAAGCACCCCGGCTTCCGCTCCGGTTGCCGAATTGTTCTCAATAACGTTTCCTTCGACGACGTTGCTTCCGGCGTTATCGGAAGCGCTCAACGGCGCGAGTACGACGCCGGCCCTTGTGAAATTTCTTATTCCAAGATGAAGAATCCGCGCGCGGTTGGCCCGAATCAGCAAACCATCGCAGAAACTATTTCCACCGTCGATGATGATTCCAGGCGAGCATTGAGTAGTCTCCGCCGGCGGGCCCGGCTTGCAAAGGCCTTCGATGCTTACGCCAGGCGCGCATATTGGAGGTAACGGCGCATTAAGCTTGATTATGTTCGCTTGCGTGGTTTCCTTAAGATCGAAGGTGATACTGGTCTCGCCGCCGTGCGCATTAGCAATCTCGATGGCTCGCCTAAGAGTAACGGCCGTTGCGGCAAGGCCGGTTTGCGAATCAGCCGCGCTGGTGACTTTCAAATCCACGTGGGTCACGTGACTTCTAAGGACGCTACGGATCTGCTCCGCGAAAGCTCTCGCCTTGCGGTTGAAATGGACGTCGCTGCAAGCGCCAGCATTGGTGCAAGGGCCGCCGCCGATGTTCAACGTGGCTCCTGGGAGACCGTCACTCGGATTCGGGAAGACCAGGGCGTTCGCTATTGCCGTGTTAACTTGTGAATCGCTCCCGATGAGCACGACGTCAAGCTCGGATGTTCCACGGTTCCCTGCGTTCCGCGCTGCGCTCACGCCGCGATCCGGATCCGTGCATCCGCCGTCGGTTGACAGCAAGAGAACGCGCCTGGCGTCGGGCCTCTGCAACGGCTGATTGAGCAGGTACGTGCTGCTAAAGCTAATGGCGGCTCCGCAATTCGTCCCCGGACTGTTGCCGCGAACAGGGCACGGCTCGGTCCCAGGGCAAGGCCCCACGCCAGGGCATCTAAGCTTCTCAACCTGCGCCGCCATCGCCTCCGCAACCGGCCCCGAGCTTATCGCCGTCAGCGGTATGACAAGCGCAGGCTGGCCGGCAAATGTCATGACCGAAACCGCTACCGCGCCATCGAGAGGAATCACCGAAGAATCTCGAAGCGCGCGAGCAAGACCTTCGATCTGAATGTTGTACGACTCTCCGGCCTCTTTCGGGTCCAAGCTGCCCGAGTGGTCCAGCAAAACGGCGAGATCGATATTCGGATTAGCGGGACAAGTAGACTTTGGTGAGTTGAGGCATTCCGGGTGTTGAATCGCGACGGTAGCAGCCGGCCGGGATAGAAAGGAACACATAAAGAAGATAAAAGCCACCGCTGCGACGCCAAAGGCTCGAACGCGAGATCTCGGGTTGGCCCGCCCATCTCGGGAAAACAGAACTGGAAATGAATTCCTTCTTATGACAATGGACATTGCAATGACCTCGCAGTTGCGCTAGGGATCTCATTAGCCGCTTATGGAAAAAAGAACGACAACAAGTTGGTTCCTAAATATAAAAGCCTATGAGCAAACGGCTCACCGCGTCGTCGAGGTCGAACGCATGCTCATGGACTAATCCAAAAGCTGACCGCTAGCTGATCGCTGAACGCTGATCGCGCTTTTTCGCGGACTGCGCGGTATAATCGGTTGCCCCAAGGGCCACTTCTTGCAGCGCAGTCTGCGAAAACGCCTAGTCGCTTATGCCGATCGTTACGAAAATTCTGTTCGCGTTTCCCCCGAGGACCACCGCGTGATCCGGCATTCCGCACTCCGCACTCCGCACTCCGAACTCCGAACTCCGAACTCCGAACCCCGAACCCCGAACCCCGAACTCCGAACTCCGAACCCCGAACTCCGAACTCCGCAC
>JAHFUG010000126.1:2200-16886 GCA_023265195.1 Blastocatellia bacterium | reverse complement strand
CACTTCTTTTATCTCGGCGCTTCCCAATTTCCCGAGAAAGCAATCAAGAATGGTCAACTCGAGAGACTCTCAGCCCGTCCGGCGCCGATTCATTCCGATTTGAGGTGCCGGTCACACTGGAGCACATCTTAAAACAGTCGCCATTCGGATTGGACTCGCAAGTCGCCACAAAATGCCCACGCTTGGACGAATACATACAGACTGAAGTCCGCGATACATCGGCCGAACATCCGCGGTATCTCCAAGCTAGACTACGCCCGGCTCGTCTCGGCGTGCGCCTTTACCGTCTGAGCGAGTGGAGCCGGCGCCGAGTCAAGCACTTCCCGAACCTTTCGAGTCAGCTCGACGATGTTGAAGGGCTTTGCGATGAAGTGCGTGCGCGGATCGAGGACCCCGTGCCTCGAAATGGCGTCGTCGGTATAGCCGGATGAATAGAGCACCCTGAGATCCGGACGGATCGCCGTCAGCCTCTCGGCTAGCTCGCGGCCGCTCATCCGCGGCATGATCACATCGGTCAGCACCATGTGGATAGGATCCCGCATCCGCTCACACAGCAGAAGAGCTTCCGAGCCGCTGCTCGCCGTGTGGACGACATAGCCCGCGGCGGAGAGCACCCGCTTTACCAAACGGCGCACGGGTTCCTCATCTTCCACGAGGAGGATCGTCTCGAAGCCGCTCAGGCTGCCAACGTTCCTGATTTCTTCGCGGCAAGATTCGTCGGCCGCCGACTCGATCGGCAAGTAGATCTCGAAGGATGTGCCCACGTTCAGCTCGCTGTTCACGCAAATGTGCGCGCCGCTCTGCTTGACGATGCCGTACACAGTCGATAAACCAAGACCCGTGCCTTTGCCCGGCTCCTTGGTGGTGAAGAACGGCTCGTAGATTCGCGCCTGCGTCGCTGAATCCATTCCGCACCCGGTGTCGGTGATCGACAGCTTTACATAGGAACCGGGTTTGGCGTCCGGATATTTATCGGCGAACTCCCTATCCAACTCGACGTTCTCCGTCCTGATGATTAGCTTGCCTCCGAACGGCATCGCATCGCGGGCGTTCACCGCGAGGTTCATGACAATCTGCTCGATCTGACCCGGATCCGCCTTGATGTTGCGCAAGTCAGGGGCCAGCTCAGCCACAAGCTCCACGTCTTCGCCGATAACCCGGCGGAGCATTTTCTTCGCTTCAGCCATGCCGTTATTGAGATTGATGACTTGCGGCCTGAGCACTTGCTTGCGGCTGAACGCCAGCAGTTGGCGGGTCAAGCCGGCCGCGCGCTCGCCTGCTTTTCTAACCTCGCGCAGATCGGCGAAAACAGGATGGTTTTGGCCCAGCTTATCCATTCCGAATTCAGAATAGGCGTTGATGACGGTGAGCAGGTTGTTGAAGTCGTGGGCTACGCCGCCGGCAAGCCGGCCTATGGCCTCCATTTTCTGCGCTTGCCGCAACTGGTCTTCGACGCGGCTCAGGGCTTCCTCGGCCTTTTTCCGTTCGGTTATATCCTCCACCATTCCTTCGTAGTGCGCGGCTTGGTCTCCGCCGGGAATCACGCGCGCGTTTTCGGAAATCCAGATGACGCCGCCGTCCTTTCGCCTCGCCTGCGCTTCGAAGTTCAGCGCCACGCCGTCTCGCCGCAAAAGCCGCTCGAACTCGGCTCGGCGCTCCGGTTCGACATCGAGCCGATCTCGGAGATCGCTCACTTCGCCGATCAATTCCCCTTCCGAGCCGTAGCCGAGTATTCGCACCATCGCCGGATTGGCGGCGAGTACGCGTCCGCCGGGCGAGCACTGGTATATCCCTTCGACGGCGTTCTCGAAGATGCTTCGATATCGGGCCTCGGCCAGTTTGAGTTCCTCGGCGAACCGTTGACCCTGCCTGCGCAGCCGGCTGTCTTCGACCGCGCGGCCGATCGACTGGCCCAACCGGCCAAGACGGTCCTTGAGCAGATAATCGGCGGCGCCGCGCCGCATCGCCTCCACGGCCGTTTCCTCGCCTATCGTACCCGACACGATGATGAATGGAACTTCGAGGCCGGCCCGGTTCAAAAGGTCCAGCGCCCGCATTCCATTGAACCGCGGCATCTCGTAATCGGACAGGATCACGTCGAGTCCTTTGGCCAGGCTGTCCAGAAACGCCTGTTCGGAATCCACCCGGCTCCAATCCGGCTCGAACCCCGCCCGCCGCAATTCCCTCACGATCAGTTCGGCGTCATTTAGATCGTCTTCCACCAGCAAGACTTTTAGCGGTTGCGCCATCACCTCTCTCCTCCCGGACGCTGGTTGAGCAATAGCCAGTACATTCCTAGTTCCAAGACCGCCTGCGTGAACTGTTCGAAGTTCACCGGCTTCACGATGTAGCTGTTTACGCCAAGATGGTAGCTTTCCACCAAGTCGCGTTGCTCCTTCGAAGAAGTCAGCACCACTACCGGTGTCGCTTTGGTTCGCGGCTCGCCCTTGAGCCGGCGGAGAACCTCCAGTCCGTCCACCTTGGGCAGCTTCAAATCCAGCAGTATGACTTTTGGCGTGTCCTCGATCGTCCGCGCCGCATAGGCTCCTTCACAGAACATGAACTCCAAAGCCTCGGCGCCGTCCCGCGCGACATGAATGCGATTCGCGAGATTCGCCTTGCGCAAAGCTCGCAGAGTCAGTTCCAGATCTTGCGGACTGTCTTCGACCAATAGAATTTCAACCGCATGGTTCGAACTCATTCCTTGGATCCTCCCGCGAGCGTGAAATAAAACGTTGCGCCCTGATCCACCGCCGCCTCCGCCCAAACGCGGCCGCCGTGATGGCGGACAATGCGATGAACGATGGCCAGCCCAACTCCGGTGCCCTCGAACTCGTCTTCTCGATGCAGTCTCTGAAAAACTCCGAACAGTTTGTCCGCGTAGGCCATGTCAAAGCCCGCGCCGTTGTCCCGTACGAAAAAGACACGATCCTTCCCCTCCATCCTGGAGTCTATTTCCACGACCGCCGGGTCGCGCCCTCGCGTGTATTTGAGCGCGTTCGAGAGCAGGTTGATCCAGACCTGTTTGAGCAGCGCTGGGTCGCCGACGCAGGGAGGCAGGCTTCCGACTTTGATCTCGACGCGCCGGTCCCGTTGCTCCGGGTCCAAATCCCGCAGCGCGTGGCGAACCAAGGCTGCCGTTTCCATCTTTTGCTTGTTTAGGATCTGGCGGCTCAACAGGGACAGGCTCAGTAGATCGTCAATCAATGCGCTCATTCGCTCCGCGCCCTTGCGGATCATCCGCAGATAGCGCCGGGCGTCTTCCGGCATCCGTGATCCGAAGTCCTCGAGCAACGCCTGGGAGAAACCGTCCATCGTTCGCAGCGGCGCGCGCAAATCATGCGACACCGAATAGCTGAACGCCTCCAACTCCTTGTTGGCGGCTTCAAGATCGAGGGCCGATTCCCGGCGGAGCCGCGCAAGCCGGAGATGCGTTCGCACTCGAGTCAGCAGATCGCGTGCGGAAAAGGGCTTCGCCAGGTAATCGTCCGCGCCGGCGTCGAGTCCTTCGGCCGCGGACTCTTCGCCTGCCCTAGCCGACAAGAGGATCACGGGGATGGTCCGGGTGCGCGGGTCGGATCTCAACTCTCGCAGCAGTCCGAACCCATCCAGGCGAGGCATCATCACGTCGGTCAGGATAATGTCCGGCGGCCTTCGGAGCACTGCGTCAAGCGCCATTTCGCCATCAGCCACCGCCTCGACGGCGTAATAAGGAGCGAGCAGTCCTGACACGTAAGAGCGAAGGTCGGCGTTGTCGTCGGCCCAGAGGACGCGAGGCTTCCTGGCGTCCGCGCCAGGCTCCGCGCCTTTTGAAAGCGCCGCGCCATCGGCTGCGCAGGCGATGGAAGACCCGGCCGTTTGCAATGAAGAGTTGGGCAGCCATCGTAGAGCTTCTTCAATGTATGCGGAGTCGCGGGTCGCCGTCGACGTGATCGTGCGCGCGGCTTCCACTCGATCGGGCGGCAAGTGCTCGCGCCCGGTCTTGATGGTTACGGCGAAAATGCTGCCCTGACCCTCCTTGCTCTCAACAACTATTTTTCCGCCGTGCAGAGCAACCAACTCCTTCACGAGAGCCAGGCCGATGCCCGTCCCTTCGTGCGTGCGCGACTTCGTACCCTTGACGCGGTAGAAGCGCTCGAAAAGCCTGGGGAGCTCCGCCGCGGGAATTCCGACGCCCGAGTCCGCCACCGTCATCTCGACGTGGCTGGCTCGCCAACGAAGCGTCACGTTTATGGAGCCGTCGAACGTGTGCTTAAAAGCGTTCGAAAGTAGGTTGAGCACGATCTTCTCCCACATCTCGCGATCGACATAGACCGGCTCAGGCATTGGCGGACAGTCGGCGTTGAGCGTGAGGCCCGCCTTTTCGACCGCCGAGCGAAAGACGCTGACCAGCTCCAGAGTAAGACCGGCGAGGTCGGTTGGTTCATAGCTCGCCTGAATCCGTCCGGCCTCGATGCGGGAGAAGTCAAGCAGCATGTTCACGAGCCTCAAGAGCCGAAGGCTATTTCGGTGGGCCATCTCCAGCCGCTCGCGGCGCGCGGGCGGCAAAGGGTCGTGGCTCTCGGCCAGTTCTTCTTCAAGCGGGCCGAGGATGAGGGTCAGCGGCGTGCGAAATTCATGGCTAACGTTCGAAAAGAACGCCGTCTTCGCCCGATCGATCTCGGCCAGAGCCTCGGCGCGCTTCCGCTCTTCGCTGTATGCGCGGGCGCTGGCCACCGCCGCCGTGACCCCGGCCGCGGCCAGGTCATAGAAAGCCCGGTAGGCTTCGTTCAAAGGCAGCCGCGCGCTCACTCCAGCCACCAGGAAACCGAGCGCCCCGCCGCAACCCGGTGGAATGATCGGCAACACCAGCGCCGTCGACGGAGACTCCGGATACGGCCCACACGGCAAGCTCCCGAATTTCGTTTCAAGGTCATCCACCTGTTGGGTTTGCTTCGAGCGAAAGACCTCCGCCAGTGGCCAGGCATTCCCGCCCGGAGTGCTCAGGCCGATGGACCGCGGGCTCGCGGGGCTTCCCGCCGCTAACCCCTTTTGGGTGACCAGGCGGGCTTCGTCGCCCTGGCTATCGACAACATAGAAGAGGACAAAGGGAAGATCGAGATCCCAATCGGCGAGCGTTTGAGCCGCCAGCGTGAATGCCTCTTCGACGTCCTGTGCTTTGCCCGCTCGGGCAGCCAGGTCGCGAAGAGCTCGAGTGCGTCTCTCGCTCAACATCTTTATCGTAGTCTCAGTCACCGGATGGAACAGTCCACCGACGCCGCCGGTCTCGTCGCGTATTGGACTGAACGAGAACGTGAAGAACGTTTCTTCCAGATAGCCGTTGCGGTCGAGAAACATCCGTTGATTCTCGATGTAGGATGTTTCGCCGGCGCGCGCGCGCGTGAACGCGTCCTCGATGACGGGCCAAGGCGAGGCCCAGCACTCCGTGAAGTCCTGACCCATTGACTGAGGATGTTTTCCACCGCAGATGGGCCAATAACCGTCGTTGTAGATCTGCACGTGTCTGGGTCCCCACGCCAGGGAAATCGGGAAGTTCGACGCAAGGCAGAGACTGACCGTCGTACGCAGGCTTTGTGGCCACGATTCGATAGGGCCTAAGGGCGTCCGCGTCCAGTCCATCGACCGGATCAGTTTGCCCATTTCTCCGCCCTCGATCAGCCAATGGGCTTGCGACTTGTTGTTCGAAATGCTCACTGGGCGTCCTCGCCTCCCGGCGCTTCCGGCTTTCATCGGGGACGCAGTGCTCTCGCTCTCGCGCTCGTGACAATCGCTTGTGATCATATGCCGTGTCTCAAGCCGCGTCTCAACATGTTGACCCCGGTTCGTCCCCTCTGCTTCGTCGAAAGTAGAAGCCGGCTGAAAAAATGAAACTCGCATGCGAACCGGCTCGCGCCGCCTCGCGAAAATGGTTCGTCCGCGGCGGCATGCGGTATTCACGCCCCAAACCGAATCACAGGGCACGTAGCCTTCTGGTACACGGCGGGCCGTCGCCCGCTCGTCCGATTTTTTACTGGTTATGCTTTCACCATCGGTATCGATCCTCCGGCCTCCTGGCGTAGCCACTCCCATTCATCTGGCGTCGGAACTCGAGCCGGGGTGTCTTCGCCGACCCATTCACATCTTTTTTAAGCGACGCTAGCCAAAATGATTAACCTTGGCGTCAGGAATTTATCCCGGCGAGAAAACGGGCCGGTCCTTCGCTCGCTATTCCGCCGGCCGCCGGCAATGAACAACGCGCCGATCCTCGAAGGCCGGGCCAATTCCGGCGCTTGCCGCCACGGGGATTTTCGAGAATCCAACGACTCCACCTCAGCCGGTTCTGCAAGCTTACGGCCAGAAGAGGGACCGTGATTTCGACTGCTCCGCAAGGGGCGGTGCTGCGTCCCGAATCCCACCAACGCCGTTGGTCGATTGTTTATTCTCTTCAGCCTGCTTACGGAACGCCGTTCTTCCGCGGCCGGGGAGATGGGAACGCGGGATCGATGGCGGATCAGTTTGTGGGCTGAGTATGAACCGTCCGCACGCTGCCCGCGCCGGCATTTCTGATTTTCAAGATTCATGGCCGCAAAAAGGCGCAAAAGTCACACAGATGAAGAAGAGGGACAAGCATATCTTTCGGTTGGCTCGCCCTTTCGCAGCTCGAGCCCGTCCCGCTTTCGTAGCTCGAGCCCTCCCGGAGTTCCGTCCTGCGATTTTGGCGCATCTTTGTGGCCGGTGATTTACTTCCGCCAGGGACCACTTCCCGATTGCGCGTGCTTGAAAATTCGAGACTGGAGCCATATTCACCCAGGCGCAATCAGCCTCCGCGGCGGCAACGCAAGGCTGCCGGTCTTCCAGACCCGGGGTTCTTTGCTCATACCTCGTGCCGTTCTTCGCCCAGGGTGAAGTAGAAAGTCGCGCCGCCGCCGACCTCGGCGTCCGCCCAAACGCGGCCCCCGTGCCCGTGAATGACGCGTTGAACGATGGCCAGGCCGACCCCAGTTCCCTCGAACTCCTCCTCCCTGTGCAGCCTTTGGAACACGCCGAACAACTTGTGCGCGTACTTCATGTCAAAGCCGGTCCCGTTGTCTCGCACAAAGTAGACCGGCTCGCCGTTGTTCGTCTGGCAGCCTATATCCACAACGGCCGGGTCGCGCCCGCGCGTGTACTTGAGCGCGTTCGAAAGCAGGTTGACCCAAACCTGCTTCAGCAAGACAGGGTCGCCGTGGCAAGACGGCAAATCTCCGATTTCAACGCTGATGCGCCGCCCATTCCGCTCCCACTTCAGCTCGACAAGGACTTCGCGAACAAGCGCCGCGGCGTCCACCCGGCGCTTGCTCACCGACAGCCGGCTCAGGCGCGAGAAACTCAACAGATCGTCAATCAAGGCGCCCATCCTTTGCGCGCCCTGACGGATGGTCCGAAGGTAGCGCCGGCCCTCCTCGGGCAGCTCCGATCCAAAATCCTCGATCAACGCTTGCGAATACCCGTCCACGGCGCGCAGCGGAGCCCGGAGATCGTGTGAGATCGAATAGCTGAACGCCTCCAATTCCTTGTTGGCGTTCTCGAGTTCGGACGTACGCCGGATCACGCGCTGTTCCAAATCGCCGTTGAGCCTCCGGATTTCCTCCGCGGCCAACTCGCGTTCGGTTATGTCGCTGATGGTGACTACGGCGATCAACGGCCGCCCTCCCGCGTCGTTGACCAGCGCGCCACCGTAGCTGAAGACCCGCCGCCAGTCAGAGTCCTTGCGCCGTATGCGCGCCTCCAGACCGCTCAATGTCTCGCCACGAAGGATTCGCGCCAGCGGCCATTGGTCCACGGACCATACCGTACCGTCCATCGCCGAGAGTTCGAACGTGCTTTCGAACTCGGCCAGATGGCGGCGCCATCCATCGTGGCCGGTAAACCCGAGCATTTTCAGCGCCGCGCGGTTGAAATGGAGCAACTGGCCATCGAGGCCGGAAACAGCCACGCCCTCGGTTAGGCTTTCCACAATTGTCTGGAGTTGGGCCTCGCTCGCCCGCAGCGCCTCTTCGGACCTTTTGCGTTCAGTCATGTCGCGCAGGATGACGGTGAACAGTTTTTGGCCCGCCACTTCAATCTGCGATATTGAAGCTTCGATTGGGAATTCCTCCCCGTCCGCGCGGAGGCCGCTCAGCGCGCGAAGCGACCCCAGGGAGCGAGTGGTGACGCCCGTGATTCTGAAATCCTCGACGTGCCCCGAATGCTGCTCACGGTAGCGCGGCGGGATCAACTTGTCTATCGATTGCCCAATCGCGGCCGCCGCGGGACAGCGGAAGAGCTTTTCCGCCGCCGTGTTGAACAACACTATCTTTTGCTCGGCGTCAACGCTGATGATGGCGTCCATAGCGGAATCGACGACGCCTATCATTCGCGCCTGGCTTTCGCGCGCCGAGCGCTCGGCCTTCTGGCGCTCGCCGACGCTCGCGTTGAGGAAGAATACTCCCAAGGACAACATTGTCAGGGTCAGGAACAGAGCCATCGGCAGGAATAGGAGCGTCGTGACGGAGGCCGCTTCGGACAGCGTCCGCCGCCCGCCAAGCAGGCGGTACTCCTCCTCCAGCATTTCCCTGAGCATCAGGTGTATTCCGTCGGAGAGCGCGAAACCGGTTCCCGTTGTGATCATTTTTTGGGCCGCTGGGAATCCTTGTTGCCTGCGAATCGCGATCGTCCGCTCCCCCCAGTCGATGCGTCCGTCGATCAACGGCATGAGTTGGCCGAGGCGGCTATGCTGGTTGGGATCATCGGCGGTCAGCACATTGAGGATTGAAAGTTCCTTCCGGACTTCCGCCTTCGCCTGTTCTCGCCGATCCAGTTCTCGCTCATCGCCCGTGATTATATAGCCTCGCTGGCTGCTCTCGAGTTCCGCCATGTCGGCCGAAAGGCCTTGAATGCCCTTGAGCACTTCCTGCGTTTGGCTTACCAAGGTGGCGCTCCTTTGCAGCTTGGTGGTGAAGTGATATGAGTTCCCGGCCGCTACCACGATCAACGCCACCGCGATCAGGAATCCAGCGGTCGTAGCAGTGTTGAGCGACCACGTTAACCCGCCCTCGCTCCGGACCAACGCCAACAGCCCAAGACCCAGCAATACAAAACCTACCGCCGTATGAATCGCCGTGCCCGTGTAGTTCCACAATCGATAATCCAGCGCGCCTTCCAGGAGGTAGCCGGCCAGCGCCAAGCCGCCGATCACCATCTCCGCCGCGCCCAGCGCTCCTACGATAGGATGCCGCAGGCGCCAGCGGATCGCACAGGAGACTGCGACCAGCGCGGTCCCCGCGAGTACAAAACACAGTGCCGACACCGGTGACATGCGCGCGGGATGCGAAGTTCCGACGGCCTCCAACGTATCGAGAAACATCCTTTGATCGATGCCGAAATCCGTGTCCAGGAAATACTCGCCCAGCGTTAGAATTCCCAAGGCGGCCGCCGCCGCCGCCATCACCGCCGTAACAACGCGGATCGGCATAAGGACCTTCTCACCCGACAGAAGCCACAGCGCGGCCCCACTGAGCAGCAATCCCGCCGCGGTGTTCGCTTTCATGGTTACGAGGCCCGGGAAGACGCTCTTCAGCGCCGCCGCATCCAACGCCCAACCGGCGAGTACGGCGCCGGCCAACACCGTGACCGCGGCTCCCGCGGCCGTTGTCACGGATGAGCGCGGCTTAGGTTGTAATGGCAGTGTCATGACCGCCTCACCGGAGTGTTGGATAGTAGAGACCCGCCGGATTCCGTTCGATCGGGGAGCCTCGAGTAGACCACGCGCCGCACAATGGTCAGGCAGGCAAAGCTCCTCTCAAGCTCCGCTTCCCGCCTCAGCCTCTTGAACATAACAACCAGCATGCGATCGTTCGTCGAATCAGGGCCCCGCACGTTGCCGCCGAACGGAATGGGCCCGCTCACCGCGATCCATCGAGCGGCCACGCTCAACTCGGAGAATGAGTATTGCGCCGCCGACCCGGCGCCGATTGCCGAGCGCGCACCCGGTTTCTCTCTCTCGCAAGGTACAGTCATCCCTCCGGGGGTTGATATGACATGTTGGGCGGGTTCGGCCCGGCTGGTATTTCGTAATGGTCCCAATCATTAAAGACCTCTACGTTTCCAAACACTACGGTATGTCTTCTCTACGTGGAATTTTGCTACGGACGACATGCGCCATTCTGGAACGTCCGCGACGCCCACAATGCTCTGTCAGAGATCGGCCGACGGCTCCGCCTGCGATGCGGCAATAGCCCTTGGCAAGCGCACCGAACTCTTCTTTGCGCCCCTCACGGCGTACGCTCGCCGAATCCACGTCGAAGAATGAGAGGCTTAATGTTCTTAGCTCAGTAGGTCTTCCGTTCATGGCATGCTTGGCGGCAACGTTGCTTCATTCGCAACGCTTCACACGCAATCATACGTTCCGAAGAAATCGAGCGAGGCTTTCCGGCACGCACGAAAACACAACGCACAGTTAAGCAAAACCAAGTGGCGCCTGCGCAAGAGCCCTTACGCAATAAGCGGGCCACGCTGACAGTGCAACGTAAGTTCGACCGTTGGAAGCCTCGTCATTTGCAAGATTCCTCAAGCAGAGGGAAGAGTATTTATCCCCGCTCCTTCCGGGACCGCGCCCTCAATCGGAGTCCATTCCAGGCATCTGAAAAAGAGGCTCCGCCCTCCGTAAGAGGGACATGTTTAGCAGAGGGCCGAACGTTCCGCCCTTGATAGGAAGGCTATGTGGTTTTTGTGAATTGAGCGGCCCTTCTTGCGAGAGCGAACCTTCAACGGTTTTTCCCAAGCGGACGCAACCAAACTGTTAAAACAGTTCGGCGGCCGTCGTCCCTCCAAGGCGCCTCACTGAAGTGAGGTGTTAATGAGACAGGACGCCAAGCACGCAAGCATGTCGCACTCTTAATTGCACCCGGCGCGCCAGCCAGGCCCGCTACTTTTCTCGGCCGAGCGCTTCTGTTAATGTAGTCCGTCGGCTTTTTAGCCTGCTTCATCATTCAAATCAATCGCGAGGGACAATGACGAAAGAAGTGCTTATCATCGGCGGCGCAAGAACCCCTATGACGGAATACGGCGGCGCCTTGCGCGACCTGAGCGCCATTGAATTGGGAGCGATCGCCGCAAGAGCCGCGCTCGATCGCACTCTCGCGCCACCTGAATCAATCGATCACTCGGTTTTCGGCAACGCGTTGCAAACTTCGGGCGACGCCTTGTACGGGGCCCGGCATGTTGCCCTCAAGGCGGGAGTCCCGATTGAAAAACCCGCGCTTACGGTTAACAGATTATGCGGCTCCGGCATTCAAGCGATAGTTTCCGGCGCTCAGATGATTCAGCTTGGAGAAGCCGGCTGCGTGCTGGCGGGCGGCATGGAATCGATGAGTCAGGCTCCCCACGTCATTCGCGGCGCTCGATGGGGTCTGCGGTTAGGCGAAGGGAAGCTCGAAGATTCGTTAATGGCCGCGTTATTGGATACGCACTGTGGACTCTACATGGCGCAGACGGCCGAGAATCTAGCTCGGAAATATGACATAAGCCGGGATGATCAGGACAACTTCGCATTGATCAGCCAGCAACGAGCCGCCGCGGCCTGGGCCGCGAACCGATTCGACGATGAGGTCGCCCCGGTCGAGATCAAAGGAAGAAAAGAGACAGTCAAAGTCGAGCGTGACGACCACCTTCGGCCGGATACGAGTCTCGAAGGGCTCGCGAAGTTGAAGCCCGCATTTTCGAAGGATGGGTTCGTCACGGCTGGAAACGCATCCGGCATCGTAGACGGCGCGGCTGCTTTGATTATCTCAAGCGAGGAGGCTGCACGGCGCATCGAGAAGAAACCGCTCGGGAGAATTGTCTCGTGGGGAATTGCCGGCGTCCCGCCCGAGATCATGGGAATAGGTCCAGTGCCCGCAACCAATCAGGCTCTTCAGCGCGCCGGACTGACTCTCAAGGACATCGACCTGATCGAGGTGAATGAGGCGTTCGCCGGCCAGTATCTGGCGGTCGAGCGCGAGATGGGGCTCGACCGCGAACGAACAAACGTCAATGGAGGAGCCATCGCTCTCGGCCATCCGCTTGGAGCGACGGGCGTCAGGATAACGCTGACCGTCCTGCTCGAGCTTCGGCGGCGCGGCAAGAAGTATGGGCTTGCGACGGCTTGCATAGGCGGCGGACAGGGAATCGCCATCATCGTCGAAGCGTTCCGTTAATCTCTTCTTGTCAATCGCATTTATGTTTAGCGGCCGAAAGAAACTCGTGATGTGTCAGGCCTGCCGGGGTCTTATAGAACCGCGGCTCAAGATATGTCCTCTTTGTGGACGCGAATCCGTGCCCTCTCTCCCGGCTCGGGTGATTGAGCACGCCGGCGGCTCTCACTTCATCTCGCTGCTGATCCTGAGTATTAACGTAGCGCTGTTCGTTCTAATGGGCATAGCCGAATCAAAAGCCGGCGGCGGCGGCAACTCCTTCCTTGGCCCGGCAAGCGACTCGGTGCTGACCAACTTCGGCATGCGGCGCTCGGATTTGATCAATCAAGGTCAGTGGTGGAGGCTTGTTACTCCCAACTTCCTTCACCTCGGCATGATGCACTTGATGTTCAACAGTCTCGCGCTGTATCAAATCGGTCCGCTGGCCGAAGAGCTTTATGGTTCTCAGAAGTTCTTGTTTATATATCTGGGCACGGGCGTCCTCAGCAACGTTGCGGCTTACTTGTTTAACGTAACCGGCGGCGGAGCCTCGGGCGCGATATTCGGTTTGATCGGATTGTTAGTGATATATGGTTACCGCGCTGGAGGCGAGGCTGGTCGAGCGCTGACAAGGCAGATGCTGATCTGGGCTGGAGTCGGGATGTTGTACGGCTTCGTGTTTCACGCCGATAACATATCTCACGCCGGCGGATTCGCGGCCGGGACGGCGTTTGGATTCTTGCTGGTTCCCGGAGCCCCTTCGACTCAGCGCGATTCCACGGCCTGGAACGTGTCCGCGATCGCCTGCGTGGCTGTCATAGCGGCGAGCTTCGCCTTCGCCGCGGCCGGATACGGCAGGACGGCCACGAACGAAGACGTTGCGAACTTTGCTAATGCGTTTGGCCAGGTGGAAGCGGAACTTGGACGCTCTTTCATTCTCAAAAACGCCAAGGCGGCTGATCTAACCGACGCCGCGGCCCGATTGAGAAGCTACGTGTCCGACGTCAACCGGGTGAAGCGAATTGACGGCCGCAGCGAGGACGTCCGCAAACGAATCACCGGTCTCGCCGGAAAACGCGCCGCCGACTTGGAAGAGGCGGCCAAAGCCGCGAATCCGGCCCCGCTCTTTCGTCAGGAAGAATCCGCCGAGTTGGAAGTCATAACGCGGGACTTCTGGGATTGGTTCAATAGCGTCGCGGCGTCATACGGAGTGCGCAGAGTCAGATAAGCCATTATTTAAAGGAGGTGCAGGCTGTGGAGAAAGTTGCGGTTCTGGGATGTGGACTGATGGGGTCGGGAATAGCGCAGGTGTGCGCCCAGGCGGGCCGGGATGTGACCGTCATCGAGGTATCCGAAGAGTTGCTGAGTAAGGGGCTGGGCAGGTTGGAAGCCGGACTCAACAAATCGGTGGAACGGGGCAAGCTCAGCGCCGAATCACGGGATCAAACTCTATCTCGTCTTCACGGGAGCGCCAAGCTGGAAGATGCAGCCGGCGCGGACCTCGTGATCGAGGCCATTGTCGAAAACCTGGATGAGAAGAACAAGACATATTCGCGGCTCGATCAGATCTGCGGCCCGGCAGCGGTGTTCGCCTCTAACACGTCGAGCCTCTCGATAACCCAGATGATGATCGCAACCAGTCCCGAGCGTCAGCGCCGGTTCATCGGCATGCACTTCTTCAACCCGGTTCCGGTGATGAAACTAGTCGAAGTCGTTCGAACCATAATCACCGACCCGGAGGTCTGCGCTAAGGCCGTCGAGTTTTCCCGTGGGATTGGAAAGGTTCCCGTGCAGACATCCGACCGGACGGGATTCATAGTCAACAGGCTCCTTGTGCCTTATATGCTGGACGCGATTCGCGCGCTTGAAGAAGGCGTGGCGTCCATCGTTGACATAGACGCCGCGATGAAGCTCGGATGCGGTTATCCGATGGGGCCGTTCACTCTGACGGATTTTGTTGGGCTCGACACGACCTACTACATCGCCAACATAATGTTCGACGAGTTCAGGGAGAAACGTTTCGCTCCGCCGCCGCTGTTGAAGCGAATGGTGATGGCGGGACTACATGGCAGGAAGTCAGGGCGGGGATTCTATGATTACCAGGATCCGGAGAACCCAAAGCCGCTGAGTCTCTAGTGGTCCTTGGCGAAAGTTGACATACCGGGAAAGTCGCTGATTTGCGCTGACCACGTAACGCTGATCTGCGCGGATCAGCGTTACGTAGTCAGCGCAAATCAGCGGCTTTCCCGGTATGTCAACTTCTGCGGAGCACCATTAGGCCATAGACGATTTGAGAATCCCACGTTAAAGCAATATTCCTCTTTACTTCGTGGTCTTCGTGAACTTCGTGGTTTCGATTCGAACTTAGGAACTCAAAACTGAGGGTCACTGCGCCGGTTTAGGCTCGAGCTTATCCATACGGCTTTCGAGATGCGCCTGATCCGCGCGAACCTGCATGATGTCTCTGTTCAAGACGTCCACTTTTCGTTCCACATTACCGAGACTCTGCTTCACTT
>JAHFUG010000126.1:0-2100 GCA_023265195.1 Blastocatellia bacterium | reverse complement strand
TGCTTCACTTCGAGGATTTCAGCCAAAGCCCGCTCCCAGATTGGCTTAGTCTCTAACGATCGCCGCTCCGCTTGTTCCTCTAAGGTTGTGAGGCGGTGGTCGATTGCATCCAGCCTGTCCAGCACCTGTTGCTCGAATGAAAGGCCACCGGGCGTCGTTTTGGTTATGTCGTCACTCATAGCGGATCTCTCGCGCAAGATTTTGAGCCTTGCAAAGGATTGATTCAAGGGTCAGGTTCGATTCTCTCACATTGAATAACCTAAAAGGCCGGTGAGATCATCAGTCCTGAAGATACATCGCGGCCGTCTCGAAGGCTTCTTCAGGCGTCCCGTGGTGATCGCCGGTGTCGAACACGCACGGCTCATACTTGTCATTGCTGTACGTATAAAAAGCCATGCTCCACCTATCTTCCCTGCCAGAGTATCGCAACCTGCAGAGGTGGACCGGTTCCTTTCTCAGCCGCTCGAGGTACTCCTCCCGCGTCTCGCGCATGGCGCTAAGGAATTCTGGAGAAGGCTCCGCCGGTTCCGTGTAAGCATCGACGTAGCACAGCGCGCCGTGGAAGCGAATGTCCAACCTCGTGAACTTGCCCGCATAGTGAGCGTTCGCATACTTAAGGATCCGCTGCTCGGTGCTCCACTGAACAGTCTTCGGGATCTTCACCCCGCTTGCCTGAGATTTATTTACCCGAGGTCGCATATCGTTGCCTCAACTCATGTCTTCGCACGCCATAACGTTGTGAAATGGTAATGACACCCAAGTACTCTGAAACAGCGCCGCGGTGTTAGTAATTATAGAGACACACAATCAGTCCTGTTTCTTCCAACTCGGCAAGAAGGTCCCTGCGTTGCGCGGCAAGAAACTTCATGCGCCTTCTCTTACTCGGATGCGCCGTGGCGATTTCGATGGCCAGTTTCGCGGCTCGCGCGATAACTGCATCCGAAGAAGCGGCTAATACCGCCAACCGCTTGCGATTCTTCTCGGAGATGTTTGATTGCTTGAAGAAGCCACAGATTTCTTCGGACTCTTCGATGTGACGCCTCTCTTCCTTTGGGAGCTTAATACATATCTTACAAACGTGAATCCTACGCCCGTTGGCTGAGAATCTTTCATTAGGCCGAGAACACCGGCAGATTCTACAATAGTAGCCCATAGGAATTTGTCTGAGATTCCCCTTCCCGCGCTAACGCGCGCCCAACCCTCGGATCAACCGATGGTCGATCAACCGGCTTGTGTTCAATCGGTCGCGGACTATGAAAGACCTTTAGTATCCTGGAGATACATCGCGGCCGTCTCGAAGCCCTCTTCGGGCGTGCCGTGTTCACTCCCAGTGTCGAAGCAGCACGGATCGTACCTCTCACGACTGTAGCTGTAGTAAGCCACGCTCCATCTATCTTCGGAGAAGTGACGCAGCCGGCACAGGTGGAGCGGAACTTGCCGCCGCCTCTCGATGTACTCCTCACGCGTCACTCCCACGGCGGTAAGGAATTCCGGAGACGGCTCCTCCGGCTCCGTGTAAGCATCGATGTAACACAGCGCGCCGCGGAAGCGAATGCCCAACCTGGTAAACTTCCCGGCGTAGTGGGCGTTCGCATATGCGAGGATGCGCTGCTCGGTGCGCAACCGCACAGCCTCCGGGATCTTCACGCCGCCAGCGTGTGGATTATATACCCACATTCTCATATCGTTGTCTCACCTCCTGTCTTCGCGGGCCATCCCCGCACCTCGAAGCCAAGACTTCGCGCGTAGCCGGCTCCTTCCGTACCGCCGGCAAGAACGACGGCCTCGAATATCGCTGAGAAGATCGACTTCATTGAGTCCATTCCGTTTGAAGTTTGCGATGCCGCCTGTTTCACGCCGCCGCAAAGTCCGTGTGCTTTCGTGTCTCCGGATCATGGAACGCCAACACGATATCTTCTTTGGGAACGCCTTCACGCACGAGATCGGTAGCAATTCCGTCCTCGGTCCAATCTTCTTCAATCCAGAACTTTTCTCCGCGAAGACGAACGTAGACGGTTATGTACTTGACACGCTTCCCGTTTTCCCATCCCAGTCTCAGCCACAGATAGTGTCCTCTTTCCTCATCCTCGATAAGGATCG
>JAHFUG010000507.1 GCA_023265195.1 Blastocatellia bacterium | reverse complement strand
AGAAAGCCATGATGAACAAAACAAAGCGTAAAACCGGAAAGACTTCTCTTGAGATCAAATTCCTGGTCTACCAGAGATGGGGAACGATTACGGCGGCGGCCCGCGAACTCAACTACAGCCGCTCGCAACTCTCCTATTGCATCTTGCGGAAGCGACTCTCGCCCGAGATCAAAGAAAAGTTGGCGCAAGCGCTCGACATACCGGTCGAGGAATTGTTCGGCGGATCGGACGATGACGAAACCACGGAACAGGATTCCGATTCAACCCCCGGCGACGAAACCTTGGAACAGGATTCAGCTTCAACCCCCGGCGACGAAACCGCGGGCGAGAGTGGGCCTGTTCGAAAAAAGGGAGACCGAAAAAAGGGAGACTTATTGTGAAAAAGCAACATGGGTGAGTCAGTTCGAAGCCGGTTCAAAGCAGGGGCGTCCAGCCCCTGCTTGACGAAACCGAGGCAAGAAGGTTCGTAGAACGGCTGAGTGGGGCGCAATTAAGAGTTCCGCCAAAAATGAAAAAATCACAGGTTGGCAAGAGGGATTCATCCCCGCTCTTCTTCTTGCTGCGAGTTTGAATGAACCCTGAACGAGGAGCGGGGATAAATCCCTCTTCCCGACCTCTGATTTTCATGAAGTCGAACGCGGCATTTGGGTTTGGTTTTCTCTAAAATGGCCAAACTCCAGACACCTCACTGAAGAGAAGTGTTAATGAGAGCGGCGCACAACTTGAAAGGCCACCGCGCTGTCAATCTGCTCACTGAGGCAAAGTCGCACTTTCTGATTGCACCCGTCCCAAAGTTTAAGACAATAGCGTAATGGCGGCTTTTTTCGCCGGCGTGCTAGTATCAGCGTCTCTCTTGGTTCAGTTTCAATGCCCGAGAATACACACAAGCTAAAACAGAAACTGCTGCGCGGCGTTGGCGAGGCGATAGCCGCTTTCAACATGATTGAAGACGGGGATCGCGTGATGGTGTGTCTGAGCGGCGGCAAGGACAGCCATACGCTGCTCGATCTGTTGCTTGATCTGCAAAGGAGAGCGCCCGTTCGATTCGACCTTTTGGCCGTGAATCTGGATCAGAAGCAACCGGGTTTTCCATCTCAGGTGCTGCCGGAATACCTCGCTCAACGGCGCGTTCCGTTCAGGATTATCGAGCGCGACACGTACTCCATAGTCAAATCGCTTGTGCCCGAAGGAAAGACGACCTGTTCGGTCTGCTCGCGGCTTCGAAGGGGAATCCTGTACAACACGGCGGTGGAGGAAGGCTGCTCCAAGATCGCGCTTGGGCATCACGCGGACGACGTGCTCGAGACGTTTTTGCTGAACCTCTTCTTTAGCGGATCGTTGAAAGCGATGCCGCCGGTGCTGCGCAGCGATGACGGAAGAAACACCGTGATACGGCCGCTGGCGCATTGCTGGGAGTCGGACATCTCGGCATACGCGAGCACGCAATCGTTTCCAATCATTCCCTGCGATCTATGCGGCTCGCGGGAGAATCTGAAGCGGCGGCGGATGAAGGATTTGATCGGCGATCTCCAGCGCGAAATACCTCACGTGCGGCGTTCGATGCTCAACGCGATGGGGAACGTCTGCTCATCCCAGTTGATGGACGGCCAGCTTTTTGATTTCGCTTCGCTCGCTTCTCAAAGCGGCGATCTGGCCGCCGAGCTTGACGTAGCGGTTGGGTCGCATACAGGCGAGCCCGTGCTCGCGCCGGTGCTTCTCGCCTGAACTATCCGCTGGGCTTGGTTAGAGGCTCAGGAGCCTCGGCGATGATCGCTCGAATCATTGTTCGATCTTGACGGTAGCGACGGATATCAATTGACCTCGCCTGAAACCTCGAAAGCCGGCGGCCATTGGTCCGAGCGGCTCAGCCCCGCAAAGCTCTTCCTTATCCTTCTGATCACAAGCTTCCTCCTGAGAGTCTTCTACGCGAGCCATCTGTATGAAGATGACGGCCTGTGGTTCACGGCGGCCGAAGAGATTCTGCGGGGGAAGGCGCTCTACCGCGAAATCTACTTCGACAAGCCGCCACTCTTGCCGTTTACATATGCGCTGCTGTTCAAACTCTTCGGCGCCCACCTTCTCGTAATAAGGCTCTTCACAATCGTCTACGTGGCGGTCTTATGCATGGTGCTTTACGCGTTCGGGTCCAAGTTCTACGGAAAGCCTGTGGGGATTATGGCCGCCGCGATGTTCACGATTTTCAGCACGACTTCGGGCAGCGGCCACGTAAACGGACTGAACACGGATTTCTTGATGGCGCTGCCTTACACTGCGTCGGCATGTCTATTTTTGATGGCTTGTTCGGGCGGCGCGGTTCCTCGGCGGCGACGCAACTCAAGGTGGCTGGCTTTTTCGAGCGGTGGGTTAGCGGCCTTGTCAGTTCAGATCAATCCGAAAGGGATGTTCGCGGTTGTCTTCATGGCGTTGCTCTTGTTGCCGGCGCCGACGCTGTTCGGCATGTCCGCGAAGCTAAGCAACAACGCAGAGGCGTCCCCGGCTTCACGCGAGCCGCTACGATCCTCGATATGTTTGGCGCTTCTAGCATGCGTTGGATTCGTAGCGGCTACGATACCGTTCATTGGCTATCTGGCTGCCACCGGCGCCCTCGCCGATTATTGGAAATATGTTTGGGTCTGGGGGAACCGCTATGCGCGCTTTCATTCAACTGCCGAAGTGCTCCTTTCGTCAGTGCGTCACAGCGCAGGCTACTTCTTATTGAACAATTTTCTCTTGATTGCGCCCGCCGTCGTCGTGGTGAGTGCGGCCAGACGGCTGGTCCGGCGTTCAAAGAACCCGCGGCCGCTCGAAACCACATCGCAAGAAAAGCCATTGGACGATCGCGTTCTGTCGTTCGACTGCGCATTGCTAATGTGGCTGGCGGTTTCGTATGCGGGGCTGGCGGTCGGCGGAAGATTCTACTCACATTATTTTTTTCAGGTGCTGCCGTGTCTTAGCATGATTGGATCTCGCGGCTTGATCGAGATCGCGGCTGCGCTCGAGAGGACAAGCCGGCTGAAGCGAAGGATCGCGATCGCGTTACTGACCGCGGGTTTCATGGTCACGGCCATTCGATTTCACACGCGAAGCGTGATTCTGGGAGTCGATTGGATTCGAGGCGAAAAGAGTAAATCGAGTTCAACGTGGTATCACGAAGTGTTGAACCATGAAGAGAGAATGGCGGCGGCGGCGGTTAGGGACCTGGATGTTGCCTCCGTGGATCGCATCGGCTTGGAGGCCATTCGTTCAGGCGGGCCGCGATACCGATCGCCGGAAGGCTCCGCCGACTATCTCTTCGTTTGGGGCTACAGACCCGAGGTCTACTACGTGTCAGGCCTGATCCCGGCTTCGCGTTATCTCAGCGCTCAACCATTGACCGGCGTTCCCGCCGACATTCAGTATGTCAACGGCGAGAGGACCTCTCTTCTTGATGAATCGGAAACCGCGGCGGCGCGGGCTCAACTTGTGAGCGATCTTGAAGCGACCCGGCCAAACTACATCATCGACGAAGTGGGAATGTTCAACGCGGAGTTGAACATAAACAACTTCCCTGAAACCGCCGAATTCATGAAGTCATATAAGAGCGTTGGAGCCCAGGGAAGGCTTATGATATACCGGCGTCGAGACCTGAAGAAAAGACGCAAAAGCGAGTGAACAGACCAAGAAACCCGGGTGTCAGAAGGCTTGCTGAAAGCGGCGGTGAGAGCGAACTAAAGAGCTTGAATTGGTTGTTCCGCAACTGATCTTCATTGGCTACCTGGGCGGCTTATATGCCGGCGAGCGAACGGTGGCGGGCTGGCCCTTCAAATCTTCGGCTCGCACTCCACCAGCATCAACGTAGAATGACAACCGTCCCGTCTTGCCGTAGGCGTCCGGGGTCGCGATGGCGAAGAAGGCCTTCGCGTCTTCACCAAGGGTCATCTTGAGTCTATAACCGCTCGCGCCGCCATCCTGCACATCCTGTGGCAGCGCTCCAAGCTTGACCATTTCCGCCAACGAAAGTTGAAGTCCTTGATGGCGCTGGCCGTAAAGCAACTCGGCGCTTAGGATTCGCAACAGCATCTCGTATGTCTCCGCCTCATTCACCGCCATCCGCGTGTTGAAGAAGAAAGCGCGGCCCTGCTCTTTCACAGCGGCAAGCCCGTCGCGATCTCCAACCAGCCATTCACCGTTCACCTTCAGCAGAACAACCTGCTGCGGCTCATCAACGTCCTCGAACCTCAGCAACACCGTCGCCGTGTCCCCATCGACTTTCTCTTCCCCCGGCTCAACCTTGGCCGGGATAGTCGCGAAGGTACGGGTGAAGTCAGGCTCGAGCTCGCGAAGCTCGTCGGGCGTCAATCCTTCGACGGCGCCGCGATAGACCGAAACAGCGAAGCCTTCAACGTACCGCTTGTCCCTGAGCGCGCTATAAAACTGCAACGCAGTTTCCGTCGGTGAAAGCCGCTTTCCTTGGGCGGAAGCCGCCGAGCACAAGAGGAACAACAAAATGGCTGAAGTAATGAGTCGCATCATTCCTGAATTTGCCCTATAGGGCTTCGCAAAATACAGTGACAACTGTCGGAGCGGGAGGCCGCGACAATAGGGCGCAAACAAATTCGAAGTTGTCACCATAATTTGCGATGACCTGTAAATCCGCCAACCGGCCATCGATTTTCGGACCCGCCCTCACAGAGATGCGTCGGGACTAGTCTTGCCAGGGTAATTCTCAACTCGTCTTTTTCAATTTCTTTGGGAGCTTGCCTGCTATCAGTTAGGGGCGCATTGCGCGTTAATATACTACCTCGGTTCGACAGCCGCAATACTTTTGCCGCGGCCCCTACCTACAGTGGCAATAGCCCCCAACGCAGTTGGGGGACTTGTTCAAATCCCACCTACATCCGCTGAGCCGCTGGCTCTCCAGAATACCCCCAACGGAGTTGGGGGATCGTTCAAGCTCAACCTACTACACAAGACCGCCTTGCTCCCTTTCCTAAATCCCCCACACGGCAGTTAGGGGATCGTTCACGCTCAACCTACAAAAAGACCACCTTCTTCCCTTTCCTAAATCCCCCACACGGCAGTGTGGGGATAGTTCACGCTCAACCTACACAAGGGCAGCTTTCATCCCTTTCCCGATCCCCCAAACGGGAAGTTGGTGGATCGTTCATATACAGCCTACACGACGAGGCGCGCCATATCCCTTCCCCGAATCCCACCA
>JAHFUG010000506.1 GCA_023265195.1 Blastocatellia bacterium | reverse complement strand
ACCAACTGCGTTGGTGGGATTCTCGGAGTCTTCACACAGTCTCTGCGTTGGGGGTATTTCGGGGCGCGAGACGCTCGGATGTAGGTTGGAAATGAACTGATCCCCCACTGCCCGTGGGTGGGATTTGGGGTTTTCACGCAATGGCTGAATTGTTTAAGCTCGGCTTACTTGCCGAGCGTATACCTCTCCCTGATCGGGAGAAGGAAGCGGGATCGGTGGCGTCTCGCTTGGTAGGGCTGTGTATGACCATCCACCACTGTGCGGGTGCGGTGGTTGACAACGCAGCCTCTCAAAACTATTCTTCTGCTTGCCTGAGAGTTGAGCGGGACCACTTACTTCCGTGCCGATTCTGTTTTCGTCGCTTCGATTGAATTCTAAATTGTAAGGACGTTGACGAGTTCACAATAGGCAGCTAGCAAAGTAACTTGAACAAGTATTTTCGTCGCATATGTCTTTTGCGCAGAGAAACTATGCCATTAGGAAGAGGGCGTGGCCGTCAATTGTTCAAGTGATTTTCTCGCGCTTCTATAACCAGATTCTCGCCGGCCTTCCCCAACCAGCTAATCGCATTGACGTAATATGTGATCGGGTCATCGCCGGCACGCTGGTTTTGTACGCGGTTTTCGCTCCTCATTCAATCGCGCTTACCGAGGGCAGCGCCCTTGTGGGCGCGGTGGCGTGGGCCGTACAACTCGCAAGGACTCGTGGCTTCGATCGGCTGCGAACCCCGGCCGACATAGCGCTGTTTGGATTCTTCGCTTGCTGCGTGGTTTCTTCACTCTTTTCTTTTGTTCCCGCGACGAGCATCAACGGGCTTCGCAGTCAGGCGTTTTTTCTGGCCTTTTACTTCGTCAGCGGCAAGGTGGCCAGCGTCCGCCATGCGCGCTGGCTCATCATCGCCATAGTAGTATCTTGTCTGATCAACGTCGCGTGGAGCGCCGGGCAACTGATCAAAGGCCGAGGCGTTAGAATCGACGCCATCAGCGCCGGAAGCCCATTTGCCGAATCCGATCTGATTCCCGGCGATGTGATCATCGAAGCGGACGGTCAAAAAGTTAACAGTAAGGAAGACATCTCCCGTATCGTAGACTCAAACCGAGGCCGGCTTACGCTTGAGTTTCAGCGCAAGGAATCGCTTGGAGAGACCAGCCTCTCCCGCCGGGACATAAAGTCCTCCGATGGGTCTGGTACGGATCGGCTTGGGTTGGTTACGTCTCCAGGAAGGAACTTCCGCATAACCGGATTGTACAGTCACTATGAAACCTACGCCGAGGTGTTACAGCTCATCGCGGCGCTCGCGGCGGGACTGATAGTCGCCTATCCGATGAGAAGATCGCCAGCCTTCTTTCTGTTGATCGCCGCCGCCGGACTGATCGTGTGTGCGCTTGTGCTGACCTCCACCAGGGCTCCCATCGCGGGTCTGGCGGCCGCGGTTGTAGTGATGTCGCTTGCGATCTCACGCCGCCGAATCACCGCCGCCACGGTTCTATTCTTGTTGATCCTCGTCCCGGCCGCCGTTGTCGCGGTGCAGCGCTCTCGTGGAGTCTCCTTCATCGACCCGCAAGAAGGAAGCACGGCGTACCGGCTCGAAGTATGGAAAGAGGCGATCAACCTGGTCAGAGGCAATCCCGTCATCGGAATCGGGAGAGGAACCGAAGGCGACGAGAGGTTCAAGGAAGAGTACAAGCTGTTCGGCGACGGCAAGCTTCCAGTCGGCCACTTTCATTCGACTCCGGTTCAGGTTGCCGCGTGGTGGGGACTGGCGGCGTTGGGATTCTATTCATGTTTCATGACGATCTTCATCAGGGAGATGTGGCGGTTGAGCAAATCCGAACACGCCAACAGAGACTGGTCATTCCGCGCGGTGAGTCTTGGCGCGCTTGGGGCGATCGTGGCTTTCAACGTGAGTTCCCTGGTTCATTTCAATTTTGGCGACGGCGAGGTCGCGATGATGCTCTGGCTGATCAGCGGGATTGGGTTCGCGGTTCGGCGGATCGCGCGGCAAGCCGTCGATGGGGCCGAATCAGCGCATAGACCGTCAGCAGCAGGACAAGACAGTTCAAATAGAAATCAGCTCCAACAACCAGCAGGAGCCGTTGCGCCGGCCGCCCAGGCAGTAGCGGCGCCAAGAGACCAGCCGCGGCGATAACCCACAGTCCATTTCGAACAAACGCAGCCGCGTCTTTCCGGTTAGGATGAAACGCAAGACATGCAACAGGCCACAACAATGCGATGAAATAGATCTTCGACGTAAGCGGCCCGATCAGCACCATAAGACAAATCATTAAACCAATCTCGAGAGCTTCTTGATTTGAATCGACTTCATCGGGGCCGTTCTTGATCGAAGGAGCTTCGCCGTCATGATCATCAATGAATCTTTCACCTCGCCGCCGAGAGGTGCTCCAAATCAGACCAAGGCTAGCCACCGCGAGCGCCGATGACGCGATGAGCCACAGAGCGTCTGATCGGCTCGACGGCATCCTCGCGAAGTTGACCTGGGAGTAACGAGTGTCTCCATCCACTCGCTGATCGTAGTCAACGTGAGTCAGGTATCTTCTCAACTGGCCCTTGAGCGATAGGTTAATTGGGCCGTTCGTCTCGTGGTATTCCTGATCCGTTATGACGTGTTGACGCCAGGTTCGGAGCAGCAGCGCATTGACCGATACACCAAAATAAGCCGCTGGAGCCGCGTTGATGGCGCCTGTGACAGCGATGGTCAACAACAAGAACTTCCATCTTCGTTTGACCGCGAAGTAGGGAAGCAGCAAGATCGGCGTAAGCTTGATCGTTATGGCCAGCGACATCAGCGCCGCGGCAGCCGAGTCTCTCCGCCTGATGAAAAGGTAGAGTGAGCCGAACATCAGGGTTATCGCCAGGAGATGCGCATTGCCGTAATGGAGGATCATCACGTAATACTGACCGGTGGCAAAGACGATCAGAACCCAAGCTCCTATATCGTTAATCGACGCATTTCTCTCGTTCCCCTGACTCTCCCCCTTTCGCCACTCCGAACGACGCACGAACACGGCGCAGAGCGCGGCTTCCAACACGCCGAAAACGCACCATAGAAACGCGGCGGCCTTGTAGGGCAATAACCAGAGGGGCGCAAGCGCGATCAGAAAAAACGGCGGATACCTGTAATCCATCGTCTGTCCGCGCGCGAAGTCAGGCGCATACAGATCGGTTCTTCCGTTGAGGAGCGATTGACCGGCGGCATAGTATACGGGGAAGTCGATAAGATTCCGCGCGAGGATAAACGCGGAAACGCCTGCGACGATAAGGAGAGCCGCGGCTAACAGCAAGCGCCGCGCAAAGTGAGGCGAATTCAGTGGAGAAGCTTGCTTTGGTTGTTCTTTAGTCACCAGCACATAAATCGAACGTCTTTGACTGCCGGCAGAGACTTATTATCGAGATTGAGGCTCGGTTGCGGGCGACGTTCTCACGGATGAACGATTCACTTAACTCCATAGAGTGCGATTCGAGATAACGGCGTAGAGCGTCGGTCAAGAGTTCGTCGATGCCCCTCGCCCAACCTTGATCTATCAGGGCTCGGGCTTGAGATACTAGCTCGCCCGGCAATTTGGTTTGAACCGTGGTCCTCATGGCGCGCCCATAATATCAGACTATAATCCTCTCGGGATATTCCCGCCGCAATCCAGTAGTGTCTTAAAGTTGTGTGGGTGCTGATGAGATACTTAAATCCGGCTGGGGAGGAGGCTCCTGCCTACAGCGGCGAAATACCCCCAACGCAGTTGGGGGAGTTCTTCAAATCCCACCTACATACGCTGAGCCGCCGTGGCTCTCCAGAATACCCCCAACGTAGCCTCGAGACGAAGAGTGGCGCCGAGCGGCCACTACTTGCACTCCGGCAGTTGCTCCAGTTTTCCGACCCACTCATCGAAGTGCGGGCAAGCGTTCCGCAACTTCGGTAGCCCGATCTTAAGTGCGATTGCCGGCCCCGCGATTGACTTGAGTCCAGCATAGGCTGGAACCTCTCTAATAAGGCGTTTCGAGGGCGCCGTTTGTTCGCCGTCATCGACCTCCTCCGGGGTTAGAGATCCAATAGACAACCGCAATCTCTCCGCGGCGCCTTCCGCATCGCCATCGGGAAATTGTTCAGAGATGCGTTCGAGATCTACGAGGACAAGGGCCTCGAACTCATGGATCTGCACGTAGGGAATAAAGCGCGGATTAGGCAAGTTCGCCGCCATCCCGTCTTCGATTCGACGAACTCTCTCGATCACGGCCTCGCCTGGAATCTTCTCCGCACCTGGATAGTTCCCGATCTTGTAAAGGTCGATCATCGTCGTCACGAACTCGTGACTCCGAGAACGGCCGATATCCGCTTGGATCGCCCTGCGAAGCCGATCGTAGGAGACGACGCCGTAATGCCCGGGCCGAAGTGGCTCAGGCTTCGCGAAAACGTTACGGGCTTGCAGGTATGGACGCAGCACTTGAGTGACGAAGTTCGACTCGGTCGGGCCTTCGCAAAGTACTCGAAGAGTTATGAAGCTCATTGGGGGCCGCCCCCAGTCACGTTCATTTCATACAGCGCGCCGAGATCATAGTCGCGAAGCCAGTCCCCTAACTCCTCGCCGGAAAGGCGTTCGAATTTCGACTCACCCAACCCGCTCTCATCTTCGTGACGTTCGACGACTACCACGTCTTCCGGGGAGAACTCCGCAAGCAATCTGGGCGATTGTGTAGCGACAACAACCTGCCTCTTCGCCGACACGGCCTTGATCAAATTCCCGATGATTCCGACAGCGTTCGGGTGGAGACCAAGTTCCGGCTCGTCGATGACAATAACAGCCGGGAGCATTTCCTCGGGCTGGAGTAGAGCGGTAATGAGCGCAATTGCTCTTAACGAACCATCCGAGAGATGGTGGGGTCCGAACTCGTGGTCTGGATTGCGATCACACCATCTCAAACTGATGCGGCCCGGATTCAACCTGTCGGGTTCGAGTATGAGGTCTTTCAAGTAGGGCGCCGCGAGACGCACCGTCGAGAGAATCCGCTGATAGTGCGCGGTTTTCGTCTTACGTAGCATATACAGAATCGCCGCCAGGTTTCCGCCGTTGCTCATTAGAAACCGATTCCGCTCCACGTCCTGGAGCGTCCGAATAGGAGCCGCTTCCGACGTATCGTGAAAATGATAGACCTGCAGGGCGGTGAGAAGGTTGATGTAATGTCTGGCGATTATTCTTG
>JAHFUG010000505.1 GCA_023265195.1 Blastocatellia bacterium | reverse complement strand
AAATCCCGAGGCGCCGGTGCAGGTGAAATGGACCCTCACTCCTAAACGCGTGAAGACTCCGATATTGAGCGCGTCCGCGAATGCGGTTGACCTTGGCTCCGTCAACCGCTCAACCACGGCGGCCGGCAAGCTTGTCGTCTCCAATGAAGGCGGTGGGTCACTCGAAGTTAGTGTTTCCACCGGCCAGCCGTTCCTCAAATCTTCCCTCGACAAGGCGGCCATAGACGCAGCCGGTTCTCAAAAGTTCGTTCTCAGCGTCGTTGGGACGGAGATTCCAGCGAATGAACCCCCCGGCCCCAAGGCTGGCGTGGTCACAATAACAAGCAATGACCCGGGCAAACCCAGCCTCTCGATTCCGGTAACGTGGAGCCTGACAAGCGAACCCGTGAAGGGCAAGAAGGCGGGAAAAACCACCGGCACGGCGGACGCGATTTCAGCGGCGGATGCGCCTGAGGCTGCGTCCTCGCTTATCACAAAGACCGCCGTTAGTCGCAGACGATCACGCAAGGCCGCCCCTAAGGCTAAAGCCAAAGGCACGGATAATCCCGCGTCAAAGCCAAAGGCGCGAAAGCCGAAATGATCGCCATCGGTCCGAAGAGGCGTCTGAGGTTCATCAGCAAGTGGTCCTTGCGCACGTTGTCATACCGGATAAACCGCTGATTTGCGCTGGCTGCGTAACGCTGATCGGCGCTGGTTGGGGTAGCGGCAATTTGCCGATCTGGTGCTTTACGATTGCTTCCCAGACCGACGCGCTGCTTAGGTAAACGTCGTTCTCCGGATTTCGAATGGCAGCCGCTAGCTCTTGTTTCAGTCGCTTATCCGCGCTGATGAACCAAAGAAAGATATGGGTATCCAGGAGGAGCCTCATTGGCCTTCGAACTCGCGGATTGTGCTATCTGGAAGAGGCTCGTCGAAATCATCTGGGACAGTGAACTGACCTGCACACAATCCAAACGGCCTTAGCGAAGTTGAATCAGAGTCAATCGGCTTGATCTCCGCCACGGGTTTGCCGGCCTCCAGGATAATCAAAGTTTCACCGGCCTCGACGCGCTCAAGATAGGCTGGGAAATCTCGCTTAATCTCGTCCGCGTTAACCTGAATCATCGGCAGATTATCGCTAAGACGTGGGGGGAAAGCAATCTCACCGAATCTCAGGTCGTGTCCCAAAGTATGCTGCTATCGGAAGAGTCTTCCGCGCATTCGGTTTCGCCTTTGAGTCGTACGTCGGTCACATCTTGCGAAAGATGTATCCCCCAACGTCACGGCTCCTTTCAGACCGTCTTTCCAGCAACGTGCATGGCCGCAGTCGACACGGTCAGGTTGAGATCGCCGATTTCTGTCTGAACGACGTGACCGATGTTTGTGCTGTTCGAGGCTAAGTTGTCGTTCATACGGGAGGACGCGGTTCTAGCGGATACGGTTGGGATGTATTTCGACGAACTGCGCAAGAAGTACGCGGAGACTAATGATTAATGATAAGAATGGCAAGGGAAGCGTAAAAGGAGTGGCCCAACTCGCTCGTTCGATTCGACAACTGGCTGGGGAGGAACTTACAGACGTTGAGGCGGACTTCAGTTTGGCACGGTTTATATACCCCCATTCTGGTAGTCTATGACTGCTCGCTGGATTCGCCCGGGCACGCCGAGTTCTTCGCTGAGGAATTCGTCGGCGCACTCGAGCCCGATCTGATTTGCGACAATGGATACCTGAAGAAAGGGCGGTTTAGAATTGCACCCGTTATTTTGATGACGATCGAAGATCTTGAGATTCTTGAATCATCGGTGGAAACATTTGGCTTGGTTGATTTCTTGGCGACTATTCCAGTAGCTCCTACGAAGGCTCCAGTCCTAGCCTGAGGGACTTCATCGTACACACCCAAACGAAGTATAGGTTCATTCACAGCCGGGAGCTTGCCAGTCGAGCAATCGCGATGCTGGAAGAAGTTCAACGTATGATGTTTCAGCAATAATACTCAGCGTGCAGAAATGATGTGAGGAGTACAGGGCTTTGGACCTTTGGAGAATACAAATCTGCTTGACAATCCCCATAGAATACGGGAAGTTAAGTTGGCGTTTTTGTACCTAGCTAGCTAGTAGTTAAAAAACGTTATCCGCAATACCAGTTAGCCTTTGGGTTCGGTACTCGTTCGCTCGTGAAAACAAAAACCCGCACCCGCACGACATCTTCTTGGCAGTTGAAACGTCGTAATTGTGGAGGACATATGATTCTTATTCCGGCCGACGCCACCCTCGAAGCCTATCTCGACGCCTATAAGGCATCGTTCGATATGATGAGGCATTACAGCAACTTGCGCTTCACCGTCCTCACGGCCTTCGTGGGCATCAGCACGGTACTCTTCACGCTTGCAATCAAGAGTGTTGCTACAGGGTCCACAGATCAACGCAGCGGCGGGAGCAGCCCTGATCTGTTCCCGCTTAAAATTTCAATGATCGCCGGCGTCTTTATCGCTGTCATCTTCGGCTTCGCGGAGTGGCGAATAGGAGAGCTCTTCGAGTTCTACAGCGCAAGCGCTGCCTCTCTTGGAAAAGAATTGAAACTGGCGGAAGAATTCTACGGTAGACCGTCCCGTGCATATATCTGGAGGTGGTCGATCACGGGTTTATTTATCTTGATTTATGGGGGGTCGATCGCATTATGGTGCGCTGTTCGGTGCTATGCTAACCCTCGTTCAAGATGCTGCGCCATAAAGCGGTTTTTTTATTTTTGGAACAGAGATTAATTCTAAGAAACGAAGACGTCCGCAGGGCTCTGCGGCGGCCTGATGCAGAACTCTCCGAGTGATTGAAGCACCAAGCGCTTTGGATTCCGACCGAATCGGAAAACCTCTGTGCATCAGGCAAACTCAAGCCAAGGGGCGCCTCTGGGCCCGTTTGTGATAGGGTCTCGAACTTCTTCCAGCGATGAACTACTACCCACACCTTACCTTCTTCGGTCAGCGTTGGCTTATTGCCATGACGGGTGTCTTTGATGCCAGCGGCTACGCCCATCGCAAGAGTTTTCTTGATCCACTTGGACACACTCTTTCGGGTCATCCCAACTGCCTTCATGATTGTGGCGATGTTTTCACCGCTGTGATACCGCCACAAGACCTGCGCTCGTTGCACATCGCGCGCCGACGCACTCCGCGAGTGCCGCAATCGGTTAAGATCGTTCACTTCATCCTGAGTCAGTACTAACTTCGCACGTCATTTCTTTCCGCGCTGTTCGATCTTTGACCATGTATCCCGCAAGCCGACTGTCCTGTTGAACACCAGCCTGCCCGGCGCCGAGTCGGTATCCACGCAGAAGTAGCCAATCCGTTCGAATTGATACCGCGATCCTATCGGCGCTTCACGCAAGCTCGGCTCGACTTTGCAGCCGGACAACACCTCTAACGAACTCGGATTCAGGTTGGCGGTGAAGTCCTGGCCTTCCTCGACCTCATTCGGATTCTCCTTTGTGAAGAGGTTGTCGTAGAGCCGCACTTCGCAGTCAACGGCGTGCGCGGCCGACACCCAGTGGATAGTCGATTTGACCTTGCGGCCGTCAGGCGTTTTGCCGCCACGCGTCGCCGGGTCGTACGTGCAATGCAGTTCAAGAATATTGCCGTTGTCGTCCTTTACGACGGCGCCGCAGGTTATGAGATATCCGTAGCGCAGGCGGACTTCGCGGCCTGGTGAGAGACGGAAGAATTGCTTGGGTGGATCTTCGCGAAAATCGTCCCGTTCGATGTAGAGGACCTTCGAGAACGGAATCAGGCGGGTTCCCATATTTTCATCTTCGGGGTTGTTGACGGCGTCCATCTCCTCGACGAGATCCTCGGGATAGTTGTCGATGACGACGCGCAACGGCCGCAATACTCCCATGACTCGCGCAGCCCGCTTGTTCAGATCTTCGCGTAGGAAGTACTCGAGGGCCGACAGTTGCACCGTGTTGTTTGTCTTGGACACGCTGATGTTCGCGCAAAAGGTTCGAATCGCTTCCGCTGTATAACCGCGCCGCCGCATCCCGGACAGCGTTGGCATGCGCGGATCGTCCCAAGACTTTACGTGGCCTTCCTGCACCAGGGTCAGCAGCCTGCGCTTGCTCAAGAGCGTATATGTGATGTTGAGCCTGTCGAATTCGAACTGACGCGATGGAAAGATGCCGAGCTGCTCGATGAACCAGTTGTACAACGGACGATTGTTCTCGAATTCGAGAGTGCATATCGAGTGAGTCACCTTCTCGATCGAATCCGACTGGCCGTGCGCGTAGTCGTACATTGGGTAGATGCGCCATTGATCGCCCGTCCGATGATGCTCCATGTGAAGAATCCTATACATCACCGGATCGCGCATGCTGAGGATCGGTGACGACATATCGATCTTCGCGCGCAACGTTCTCGAGCCGTCGGGGAACTCTCCATTCTTCATGCGCTGGAACAGATCAAGGTTTTCTTCGACAGAGCGATTTCTATACGGGCTCTCCAGACCAGGCTCCGTCAGCGTGCCCCGATGCCGGCGAACCTCATCCGCGGTGAGATCACACACGTAGGCTTTTCCCGCTTTGATCAATTGAACCGCCCACTCATGGAGTTGAGGGAAATAGTCGGAGGCGTAGAACAATCCATCCCATTGGAATCCCAGCCAACGGACGTCATCCATAATGGAATCGACGTACTCGGTCTCTTCTTTGGACGGGTTCGTATCGTCGAAACGAAGATTGCACTTACCGCCAAACTCGGCGGCCAGTCCGAAATCGAGACATATCGCCTTAGCATGTCCGATGTGCAGATATCCGTTTGGCTCGGGAGGAAATCGGGTCTGAACACGCCCGTCATGCTTACCGGCTTTCAGGTCCTCGATGACCGCGTCACGAATAAAATTGGACCGACCGTGCGATTCAACCGGCTCCGCGCCGGGATCAGATTCCAACGAGTTCATTTGTTTGTATTATCTCCTGAGCGAGCAACTTGAGGTGGGATTTCCGCGATTCCAGTTTGTTTGTTTCCGTCCGCCATAGCATCGAAGGCGCACCCGGCAGCCGATTCTTTGAAGAACGCGAACCAATCGCTGCCGGGGAAAGCCCGCGTTGAGTAGTTCCGGTGCTATTTGTTTGCGAGAAAGATCTATAATAAGCCGGGGAAAAAGTAATGGCTGGGAGGCAGGGATTCGAACCCCAATAAGCAGAGTCAGAGTCTGCTGTCCTACCGTTGAACGACCTCCCAGCAACGCAAAAAACTATATTAGCCGCCCGCTTTC
>JAHFUG010000125.1 GCA_023265195.1 Blastocatellia bacterium | reverse complement strand
ATACGCCGACAACTATGTCGTCGAGAGCGGAGTAGTAAAAGAAGGCGTGAATTACCTCCAGAAGCCGTACTCGCGGCAAGACCTGGCGAGGACTATTCGAGAGCTTCTCGATTGAGCGACTAGAGGTGCTTGGCGGAGGTTATCATGCCGGGAAAGCCTTGACTTGCGCTGACTATGTAACGCTGATCCGCGCGGATCAGCGTTACATAGTCAGCGCAAATCACGGCTTTCCCGGTATGGCATTCTAACACCGGAGCAAACGACGTGGCTGAAACCACTGATTCCCTAAAACAAAATCCTGCTCAAACAACCCGACTTGATACACAAACTGTTCGTGACGCCTTGCTCCGTCTGCGTCAACTTGCCGCCCAGCTTCCTCCGATTGATGCGGCTTCCGTTATTCGCGATATTCGAGAGGGTCGTCCGCGGCCAAATCGGGGAAAGAGTTTCTCGCAAAGACGCAAAGATCGGCGCAAGGGTCGCAAAGAAGCCGTCCGAGAAAATTGAGATTCTTCGGGTTTGCTTCGCGGGCGTGATTCTTGTTGCGGCTCCGCCCCGCCGCAATCTATCTACGTCGGATGATCATCCTTGGGCCGGCCCCTGCCGCCAATCTCGAACCAGGCTCATCAACTCGCCACCTGTCAGCTTCGTCTGGATGCGCATCCTCGTTCCTGCTCCCTCTAACTCGATAACACAATCCGCTCCTCCTATCGTTCCCTCAAGCAATTCCACAAAGGCCGTCGGCCCGCCTCTTCTCTTGATCTCCGTTAGCATGTTTGCTCGCCTCGCTGTCTTTGCTGGGTTGGGTGTGGATGCTCCGTTGGGCATGGATGCTGGGTTGGGCGTGGATGAGGTTTCCGTCCGATCCGTCAGTGAAATCGCTCTTCGCGGCGTGCGTGAAGTCGCTCTGTGGGCAGTGCGCGGCTTTGGCCCGTTGACTGTCCGGGTGGTTGTTTTCTTGCTCGGCCTCCCTTCTACTCTCCTCTTAAGATTCCCATAATCCAGACATAAACTCCGCGCCGTCCGGTATAGACCTTCTTGCCTGGCCAGACCAATCGCCTCTGCCCACAACTCTTCTGGCAACCGCGTTCGCGGCCGATGGCTTTCTCGCCACCGCTTCAATCGCTGGCCAACCTGCCCCAACTTCTTCCGCTGGCCAAGCTGCCCCAACTTCTTCGAAATCCGAGCACCTTGTTTCGGCACGCCCGCAGGTTACTACATCCTCGGACAGCCAGTCACGCATTGTTGCCGAAAGCTCACGAAATAAATATCAACGATGTCAAGCCTGACCCTCTTTCTTTCTCTTTGCTCCTTCCACGATCTCTCCGCCCCTTAATCGACGGATCGGGGCTTGACGGACTTGGTCGATATTATATAGAGTCCCTAGTTATGTGGGATGGCTTACAGCTGGATGTTCGCTATGCAGCGCGGTCATTACTTAAATCTCGAGGACTTACAGCTATTATTGTCGGATCGCTGGCGCTAGGGATCGGGGCAAATACCGCCATCTTCAGCACTGCAAAACAAGTGCTGTTCGACCGGCTCGCCGTACGAAATCCTGAACAACTGCTGCTTCTCGTGTGGACGGCCCCGAAGGCCAGCATAGTACATCATCTGTGGAATGATCCGGGTCCGTCGGGAGAAAAAACGGCATTTCCGTATCCTATCTATCAACAACTGCGCGCGGCGAACCAAGTCTTAGGCGATCTGTTCGCATTCAAGAACATCGGTCGGCTGGCGGCAAATATCGATGGCGAGGCCGTCGGTGTACAGGCGCAGTTGGTATCGGGCAATTATTATAAGGCGCTCGGAGTGAATCCTGTCTTAGGACGTCAAATCGATTCTTCTGACGACGCCGTGCCCGGCAGCGGATATGTGGCTACGATCAGTTATGAGTTGTGGGGCAGATACTTCGGACGGTCATCCTCGGTGATAGACAAAACGATCACGTTGAATGGCAAGCCAGTCACCATAATAGGAGTGAATGGGCCGGACTTCACCGGCGCGGGGGATCCTCATATCTCGCCGGGGATTATTTTGCCGCTCAGCATGCAACCGGTTCTGGCGCCGCAAGGTCGCAACCCGCTTCTGAGCGATCAGGATTTTTGGTGGGTTCAAATCATGGCCCGATCGAGGGCCGACGTTCCAGCGCTGGCTGCGCAGGCTTCTTTGAGAGCCCAGTTTCAGGCAATGGTTCTTCCGCCCGCAAGTTCGTCCAAACAAGAAGAGGTTCCGACTCTTGCGCTGATCGACGGTAGTCGGGGATTGAATTTGAGCGGGCGCGGTCTGACCGAGCAGATGTTCGTATTGATGGCTCTGGTTGGTCTCGTGCTCCTGCTGGCGTGCGCAAACATAGCGAGTCTATTGCTCGCTCGCTCGATTGAAAGACATCGAGAGATCAGCATCCGCATGGCGTTAGGAGCCGGCCGAGGGCACATTTTTCAGCAGATGCTGGTCGAGAGCCTTTTGCTTTCGTCGGTTGGGGGCATTGCGGGTCTGGCTCTTGGATATGCCGGCCGCAATGTGCTTCCCAGGCTACTGTCGTCGTCTTGGCTACCGCAGATCTTGAGCGCAGGCTTCGACATGCGCGTGTTTGCGTTTACTGCCGCGATCTCAATTCTTGCCGGACTGCTGTTCGGGCTCGCTCCGGCGTTCAAAGCCATTGGAATAGAATCAAGAGCCGACCTGAAAGAACAGACGCGAAGCGTCGCCAACCATGGAAGAAGTTGGGCGAATAAGCTGATTGTTTCTTTTCAGATTGCGCTTTCGACGTTGTTGGTCGTCGGCGCCACGCTGTTCGTTCGCACAATGATCAACCTTAATTCCGTGGAGACGGGTTTTCGGACCGATCATCTGGTGCTGTTCAGAATTCAGTTGCCGTCGACTTTATTTAAGCCTCCTCAAGACGTGGCTCTGGCGCGCAAGATTGAGGAGAGACTGTCGTCATCACCCGGGGTTGAATCGGTAACTCTGTCGGCAAAGCCGTTGATCGCAAGTTCGTTCGGCACGGATGATTTTATCCGGCTCGATCAGCCCGCGGACAACAATACCGATCGAGGAGACGCGTGGACGAACGCGGTTGGCCAAAATTTCTTTTCGACGATGGGCATCCCCATACTTGCCGGCCGCGGTTTCAGCGAGGCTGACACCGAGACATCGCCCAAGGTAGCCGTCATAAATCAGTCCCTGGCGCGAAAGTATTTCCCAGGCGAAGACCCCCTCGGAAGAGTGTTCCGTGGATATGATTTCGTAAGCAAACTCCCATTTCAAATCGTGGGCATTTGCGGCGACACTCGCTATGACAGCCTGCGAAGGGATCCACCGCCCACATACTACGTTCTTTATAACCAGCTCCCGCGCACCGATGGCGAGATGACCTACGAAGTGAGGACTCAGGCGGCTCCCGCCAGCGTCGTACCTTTGATCCGGAGCGCCGTTCAGTCCATCGATCAAAATACGCCATTGATCGGAGTGCGAACCCAAACTGAGCAGATCAGCGATACGATCCGACAGGAACGGCTTTTCACGGCGCTTACGGTTAGCTTCGGCTTTCTTGCATTGCTTTTAGCTTGTATCGGGATCTATGGCGTCATGACTTACACGGTAGCTCGGCGGACCAATGAGATTGGCATTCGCTTCGCCTTGGGCGCCCAACATCGAGCTATCTTAGGAATGATTTTGAACGAAGCTTTCCAGGTTACTGTGGCGGGCATTCTGGTTGGGTTAGGCATGGGATTCGCGCTTACTCGATTCGTGCGCACTATGCTGTTCGGGTTGACGCCGAACGACCCCATCACGATGACGATCGCGGGCCTTTGGCTAATGGCCGTATCGTTGATCGCGGCTCTTACCCCGGCACTACGGGCGTCGCGGATGGATCCGATGCAAGCGCTGCGGGACGAGTAGCTTCAAGGGGAGTATCACCAAGAATCTCGAAAAAGTGTGAAGCGAGGTTAGCATTCCAACGGATCGCTTTCGGGCGCGGGGCGCAAGCCCTTTAGCCAGACGCGAAGTTCCTCCACATTGAAGTTGAGGCCAGCGAATCTTCTCTCCAAACCCTCGCTTTTCTCGATCGCCTCGGGCGAGGGCCTGCCTCCTAGAGCGAAGAGTTGTACCGGCACCGGGTAATTCCTTTGTGGCTGGTAGTCCCGTTGCTCAATCGTCCAATAGTCGGGAAACCACTCCGTGAAATGATCGAGGCCCGCAAAGAGCATCTCTCCCCGGCGGGGATCGTAGAACCGGCATAAACCGGTCGGTTCGATGACCAGGGCAGTTCTGTGTCCCCTGTGGCCTTTCTCTCCGCGCTCTTGTCTCGAGCGCCAAAACCGAGTGACAAATACATAAAGATCGGCGTCGACGCCTTCCATAAATGCCTTCACGATATCAGCGGCGTTGTACGAGAACACCCAATTTTTTACGATTGGCAAACCGTGAAGCAAGGCGATATCCAGTTCCAGGCAGTTAGTGACCCCGAAGGCTCGATACAATGATTCGATCGACGACGCCCGATGCTCACCATACTTGAACTCAAGCAGCCTAACTTCGGAACTGCGCAGTCTTCGGTGTTTCGGAGGAAACTCCTCCAGATAAAAACTCCTGGCCTGAGCGAGTAAAACGTCTCCGATCAATTTCGGACCAGCTTCCAATATGGACTTGATGGCGTCGCGTCCCTTTCGAATCTCCGACCACCAAACCTGGATTAGTCCGGCGCATAGGCCGATAGGTATGTCGAGCTTGAATCTTCGCTGAAAGTGCTTTTGGGTAAACAGGACAGCTCGGCCGACCTGATGTCGTCGATTAATCTCAGCGAGTGCGCCCATCGATTTCTTTTGATGATGGGAGACTTCTTTGTCGCGGGCGGACTGGTCGCAGCCCGCGCCAGGCGCCGCAGCTTTCCGGCTCTCCAATGCAAACCCTTCTTCGGCGTCAGGCTGGGCCATCGTCTATTTTCCCTGCGTCCCGGTGAGCATCGGTTGCGAATCGGTGCAGAGGTGCAGCTTCGGCGCGTTGTCCAGGAAAGCAGCGGCCTGCAGCCTGAAAAGCTCGGCATAACGTCCGTCGAGTCTCAGCAGATCATCGTGTGAGCCCTCTTCGAGAATGCTTCCGTTGTCGAGCACGATTATGTAGTCGGCCATTCGCACCGTTGAAAACCGGTGTGAGATCAAAACCGCCATTCGACCCGCGCTGTGACTGCGAAATTGCCTGAAGAATTCATCCTCTGCCCGCGCATCGAGCGCGGCAGTCGGTTCGTCCAGAATAAGCAGTTCAGCGTCACTTGCAAACGCTCGCGCCAGAGCGATCTTCTGCCATTCGCCGCCCGATAGGTTGGTTCCGTCTTTGAAACGGTTACTGAGCATCTGATCATAGCCGCGAGGAAGTCTCTCGATGATCTTCTCCGCGCCGCCTTTTCGCGCCGCGGATATCAATCGACTATCGTCCGAGATTGCAGCGAGGTTTCCAAATCCAATGTTTTCGCGGACCGCGAGATCATAGCGCATGAAGTCTTGAAAAATGACGCGGATGCTTGATCGTAATTCCGAAAGACAATAGTTTTTCAGGTCAATTCCATCTAATAGTATCTCTCCGTGGGCCGGATCGTATAAGCGCGAGAGGAGCTTGACCAGCGTGGTTTTGCCCGCGCCATTGGCGCCTACGAGAGCTACGCTTTCTCCGGGACGAATGCGAAAACTGATGTTCCTTACGACAGTCTTCTTTGTCCCTGAATAAGAAAAGGCGACATCACGGAATTCAAAGCCCCGGCGGATTGGGCGAGGGACTGGCAAGGCGTTAGGCGGCGATTGGATCACGGCGGCCATCTCGAAAATCTTTACGAGATCCGTAAGCAATACCGCTTGCTCTGAAATACCGTTTAGATAGGAGAAGACGCGCTGAATGGTCATCCTGGAGCGCGCGAGGGAGCCTGTTAGAAAGGTAAACATCCCAATTGTGATCGAGCCTGCCACCGCCGCTTTAAGAATCACCACATAACCTGCGTAATATCCCATTGCCGACAGAACGCCCATCACCCATCCGCCGGTCGCACGCGCCTTTGCAAGCACCTTGTTCTCCTGATAAATGGATTCGGAAAGAGCGCGATATCTGGAAGAGAGGTGAGCAGCCAGGCTGAAAATCCTGACCTCTTTGGCGCTGTCGGCCCACGAGCCTAAGAGGCGAAGATATTCCAGAGCGCGTCGTTGCGGAGTGCGGTTAAAGAACGCCGAGTAGGACATTCTCGAGAATCGAGCTTCTCCGATCAACGTGGGGATCGTTGCGACTATCAAAAGCACTACGAGCCACGGTGAAAACAGGGCTAGAGCGCTCGATAGCGTTATTACCGTGAAAGACTCTTGGGCGGCGTTCATGATTGTTGTGAATAGATGCATCCTCCCGGTCGCTTGTCCGCGAACACGTTCAAGCTTGTCATAGAAGACGGGGTCTTCGAACGTAGCCAGGTCGAGGCCGGCGACATGATCGATTAGCCGCGTCGCCACGAAGCAAGTAAAGCGCTCTCCTAACAGAGCCTCCAGGACAGTGTTGGCCTGCGACAACAAGTCGGCAAGAAAAGCCAGCGCGACCTCGATCCCAATTAACTGCCAGACTCGACGCAGGTCGCCGTGGTGCTGAGAAGCGGCAATAATGCCGTCCAGAATTTGCTTGGGAATCCAGAGCAGCAGAGCCGGTAAAGTGGCGCGCACGATCCGGATGACTACGATGCCGGTCAGAAATGACGGGCTTGTGCGCCAGAGCATCGAGAACAAGAATCGAGCGTTACCGAGCGATCTGAGGTGATCCCGCCAGGTTAGATCGGCTTCCTCTTTTCCGCTAGCCATCTCCCGTCCTCCGCACCACTTTCTGGCTCATTCCTCGCATCCGTGATTGGGGATATGGCAAGACGTCTACCGGCTCAATTTTCAGCCAGGCGGCGCTATTTTGATTCCGGTCCTTACATTCGGTAAGGTGCACCAGCACTATGCGACGACGGCGGACAAACTCGCTCAAATCGACGCTGCAAAAATCCTGCAGCAGTTGCGGCGTTTTGCCGGCGTTGACCTGCGAGACAAGCTGCTCGAGCAACAAATACGAAGGCCATGACGTCGACGCCGAGTGAATGAAAATGGAAGACGAAGGCGACATCCAAGGTAAAAAATGCCCCAGGAGGGCCATGATGCTCAGCCCGCCGTGCTCGAAGTCGGAAAACAACAAATCGATAGCCTTGCCGGCGAAGGGATAGTTATTGAAGTGTCCGATCTCGTTTAATGCGATTTGCGATCTTACAAATGTCAGGTATTGATCAAGCTCGAAAAGACGTGATATTCGCGAGTAGTACTCCTCGGCAGTTGAGGTTTCCAGAGAGATAATGTCGGCCTCGCGAAGCCGGACGACCGTTTCCTCGACAAGCGACTTCTTAGTCTCAAAGAGCTCAAAATTATCGACGGCCCAAAGATGACCCTTCTGATTCATTTTGAGCGCGAGTGCAATCCAGAACGCGGACATGCCCAGGGCGGTTCCCAATTCGACAACCGTCTCGGGTGTATGCATCCGCACCACCGAGTGCAGAAAGAGGCTGAAGTCTTCCGTGCCGAATCCCACCTCGACCGCGTCGGTCAGTCGCAGGAGCATCGCGCGTTCATCCAAGCGTTAATCCTTCCCGGCAATCCGCCAACCAGCCTTCAGACTGTATCTAAATCAAACATCAAATCGTTTAGACGGGGAGCCGCCCAGTGATTCTGGAGCCACGACAGAAATACTACCGGCTCGTCGTGCGTGTGAATCAGTTACCCGCGCAATACAGCCTCGCTCCTCAAGCGACGATCTGATCCGATTTGCCTTGCAGTCGATCCCAAAGCGTGCCGGCAACCTTAAGCACATCGTATCGCAACATCCCAGGGTATGGCGCTAGCAGGTCAACCGGATTTCCGTCGCGGAATCCGGCCATAGCCTTATCCAGATTCTTCTGAATCGCGGCCGCTTCGAAGATGCCGGAAGAGCTGGCGAGCATCCAGAAATTGGAAAGGCCATACCAGATGAAACACGCATGGATGTACGAGTGCAACGGCAAGTCGCGCGCAGTCCAGCCGGATTTGACGCGAACGGCTCGTACGTCAGCCGCTTCAACGAGAAAAGGGCCGGCCCATTCCAACATGTACAAAACCTGGTGCATCGCCTCGTGCACCAGATGCGTCGCGATCCCCTCGAAAGGGGCCGCATGGACTCCACGCATCAAAACCCTTCCAGGGAAATGCGGCTGAGATGTTGAGCCATAGCCAAGCTCCTTCGTTTTCAATGGGATCACAACCTTTACGTGCTGCTTGATCATATATGCGGCGGCTTCACTGACGCGCCCGATTTGGTCGTACACCTTGTTCAACTTTTCGCATACGACTTCCATCTCCTCCACGGAATATGGAAGATACTCCAGGTTCTCTTGGCCCTCATAGGCATTCGCGACATTGGAGCTTGCGAAGTCGATCGGCACGCTATCGGCCAGGCGCGGGGCTCGAACCGCGGTCAATGGAACGTTCTCATCGTCGGCGTTCCCGTCAGCCGCCATCGAATGGGCGTAGTAGTCACCCAACGCGGTCGTATAGTCTTTCTTGATCGGGCCAAGTCCGTGAAGCGCGGCCTCCCCGTTAAGGGCATTGCAGAGAAAAACTATCGAGTCGACGGGCTCGTGCCGCAATTTCGAGATGCGACAAAACGTTTCCGGAGCGGTTATGAAGCGTATCTTTCCCTCGGTCGGCAGCTCTTCAAAACAAGATCGCATCGATTTGCACAAAGCCGGGTCATATCGACCGATATAATCAAGGCAGCTCCGAAGACGCCGAAGCGCCACGCTACGCGCCAACACCTGCAAGTTCGCCAGATGATCCCTTGAATCCTGCCACGCGAAGATACCTGGAATCTTCTTGAGGATCGAGGCGTATCGGGCTGAGGTGCTTACTACCCACGAAAGGTCTTGAACCGCGAGTTCCTCTAGCCAGTCACTGTTTCCGCTGTCATAGCCCTGAGCGTCGTAAGCGCGAATATCACCTTGAGAAGTAGTCATTGTCGTCACCTGACGAAGTTCTCTCGAAAATAAAAATCTCCGACTGCACAGCTTGAGGCAGAGCAGTCGGAGAACTGTTTGCAACTAACCTGCAGTTTCCGGGTTAACGCTTATTCGGTCTAGATCTGACCCACGTCCACGGGTAGGACGGGCTCCGTTTCTGAAATGTGATGATGATGATGATCGTGTGCCGTTGTCGTATCATCGTCATCATCGACACCCGACAGAGCTTCACCCTCTTCATAAAGGAGATTCGGATCGATTGTGTTTTCGAACGTCTCCGCCAACTTTTTCCGGTCTAGATCAACAATCACGAGCTGCCTCCTTTCTTAGCGTGTCAATCGCATCTCTTTCATAATGTTTGGCTTACTTTCGTGTGCGGGTATCCATACTGCAACCCCATGGCACGGCATTTTAGTAGGTTACACCATAGATGTCAAGCAATAATAATAACACAACACCTTGCCGATCGCCGGGTCGATTGAAGTGGGGTGCAGGGACAGCAAAAAGTGCAAGCGAGTTTGCCTTCCTTGAATGTAGTCATAACAGTTCCGTCTTCTTTGCCTTAATCGGTCGACAGGTCATTCTCGATGGCGAGGTAGCGCTCGGACTGGGCCAACTCTTCATCAAGTGCACCGATGTCGCCGATATCATCCATCGTCTCGCCTTGCTGTATACTCACGACGTCTTTGGCATGCAGGTGCAGGCCAAAACAGCGTGTATCAACCAGCCGGAATTCCTTGATTTGCCGGAGAATGTGGAGTTCCCGCGCCAGGAAAAGGCTAAGAAGAGTGGCGAACGAAACGCATGCAGAGGTAATAAGGCAAGGTATGTCGGCCCGGATAAGTGGAGGAGGAAGAACCCAGAGATACAACCAGATCTCTCCGCAGTCTGATCTGCGTGGACTGGATGTGGTTTTTTACAATGAAAGACTACTACCTCGAAGAGGATCGGTTCCGGAATGAGGTAGAGCGTGACGGCGTGGAAGATGAAGGTGATTTCGTGAGTATAGAACAGATCACTCAGGCAAGCATAGATTGGGATGATAGGTTAGGATTCAATCTTTGTAATGCCCAACCTCAACGGCGCAAGGCTCGATGGTGCTTAGTCTGACCTGGGCTGACCTAGACGCTGCTATTCTGAGAGATGCCACGCGTGACTCACGCGTGACTATAGTAGTAATAGTAGTGCGCCATGTCAGCCACCGGACTTTCTCTCAAAAGCCTGTACTCGTAGGAGTTCGGAGTGTTGCCTCATTCGTGTCATCGAGATGTGTCATGCGTATCTATCAGTTAGAATGCCGCGAGTCGGAATACGCGATGACTGCGGCTTATCCACACCGAACTCATCTCTTGATTCTCGTAGTTCTAACTCACCGGCCAACCTCAGAGCCATTTCCTACGTCTCGCCGCCCGGATCGGGTGAGAAGGAATCAGACGGAGATCGCGCTAAAGCTACACGCGCCTGGTATGTTAGGAGATACTCCCGCACTTCTGCTCTCAGTCTATCTTCGTCAATCTGCCACTGGAGCTCGGGGACCTGTCTGAACACGCTGCAGGAAGAGTGGATCGCATCCAGCGCCTTGCATAGGTCTCGCATGCCGACAAGGCCCCACAATTCATCGTATGCGTATCCTTGGTTGTCATAGCTCCGCAAACCTGGGGGTTCTGGTTACAAGAAGTCCAGTGTTTGCCGTTTCAGCTTAATCTATGCGGCCTTTAGGCAGTTCATCGCATCCGACTAATCTTTTTCTTGCAAGGTTGCTTCGCGGCCTTTGCGCCAATCTTTGCGTCTTTGCGAGAAACTCTTCTTTCCTTGTCTCAGCAACACACAATTACCCCACCATCAGATTTTCAATGACCTTCGGTAGGAGTATTATTCATCGCCTGAGTATGAACGGATGCCGATATCGTTGGTTTCGTTCCGGTTAATCCCGATGAAGTACTACAATTTTGATCTCAGGATCGACAAGCAAAACGGTCAATATTCAGTAACGGCTAGATCGGAGACTCTGGGCGAGGCCCATGCTCCTTTGTCGCTCGACCTTGATTCTCAGGAAATAAAAGATGCCCAACAAAGACTGCTTCAGGGAGAGAGCGATGAAGACTTCTTGAAGGATTTCGGCGGATCGCTTTGCGGCAGCCTGTTTCAGGGAGACGTTCGGGACTTGTACCGGGCGAGCCTTGGTCAAATGTTCCGAGATGACGATAGAGGCTTGCGAGTCAGACTGTGCGTCGAGCCTCCTGAAATCTCGGCCCTGCCTTGGGAGTTACTTTACGACCGAAGCAGAGATCGCTTCCTGGCTGTTTGCACCGAGACTCCGCTGACTCGCTACATCGATCAAACCGAACCGATCAGGAACCTGAAGATCGAGCCTCCCCTAAAGGTTCTGGCCGCAATTCCAGCAGGCTCCGGGTTCGAATCGGGCGCCGAGAAGGCCATCATAACAAGCGCGTTACAAGAGTTGAGAGACGTCGTTGAGATCGATTTCCTTGACGGGGCCGTGACACGATCAACGATCAGCAGGGCGTTAGTCAAAGAGCGCTATCACGTTTTTCACTTCATAGGGCACGGGTGCTTTCAAGAAGCGGAGAGCCGTCTGAGGATCGACTCCGAAGAAAAACAGGGAGAGTCCGATTCTATCTCCGCGCGCTCGCTCGCCGCGTTCTTCAGAGAGCAGCCGTGGATGAAATTGCTCGTATTAAGCTCTTGTCAAGGAGCCAATGTCTCGTCCACGCAACCTCTCGCGGCTATGGCGCCGGAGTTGGTCAAGTGCGCCGTACCCGCGGTCATCGCGATGCAATACCCCGTTGCCGGCCCAGCGGCTTCAGTGTTCGTCAAGGAGTTCTATTGCAAGCTCTGCGTGGGTTACGATCGCGGCCTAGTCGATTCCGCCGTCTCTCACGCACGCAACCGGGTTCAGATGGATTTTCCCGATGACAAAGCCTTCGCCGCGCCCGCTCTTTTCATGCGGTCGCCGACCGGCTTGATATTCGATCTCGAGCCGCGAGACTCGGTAAGGACCTTGTTGCCTCCAATAGAAAGTATCCATAGATTGCAAGACGTGAAGAAGACTTGCGAGATCAATATCGCGGCCCTGAAGACGGCTGAGGAAGGCGCCGCCGCTAAAGATGTTGAAGAGGAGATGGCTGACCGAATCCAAGAAGAGAAGAAGAACCTGGCGGATGTTCAAACCAGAATCCGCCGGCATTACAAAACAGCCGGAGCCTTTCTGCTGAGCAGCCTCGTGGTGGCTTTCGCTTCCTACGTAGGCCTTCTCGATGTGTTCAAGCTTGATTACATGGTCGAGAGGAAATTCGCTCAATACATGGATTCTTTCGGCCGAGGAAAGGGCAGTCCGGAAGTTGTCTTGATTTTGGCCCGGGAGAACCCCGAGGAAAATGGCGGGTTGGGCAAGATGGACCGGAAGTGGCGTCAGTATCACGCGGTATTGATCAAAGGGTTGGCGGAAGCGGGAGCCAAAGCGATAGTTCTCGATTTGAGATTCGTCAGCGAGACCGAATGGGATGACCAACTGGGAAAGGCCATAGTGGCGGCGGCGCCAACGCCGGTCATAATAGGCGCGGGGGAGTTCTCTATCGCCAATGGAGAGCCCGTGCCTAATATCTCACCGGCTCTCGGAAAAATTTTCGGCGACTCGAAAATGAGAAGCAGATGGGGGATCGTCGAGGGTGAGCCGGAGCTGCGAAAGCTGAAGCTGGCTCAGCGGGTCGCAGCGGACGCGCCCGCATTTCTCGAGCAGATCACTCTCGTTCCTTCGCTCGCATTGCAAACGATAATCCAAATCGAGGCCAGGAATCGAGGCAAGGAAATTAACGCCGTTTTGAATTCCGGAGCCGATCGTATCCTGCTGGTGGACTCGAATGACGGCGTCATTAAATCTATTGCCGTCGATAAGGAGTTGGACTTCGCGATAGACATAGTCGAGCCGAAAGGTCTGCAAAGGCGATCCTATCATGACGTCTACGAGGCATGTAAAAAGAACGCGCCGGACCTGTCACAGTTCAGGGGAAAGATCGTGCTGATCGGCGCCGAGACCAGCGAAGATGCTTACGATATTTCATCGACCGAACGCAGGTATGGGATAGAGCTTCAGGCCAGCGCCATTTCTAACATGCTGGAGGGGGATTACATTAAATCGCTTCCGACTCCGTACCAATGCTTGATGATTTTGCTGATGGGCGCTGTCGGCGTTTTGATGCAAACACGGTTCAAGAGATGGACGCGTTACACGGTCCCTTTGGTCCCGCCCAAGTTCATAGACCTGCCGTTGAAAGTCCCGGTTGTGCTTTTGGCGATAATCCTGGTTTACCTGTTCGTGGTTTTTGTCGTTTACAAGCAGTACAGGTTGGTTTTGGATATTGAATATACCCTTGCCTCGCTTATCCTCACTTATGTTACGATTGGCACTCTCCGAAAGGGGATTAAAATACATAAGACCTAAGTGGAGGATGGGCCATGTTTCATAAAGGCACCTGGACTATACTGACGTGCCTGATAACACTCCTAACCTTAACCCCAGGGGAAATCCCTCGCGCCTCTACATTGCCAGTCATAGTTAACCCGCCGCCGTCAAAAGCACCTGTTGCTCGCATCAAGAAGATCAAACAGGCGAGCTCCTTGGCAAAGGTGAACGCAACGGTGCTGCGAGATGGCAAACCGGTTGTTGCAACTCTCCAAACGGAGTTATTCACGGAAGATGTAATTGCGACCGGCGCCAACACAAGCATAGTCATAGTTAGTCTTGATCCCGATCGTTCGCGGGATGACAGATGTCTAATAGGCCCCAATTCGCGGTTAATCATTAAGGGTGCGGATTCCATCTTTATCCGATTTGGCAAAATGCTTTCGATGGGCAAAAGCTACTTCAAAGTGCAGGTGAAGCACGCATACTTGGCGCCCGAAGGCACGGAATTCGAGGTCACGGTCTCCTCAACAGACGAATCAACTAGATTGGTGGTTCTCGAGGGAGCGATCAACGTAGGAATCGAGAATAACGGTCCTTCTAAGATCAAAGCATTGGGAGCGATAACAATAGGTGAAAGAGTGGTTAGAGGGAAGGCCAGCGTAGTCTCGAAGAAGGTCGGGGGCGTGCGGGAACAGGTGCAATCAGCGCTTGACTGGACGAACGACGTTATTCTGGCCGGCCAGCCTACTTATTCGACGGAGAGAATTATTCCACACGTGGCTTCATCCGAAGAAAGAGTCACGGCGTTTCGAGGAGCGAGGCGTGACGCTATATTAGGGCGATCGAAAGAACAGGCCGCCGGCTATGAGACTTTAGGTAATATTTACGCCGACTGGGAAGATGGGGCCGAGGCAATAAGAGCATACGGCAATGCATCAAAAGTAAATCGATCCAAGGCCAAACAAGGACCGCCGGTCTTGCTGACCAATCTGGCCGAGGCTTATCGAATCGATGGACAATTGGAAGCTGCCGACAAGACTATCCGAGAGGTTTTAGCTCTGAGCGGGCGATATGCTCCCGCGCTGAATGCTCTGGGCAATATTCAACTCGACCGCGCCCGCATTGCTCTGGATAAAGGGGATTTCGGGCAGGCAAAAACGCTGGCGGAGGAAGCACGAATCAACTACGAGAATTCCTATCAAGTGGCGGGCATTGCTCCCGATAAGAGGGAGCCCATGCTGGCGGGTATGCTGCTGGAGGAAGCACGAAGCAATTACAAGAGTTCATATCAAGCAGCGTCGGGCCAGAGTGCAGTTGTCAGAGCGGTAGCTCAAGCCAACACGGGTGAGTCACATTTGGTTGTTGCTGAAATTGCTCGGAGGGAGGGACGGCTTCCGGACGCTCGAAGAGAATATTTAGCGGCAACGCAGGCTTTTGATTCCTCGAAGAAACTTTATTCCAAGTATCCGTACAGCGTGACCGGCATGGGCCAAGCCCTTCATGGCCAGGGCATAATAGCTCGGTCGACGCGACAGACCAGACAGGCCGATCAATTTTTAGGGCAGGCGGAGACGCAGTTCAAAGAGGCGCTCGATCAACACAAAGACATGGTTGCGGCTTACGTTGGCTTAGGAGACGTCAACAGGGATCAAGGCCGCGAACAAGATGCTATGGCAAACTATACGCTCGCCATCCAGTTCCACCCGGACAACCCGGCGCCGTATTACTCCCTGGCCGTATTGCTGGAACGAACAAACCCGGAACAGGCAGCGAATTACTTCCGATCCTATTTGCGAATGGAACGCGAGTCGTTTAGGCAAGGGGAAAAGGTGAAGCATGCGCAGGAGTCGGTTACTGGGATCAAGACGCCGGATGTTCTCAAGATGACATTGGAGGCTGCACGGGAAGCGATCGTTCGGAGCGGACTGACAGTGGGGCGGACGCGTGATGAAGAAACGGATCAATACCCGGAAGGAACCATAATCAGACAGGACCCGGCTCCGGGTCAGATGGTTTCTCCTGGAACGCCGCTGAATGTGTTCGTAGCTAGGCGTTCGCGGGTCAGCACGCCGGATGTTAGCAAGATGACTTTGGAGGCTGCGCGGGAAGCGATCGTTCGGAGCGGACTGACAGTGGGGCGGACGCGTGATGAAGAAACGGATCAATACCCGGAAGGAACCATAATCAGACAGGACCCGGCTCCCGGTCAGATGGTTTCTCCTGGAACGCCGCTGAATGTGTTCGTAGCTAGGCGTTCGCGGGTCAGCACGCCGGATGTTAGCAAGATGACTTTGGAGGCTGCGCGGGAAGCGATCGTTCGGAGCGGACTGACAGTGGGGCGGACGCGTGATGAAGAAACGGATCAGTACGAGGAAGGAACTATCATCAGCCAAGACCCAAGTCCAGGACAGACGGTCCTGCAGGGAGCTACGATCAACTTGGTCGTAGCTCGACGTTCGCGGGTCAGGACGCCGAATGTTCTCAACATGACATTGGAGGCTGCGCAGAAAGAGATTGCTCGGAGCGGACTGACAGTGGGGCAGACGACCGCTCAAGAGACAGATGAGTACAAGCTAGGAACCATAATCAGCCAGGACCCGGCTCCCGGTCAGACGGTCCCGCCTGGAACTTTGGTGAATGTGTTCGTAGCTCGGAACCAATCCGGCATGGTTGTAATTCCTGACGTCATAAATAAGCGTGAGTTTGACGCGATAAGAATGATCCAGGAAGCTGGTCTAATCCCTCAGGTGGTGGAGAGACGCGGAGCTGAACGTGCACAGAAAGATCGCAAAGTTGAATATTATGTAACAAGTCAAGACCCACCAGGAGGCAGGGGGGCTAAGCAGAAGAGCGAAGTTCGCTTATGGCTTCAGGCGCGCTGATTTGCGTTGCGTCGTTGGCGCGATGACGATCCGCATTCTTGTCGCGTGCGAATCGCCCGCTATTCAGCGTATGGCAAGACCAGATTTCGCTAACGTGATTGCCGCCGAATCCCGGTGAAATGGGCCGGGAACGCATTATCAGGAACCGCATCATATGGAAACCGGGTCCATCCCAATCAAATCTCATCGCCGGGTTGCGTGGGCGTGTCGGGCACGAGAGAGAGAATGTCGTCTACCTTTGCCGGTCTACCCGAGTGGCGCGTGACGTGATGAAGCCGAGAACTCGAAACGGAAAACTATTCCCCGATTTCCCGGTGCAGCCATGCTTTCGCAAGACCCCAGTCGCGCATGACCGTCACCGCTGAAATCTTCAAGACCTCCGCCGTTTCGTCGACCGTTAAGCCCCCGAAGTATCGCAACTCCACGATGCGAGCCTTGCGCGCGTCAAAACTCGAAAGTTGCTTAGCGCATCGTCAAGCGCGAGCACTTCAGGCGACTGCTCGGGCGACAACACGGCTACTTCATCCAACTCCACTTTGAGGGGGATGCTTTCATTCACTGGCTACAGAAAGCGGGGCCATAGCCGTATCTTGAATACCCCAACGCAGTTGGGGGTTCAAGGGCGGAGCCCTTGGACCTCACTGAAGTGAGG
>JAHFUG010000504.1 GCA_023265195.1 Blastocatellia bacterium | reverse complement strand
CGGAGTTTGGAGTTTGGAGTTCGGAGTTCGGAGTTCGGAGTTCGGAGTTCGGAGTTCGGAGTTCGGAGTTCGGAGTTGGGAGTTCGGAGTGCGGAATATCGGATTCCGTGGGCTCAACTCCGTAGGAGTGACCTGTCTGTAGTAGTGATGTCTGTAGAAACGAGCGCGCCTTTATTGATTGTTTTCTCAACTCCGTAGGAGTGACCTGTCTGTAGTGATGTCTGTAGCAACGGTCCGCCTCATTGATTTTTTATTCTCAACTCCGTAGGAGTGACCTGTCTGTAGTGATGTCTGTAGAAACGAGCGCGCCTTTATTGATTGTTTTCTCAACTCCGTAGGAGTGACCTGTCTGTAGCAACGAGCCGCCTTAGCCGGATGCGATGAACCGCCTAAAGGCGGCACAGACCGGGGGTGTAGCGCCCCAACAAGAAGCCCACCGGCGAAGCAAACCCGAAGAATCTCATTCTTCCCGGCCGGCTTCTTTGCGGCCTTTGTGCCCATCTTTGCGTCCTTGCGAGAAACTCTTTCTTCGCGATTTGGCTGCGGACGGAGCTTATCGGAAGAACAACACTCTATGACCCACGACGACCTCAGGTTCCTATTCCAGCCCTAACCCTCAGCCCCGAGTCGGACTAACCGCCCCCGATGGTGTGGATGACCACATTGATCGAACGCTCCAGGAGTAATAGAATCCAGACCGTCACGCGGCGGCCATCGGCGCCTGATCAATATTTGAGAACTCTCATCCCCGAATGCTCACGCCCTCTCGATGGCCCGGATTGAAGAAGGCATGAATCGGCCGCGGTAAGGTACAGAGACAACTCTGAACGGCGATTGTTATGTGATTCCGCAACGCTCGTTGATCCGTTGGCCGAGTGGTGAATGATTCCCACCGGTCGTTTTCACTCGGAAGGAGCAAAGATGAAGAGTATCGCATTACCGCAAGACCGCTGGAAGCCGGCAGTCTCGAACAAACATTGGCTGCGATCTTGCCGGCGAGTTACGTTGCCTCTAGCCGTGTTCACCCTATTTCAATTTGTGTTGAGTGACGCGTTCCCCCGGGTGAAAGGCTCGGAGCAGCAGCCCGATTCGCCGCAAGACCACCCTGAACTGGTCCTTCAAATCGGACACACCGGCAAGATCAATGCGTTAGCCTTCTCGCCGGATGGAAAGACGCTGGCGACCGGAGGGGATGATAAAACGGTGAAGCTATGGGACACCAAGACGGGCGAATTGAAGCGTACCCTGATTGGGCATGGCCGCAAGGTGGACACGATCGTGTTTTCACGGAATGGCGACACGTTGGCGAGCAATGGTGGTGATGGCGTGAGCTGCGGAACTGGTGATGGATCGCTCGGGGAGACGATTCTGTGGGACACCAGGACTTGGGTGGCGAAGCGAAGGCTGCCCAACGTTTACTACAAGTCATTTTCGATCGGCTTCTCGCCGAACATGCGAACGGTGGTATTCGCACCCGATCTCGCTGACGCGAGGATATACGATGGCGTTACTGGAAGAGTCAGGCGGAGGGTGCAGGGTGTCCGGGGAGTTGTTGCTATTTCGCCAGACGGCCATACCTTCACCAGCACTAGTCCGGAGGGAACGGTTCAGTTGCGCGACACCCGCACGGGCAAAGTCAGGAACACTCTGAAAGGGTTTGATCCGAACGCCACGGTCGTAGCCTTCTTGCCGGACGGCAAGCTGGCGACGACAGGCGGTGATGGGCTCGTGCTATGGAATCCGGAAACGGGTGAGAAAAGCGGAGCGGTCAAAGTGGACTCCGCCTTAATTGCGTTCTCGCATGACGGCAGGTCCCTGGCAAGTTTGAGCAAAAGTAATCACGCAATGACGCTGTGGAACACGCTAACCTGGCAATTGAAGAAAACCCTCAGCCTGCCCAATCTCGAGATAGCAAAGATCGCGGTCTCGCCTGACGCAGGGACGCTTGCGATTTGCTGCGCTGATGAAACCGTCAAGCTGTGCAACATTCAGACGGGGGCGATGCGAACTCTGATCAGAGCTGACCACTCGCTGAAGCCCTCACACCTCGTCGAGGGTTTCAGCGGGAAACCGATTGTTCTCTCGCCTGACGGTCTGGCGGTGGCGATCGGAAGCGGAAATACGTTGAGCGTCTGGAACACTCGGACAGGGGAGTTGAAGCTGAATCTGCCGCATCAAGGGATTGTTGTTTCAGTCGCCTTCTCGGCGGACGGTAAAATGATCGCAGCCGGAACCGGCGATCAAACTTTGCGGTTGTGGGACGCGACTACAGGAAGAACAAAGCAAACGCTGACAGGACTGACCATTAAATCGATCGGATTCTTACCGGATGATAGGACCGTGGTCGCCGCCAATGAAAGTGGTCCGAGCGGAGGGGAGTTGCTGTGGTGGGATACTCAGACCGGAAGGCGCAAATCGTCACCGATCGAGCACTTCTTGAAGAACTTTACTTTTTCGCCAGACGGTAAGGTAATAACGACATGGGAGGACGAGCAGGATCAATTAGTCCTTATGGATGCGCTGACTGGAAAAACCAGGAAGACGATCAAGCTAGGTGGTCAACTTTTCGACTATGTGGTGAACATGGCCATTTCTCCTGACGGCAAGACGCTCGCCGTCACCGAAGGTTGCGCCTTGGTGACGCTACGTAGTCTACAAACCGGAGCCGTCCTAAAGAGGCTCCAGTTGATGAACCACGGCGAGGACGTCTTCTTTTCCGCGTTCTCGCCTGACGGCAAAACCGGAGCCACCGGTTGCGGCGACAACGATGTGAGACTCTGGGACTCGCATACGGGCAAGGTGAAGGCGACGTTGAAGGGACACAGCCACGACGTGAACTGGGTCGCCTTCTTTCCCGACGGCAAGAGGCTCGCAAGCGGCAGTCTGGACGGTTCGCTGAAAATATGGCAATTCGACGGCAGCCGATTACTCGCTACGTTCATGATCCTGCCATCAATCAAACAGAGCGGCGCGCCGCTTGATTGGATAGCATTCACACCGGAAGGCTATTACACCTGTTCGCCTGAAGCCGCCCGATTCATCCGCTGGCGAGCCGGTGGGAGTCTCTTCCCCGCCGAGAAATACGAGACGACTTACCATCGGCCGGACCTCGTGGAGAAGGCTCTGAGAGGGAAGCAGTAATTGATTCGCGTGTGAGGCTCGAGATGCGCGGCTGGATGGAGGCTCTGGTTATGAAGAAGGTTGCATTGACGATTACTGCAATATGGATTGGACTACTCCTGAGTTCGGCCACTTCCGTTGTCGATGGGCGAGTGGAAGCGCGCGACATGGAAGGGGTGTATGCCGTCGATGCCGGCACGGCAAAGAAGTGCTGGAATCGCGGCCAAGAAACGCGTCCTGGCGCGCCAAGAGTCGTAACGATGAGTGGGAGAATCACCGAGTCACAAGCAAGGAAGATCCTGGCAAGGCGAGCACGAGAGGTATTGCTTGCAATCAAGAACCGAGACATGGCAAAGCTGGCCACGTTGGTTCAGCCCAGCAAAGGGGTTCGATTCTCGATATACGGGAACGTCAGCGTGGAAGACGACCTCGTGTTCACCCGAAACCGGATCAAGGACTTGTTCTCCAATAACCAGCGCTATATCTGGGGCAAGGAGGCCGGATCAGGTGACCCGATGCGGCTGACAGCCAGACAGTACTTCAAGCTCTTCGCTTACTATAGAGATTTCTTGAGAGCCAAAGAAATCGGCTACAACAAGGTGATCATTGGCCCCACTACAATGAGGAGCAATATTGGTGAGGTCTATCCGGATGCGATCGCCGTGACGTATCACTTTTCCGGCCCTGATCCCGACGTGCCGGGAAGGGAATGGAAGAGCCTATGCCTGGCATTCGAGATGAAGAATAAGATCTGGTGTCTCAGAGGGATCATTGAGGTAGTAAGCCAAGGGGAGATGTGAAATCAAGCTCATTAAAGGGGAAGCATCTCAGCGGTGGATTTATGAAGACAACGCTCGCACTGTTCGCCCTAGCTGTTTTTATTGGCTGCGGCTCGGATCGAGGCGCACAGCCGGCGACAGCGCGGGCAAATTACAATGAATGGCTCAAGCCTGCGGACGCCGCGGCGCCTTCGACCGCCACAGAGGCGGATACCACTGGCAACGAGCCAACCCGGCTACAGACACAAAAGGCCGATCCGTGGGACCCCAAGGATGAAAACAATGTCGCCGACAGGATGCTCGAAAGAGTGAAACAAGAAGGCGTCGTTAGAATCGCGAGCGTTCGAGGCTCGAGAGACAAGTACGTCTTCGTCGGAGAGTTCGCTGAAACCTGGCAGTTTGCTCCGAGTCAGGCGCCCAGGCCGAAGACGGACCTGTGGCTCGTGAACAGGAACGGGAGTGGACTACGACGATTGACGGAAGACGGAGAAAGCTATGGTCCCGAATGCTCACCTTTGGGCGCGCAGATCGTCTTCCTAAACGGCGGACTTCGAGTCGAACTCATGGAAATCGACTCTGGTAGCGTGAAACCGCTGCTCGAGTTTGAGGGGGTTGGGTATGCCGAGCCTCGTTGGGCTCCAAATGGCCAAGCCATTGCGGCGCTGGCGAATGATGGAACCACCAACTGGATCGCGGTAGTTGGGCCTCAGTTTCCAGGATGGTCTTGCGATTTCGCGAGAGGAACCAAAACGTATCAATGGAATAAGGAAAGCGATTTGATCGTCGAGCATGGCAGGTTCGTCTTCGATTGGGGGAAGGTCCGTTCCACAAACAAACCGGACGACACTTCGAACTCGGAAGAGGATAGAGCTAACGACGCTGCCCGAATCGCTGCCGCGCCGCTTCCTAAGCGACTGCTCAAACGGGTAGCCAAGGAAGGCGTGGCAAACGTGAAAGAATACTCGATATCCCCTTCCAGAGACACGATTGCATTTATAGGAGAGTTTGATAGCACGAAAGCGGACTTATGGCTTATCAATCACAAAGGGAACCGGCTACGTCGATTGACGACCGATGGCGCGAATCATTATCCGGTATGGTCGCCGTCCGGCGGCGAGATCGCGGTCGAGACTGGCGCTAACTTCTTCCACAGTGTCGTGATCGTGGACGTCAAAACAGGAAAGAAGAGAAATGTATCCGGCTTTGACAATGAAGCGAACGCGGCGTTGGTCGGCCGTTCGCTCACTTATCGCAACCCTCAATACTCTCCAAATGGCAAAGCGATTGCGGCGGAAGAGGGCAAGGGATTCGAAGACGGGATGGGCGACGTGGTTGTTGTGGACGCCATGTCT
>JAHFUG010000124.1:5238-17014 GCA_023265195.1 Blastocatellia bacterium | reverse complement strand
TGCACCACGTGCTCAAGAACGAAGCGTACTCGGATCTAGCCGAGATTCCGCACGGTCACGTATTGTCTCCGGTGAATGAGAAGTCCTATGGCCTGATCAAGGATCTTTACGCCGAGCTTGTGCCGTTGTTCCCCGGGCCGCTTTTTCATATAGGCGCCGACGAGACGTTCGAGCTGGGCCGCGGCCAGACAAAAGCGCGAGCCGATGAGATCGGGCTTGGCCGCGTTTACCTGGAACATCTCAAACGCGTGTCGGAGATAATGAAGCCTTACAATAAGCGGCTGATGTTCTGGGGAGACATCGCGATGCGCTACCCGCAATTGCTCGAGATTCTGCCCAAGGACGTTATCGCGGTTGCGTGGGAATACGGGCCCTCGGCGGGGTTCGATTCCTTGCTGAAGCCTTACAAAGACGCCGGGCTCGATCTGTTCGTATCTCCGGGGGCCAGCAACTGGAATCGGATGTTTCCGAATCTCGATACGGCGTTCATCAACATCAAGAACTTCGTGCGCGACGGCCAGAAGTACGGCGCGCTCGGAATGCTCAACACAACGTGGGATGACGACGGCGAGGCTCTGTTTGGAATGACGTGGCCGGCCATAGTCTTCGGCGCGGCGTGCTCGTGGCAGCCGGGCGAATCCAGCATCGAGGCTTTCAAGTCGAAGTACGACTGGTCGTTTTATCGGAACGGCGACAAGGCTTTCGCCGACGCGATACAGAACCTCACTCGAGCGCACTCGATCTTGCGTGAAGCCCGGCTCAACGAGGCGTACGACGATTACTTCTGGAGCGATCCATTCAGCGAGACAGGCTCGCGCTTTACGGAGAAGGCTCTGCCGGCGGCGCGCGAGCTTCGGCTTAGCGCCGAGCGGGCGCTCGAGTCGCTTTATCGCGATCGCTCGAAGGCGCGCGCTAACGCGGACACGCTCGACTATTTGATCTTCGCGGCGATCAGGCTGGATTTCTTCGGAATGAAGATTCAGTTCGCGAGTGAGATCAGCAAGCTCTACTGGGACGCATATCTGAACATGGCCGACCGGCGGCGGGTCACGCGCGATCTTGAAGAGATAACGAGCATGAACGGCCGGCTCGAAGACCTGCGCGACGGAGCGACTCGGGTGCGCGGATTGTATTCGGAGTTGTGGCTGAAGGAATGCCGTCCTTATTGGCTGGGGAACGTACTGGTTCGTTATGACAACCTGGCGGCGTTGTTTCAATCGAAGATAACGGCTATGAGGGCGGCGCACGTTCAGCATCAGGAACAGTCGACGTTGCCAACGCCTCGGGAGATGGGGTTCTTTATTCGGTAGCCGACAATTTTGCGCGGAACCGTGAGGCGGAGCGTCAGAGATTGTTGCGCTTGTTGCGGGCGCCGGCATAGCAATAATTATTTTGGCGGGTGTAAACGTCGCCCACTCCTGTATTGATGGGGATCTCTTAAGGCGCCGGCATAGCAATAATTATTTTGGCGGGTGTAAGAGTCTTCTATGTTTTTCCTTTGAAGCACTGGGTTGAAACGGGTGGGTTGTAATTAAACGAGATTGCGGATTTAATTACTGGCCAGAATGAATCGAGGGGTAGAACATACCAGACTCTCGCGAGTCTTTCTTTGTCATTCATCGCACGACAAGGGAATAGTCCGCGATCTTTACCGGCAATTGTCCGAAAGCGGATGTAAACCCTGGCTGGATGAGCAAGATCTGCTACCAGGGCAGGATTGGCAAAATGAAATTTCCAAGGCGGTTTGTAACAGCGATATTGTGCTAGTCTGCCTTTCAAAGCATTCTGTTAGTAAGAAAGGGTTCGTGCAGAAAGAGATCCAATTCGCGTTAAATACAGCGGATCAGCAACCAGAAGGGGCTATTTATATTATCCCTGTTAGACTCGAAGAATGTGCTGTTCCTCAACGGCTAACTCGTTGGCAGTGGGTAGACTTATTTGAGAAAGACGGATTTGAGCAGTTGATAAAAGCCATCCAGTATCAAGCCAATGTTCTCGCTAAGCCAGAGTCACAAATTCCTGTCCATCAAGAAGAACCTGAATGGCGGACAGAACGTCTCTCACTGCTCATAGTTGATGATAACCGTGACGTACTCTTGTTCCTACAACATACGCTTTCTCGGGCAGGATGGAATCCGCTCATAGCTAGTTCGGCCAGCCAAGCCCGAGAGATCTTTAAGCTGCATTACCCGCGGGCCGTGCTGCTGGACTATGTTCTGGGCGAAGAGGATGGCCTTACGTTGGCGCTGGAACTTCAAGCGAAATCCCCGCACACCCGCTTCGTCCTGATGACAGGAACGTCCATTTGCGGACTGGAACAAGAGTACATATGCAAAGAACGAGACATTGGGATTTTGCGCAAACCTTTTCTTAGCGAAGATGTGGCAAGCGCGTTCGCTCGCGCCTTTCAAGACCTCGAAAAGAAAGCGCGCGAGTGAACTGGCGATAGGAGGTCAAACATGATTTGCCTCCCTTCTGATCCGACCGGAAGCGCCTAGCCTACAGGAAGGGGGCCTGCGAACAGCTCGCCGATCGGGTGAAAGTCATTGGTTAGTTAATACTCGAACTCTCATTCAGAAGCGCAGAGCCCCTCAACTTCCACCGCAAATCCGCGGTGAATTCTCGGAAACAATGCCGCAAACTGGATGGAGTCCAACCATGAACGACGTTGAGTTGATCGAGATGATGAAGGAGGCCGCGAAGACGGTCATCGAGACCCGCTCGTACATTGATTTTCAAGCGGCCGCCACCTCAATGCTTTGCGCTATGCGGATAAATCGCTCGGCGCCTTATCGACTGTTCTAAGCCACGCGATCAGATTGACGCCAGTAGATTAACCACGTCCCTGGCGCCGGTTAAGTTTGGAAGCACCGCATCCGGTTTGAGCCGCGCGAGTTGCTCGGCAGAGTGAAATCCGGACGCAACCGCCACGACGCGCGCTCCAAAGTGGCGCGCGCAGGAGACGTCTCGCGGAGTGTCGCCGACTATGACGAATTTCTCGGGCGGGAGCGGGACTCCTAACTGTTCCGATACTCGGGCGGCGGCGATCGCCGGGAGATGATCGCGTTCGATGGCGTCGCTGCCAAACGCGCCCCTGCTTTCAAAGTAGTCCCAGATGTGGACCAGCCGCAGCTTTGCCTCCGCGAGCTTCTCTACGTTTCCAGTGAGCAAGCTGGTGACGAACCTTGAATCATCCGACAGGGCGTCGAGCAACTCTCGAACGCCGGGACAGAGTTGGAACACGTCGCCTTCCGTCGATAGTTGTTCGAGTATGGCGACCATGCCCGCCTCCAGTTCTCCCAGCCGGCGCCTGATCTCATCGACGGTAATCCCTTCGCACTCGAGCGCCTCGCGGTAAATAGCCAGATCGGTCCTACCGCCGAAATCGACTTCAGATATGCGGCCGCAGGTGCCGAACATGCCGATTAGCATCTGATTGATCAACTCGCGATACTGGCCTCGGCGCGCGGGCCTGATCAGCGTTCCATCGATATCGAATAAAATCACCCGTGGAAGAGCGCCGTTGCCTGTGCCGATTGATTGTGGAATTGTCATCGTCTATCAAACGTTGAATCTGAAATGAACCACGTCGCCGTCGCGGACCACGTACTCCTTGCCTTCGAGCTTGTGCTTGCCGTGCTCGCGGCATCGAGCTTCGCTTCCATGCTCGATCAGATCTTCGAACCTGATTACTTCCGCCCGGATGAAGCCGCGTTCAATGTCGGAATGTATCTTCCCCGCGGCCTTGTGGGCGGTCGTGCCTCGCTTGATGGGCCACGCGCGGCATTCGTCTTCGCCGGCGGTCAGGAAGCTTATCAAATCGAGCAGACTGTAGGCCGCGTTGATGAAGCGGCTGCGGGCCGGCTCGGCGATTCCCAGGTCGGCCAGGAACTCGCGTTGTTCATCGGGATCGAGCTGAGCGATGTCCATCTCCGCCTTGCCGCACATCTGAATCACCTCGAGATGTTTCGCGGCGGCGAGCCCTGCTACGGCGGCCGGAATTGGCGCCGAAACCCGGTCCTCGCCAACGTTGAGCAGAAGCAGAAGCGGCTTCAAGCTGAGAAAACGGAACCCGGCGGTCATCTGAATCTCATCAGTCCCAAGCGAAGCGTCGCGAAGCGCCGTTTCCGCTTCGATCGCGGCCTTGAGCCGTTCGAGCGTTTCCCGTTCCCGCGCGGAGTCTTTCTCTTTCTTTAGCCGCTCGAGCCGGCTTTCGATCTGGACCAGATCAGTCAGCATCAATTCGTCTTCGAACGCGCGAATATCCCTCTCCGGATCCGCGCCGCTGGTTGTATATGGACTCTCGAACCCGCGAACCACGTGAACGAGCGCGTCTGTTTCGCGCATGTGCTGAACGAGCTTTGGATCGAGCCCGGTGTGGGATCGCTCGCCCTGTTCGGCCTCCGGTCCAGCGACGTCAACGAAGCTGATTTCCGCGTAAGTCTTTTTCTTTGGGTTGAACAACTCAGCCAACCGGTCGACGCGTTCGTCCGGGACCTTAATGACGCCGACGTTGGCGCGATCGCGGCCCCCGTAACCGACTTCAGCAGCCAGTCCCGTCAGGGCGTTGAAGACCGTGGTTTTGCCCGCGCCCGCGAGCCCTACTATTCCAACCTTCATATGTCACACTCTTAGATCCTGGCCGGTCATCTCCTCCGGCTTTGGCAGTCCCAGCAACGCCAGCATAGTGGGAGCAATATCCTGGAGCGAACCTCCCTCGCGCAGCTTTCGGCGCTCACCGTCAATTAAGAGCAGCGGAACCGGGTTAGTCGTATGCGCGGTGAAGGGTTGGCCCGTTACCGGATCGATCATCTTTTCAGCCTTGCCGTGATCCGCCGTTATGATGAGCGCTCCATGTCTTTCCCTGATTGCATCCACCACGCGGCCGACGCACGAGTCCAACACTTCGATAGCCTTGACCGCGGCGTCCAGAATTCCGGTGTGACCCACCATGTCGGCGTTGGCGTAATTGACGACAAAGACATCCGTGTCGCCTTCGTTAATGGCGTTCGCAACGGCTTCGGTTACTTCGAACGCGCTCATCTCGGGTTTCAAGTCGTAGGTCGAGACCCTTGGCGACGGAATCAGTATTCGAGTCTCGCCCGGGAATTCCTTTTCCATTCCGCCATTGAAGAAGAACGTTACGTGAGCATACTTCTCGGTCTCGGCGATACGAAGATTCTTCAAGCCGTGCTGGGCGAGAACATCCGCGAGAATCATCTTTACCTGCACTGGACTGAACGCGGCCGGCAACCGGAAGGATCGGTCGTACTCGGTAAGGCATGTGAATCTTATGTTCAATCGCGGGCCCCTCGATCCGGTGAAGTCGTCCTGGGTGAAAAAGCGCGTGAGCTGGCGGGCCCTGTCGGCGCGAAAATTGAAGAAGATCACGCCGTCGCCGTCTCGGACCACGGGCGGCGGGGCGCCGCCCTCCGCATTGATCGCGATTGGCGTCATAAACTCGTCCGTGACGCCCTGCCCGTAGCGCTCGCGTATTGCGGCCACCGGATCAGTCACATGGCCGCCGTCCCCGCGCGCAATCAACCGATATGCTTTCTCTATGCGGTCCCAGCGCCGGTCGCGGTCCATTGCGTAGTATCGTCCGATGATCGAGGCCACGCGGCCGGCTCCTATTTCGTTCGTCTTGGCGATTAGATTGGATATGTAACCCGCGCCGGATTCGGGGGCCGTGTCCCTCCCGTCTAGAAAAGCATGAATGTAGACGCGGGGAACGTTCCGGTCGCGAGCCATCCTTAGTAGTGCGTACAGGTGTTCGTGCCAGGAATGCACTCCGCCTTCGGAGACAAGACCCATCAGGTGAAGCGCCGATCCGGCCGATCGCACCTGCGCCATGCTCTGGACCAGCGCGCCATTCCGAAAGAACTCGCCGGTTTCAATGGCCTGGTCGATGCGCGAGATGTCCATTCGCACTATGCGGCCCGCTCCAATGTTCAGGTGCCCTACCTCGCTGTTGCCCATTTGCCCTGGAGGCAGACCAACCGCTTTCCCGGATCCTTCGATCAGGGTGTGCGGATAGTCCCGCATCAGATTATCCAAGTGCGGCGTTTTCGCGAGAGCTATGGCGTTGCCTTCGCGATCGGGTGAGTATCCAAAACCGTCGAGTATGATCAGCGCGAGCGGCGTGTTATTTACCCTGTTCAAAAATCTGTTTCCTCGGCTGATTTATCTGAGGCGCGCCTAACGTTAGTCTTCTCGTTGGCCCGGTTCTTTGGAAGTACGAGCTTAGATTCAAAACGGCGTTTCCTCAACCTCCGCTTCGGCGGAGCCCGGTTTGATCACCTCGAGTACGAAATAGATTTCCTTTCCGCGCACGATGGCGTTCAAGTAATGCTCCCAGAATTTCCTAATGAAACGAAGCGTTGGAAAGCGATTGTCCAGATTGATCAGTATTTGCAGCCCGAATCGTCTCCAGAACTTCAGCAGCGTTACGCGAACGCTCAACTGGTTGAATCGCACGCTCGAGTAGAACGGGAACACCGCGCTGCCGTCGATAAAAGTCAGGAACGAGTAGCTGTTGAGGTGGTTGCGATGAGTCAGGTCGCTGGCGAAATCGGGGTTGGTCCAGTGAGGCACGAGAAGCTTGACCAGACCCCGGCGCCGCGTGATCCGGTGCAGCTCGCACATCACTCCCATTGGATTGTTCACGTGCTCGATCACGTGGCTGCCGTTTACCTCATCAAACTGGTCGTCGTCGAAAGGATAGGGGAGATCGTCGAGGTCGTGAATTATGTCGGCGGCCGTGCGCGGGTTAATGTCCATGCCCAGCGAGCCCGCCAGCTTGTTCACGCCGCATCCGATGTCGAGGACGCGCGGCGGGGCGGCCGCGACCGCCGGAGCAGCACTCGCGTCTATTATCGGCAGAGACACCACCGGCGCTTTGCTGGATAGCTGCTTCATCGCATTCCCCGCCTTCCGGACCCCGTGTGAATTCTTCTTTGTTTTTCTTGTCTAATCAAGCTCAAAGTTGAGATCGGCTCCGTTGCTCGGAATCCAGGCGTTAGCCTGCCGCATGCGAGGAGCGGCCTAACGCTCGGGCTATGAATTCCTTCATGATTTCTTCGCGGCCGCTTTCGTTCCATGTTTCGAGAATCTCGCCCCCGCGCCCGCGAACGCCGCAAAACCGGGGAATCGCGCGGAACCGCCCAGTTCTTCTTCGATTCGAAGAAGCTGATTGTACTTGGCGACGCGATCCGTCCTGCTCGCGGAACCGGTCTTAATCTGTCCGGCGCCGGTTGCAACCGCCAAGTCCGCTATGAACGTGTCCTCCGTCTCGCCCGAGCGGTGAGATATAACCGCCGTGTAACCGGCGCTCCTGGCCATCTCTATCGCCCCGAGCGTCTCGGTAAGCGTGCCTATTTGATTGACCTTGATCAGGATCGAATTGGCGGCGTGTTCTCTTATTCCGCGCGCGAGATAACGGGTGTTCGTCACGAATAGATCATCGCCCACGATCTGCACGCGGCCGCCTAATTCCCCGGTGAGTCTCGCCCATCCCTTCCAGTCGGACTCAGCCAGACCGTCTTCAATGGAAATAATTGGATACTGATTGGTCCAACTCGCATAGAAGGCGATCATATCTTCGCTCGTTCGTCGCGAGTTATCCGACTTCTTGAAGACGTACCGCCCACCCTCGTAGAACTCGCTGGCCGCCGGATCCAGAGCCAACGCGACTTGGTCGCCGGCTTTATAACCGGCCTGATCTATCGCTTCCAGTATCGACTCGATCGCTTCTTCGTTTGACTTCAGGTTCGGAGCGAATCCGCCTTCGTCGCCGACCGCCGTCGAATGTCCGCGCTTTCTGAGAACCGACTTTAGAGAATGGAAGACCTCGACCCCGGCTCTCAGAGCCTCCGAGAAGCGGCTTAGTCCGGCGGGAACAATCATGAACTCTTGAAAGTCGACGTTGTTGTCGGCGTGCGCGCCTCCATTGAGTATGTTCATCAGCGGAACGGGAAGCGTGCGGGCTCCGACGCCGCCCAGATATGAATAGAGCGGCAAGCCCACGGCCGCGGCGGCGGCTCGCGCCGTAGCGAGGGAAACGGCGAGCGTGGCGTTGGCGCCGAGCTTGCGCTTGTTCGGCGTGGAATCCGCCTCGATCAGCGCCTGGTCAATATCCGCCTGATTAAGCGCATCTCGGCCGGCCACCGCCTTGGCGATCGTGGAGTTGATATTGCCAACGGCTTTGAGCACACCCTTGCCGCCAAAGCGTTTCTTGTCGTTGTCTCGAAGCTCGAGCGCTTCATTCTCTCCGGTGGACGCTCCCGACGGCGCCGCCGCCCGCCCAACGACCCCGCCGGCCAGAGTCACCTCGGCTTCAACGGTAGGGTTGCCGCGCGAGTCCAGAATCTCCCGCGCGCTTACTCGCTCGATGGTGGTCATAGCCTCTCCACGGACCAGCCTCCGCTACGATCAGCGCGGAAGTATACCGCAGCCGGTTAACTTGCGAAAGCAAGCCGCGAATGACTATAGTTGCCGCTTATGCAGTCCAGAGAAATCAGTCTCGGGCACAGTCCCGATCCCGACGACGCCTTCATGTTTTATGCCCTTGCCGCCGGCAAGATCGACACCGGCGGTCTCCGATTCCGGCATGTGATCGAGGATATCGAAACGCTCAACCGGCGGGCGGCCAACGGAGAGTTGGACGTCACCGCGATCTCGATACACGCCTATGCTCACGTATTGGACCGATATGCGCTCCTGACCTCCGGCGCGTCCGTTGGAGACAATTACGGTCCTATGATCGTGTCCCGTGTAGCGGCGTCTCTGGAAGATATTGTCAAGACTTGCATAGCCGTTCCTGGGACGATGACGACCGCCTATCTTGCGCTCCGATTGTGTGTAGGCGAATGCGACACGGTTGTGATCCCCTTCGACAAAATCATGGACGCCGTCGAGAGTGGCCGGGTGGACGCGGGTCTCTTAATTCACGAGGGTCAGTTAACGTATGAGTCTCGCGGCCTGAATAAGGTGATCGATTTAGGCGAGTGGTGGACAGCCCAGACCGGCCTGCCTCTTCCGTTAGGCGGAAATGCGATCAAGAAGTCGCTGGGTCCCGAGTTGATCGCCAGGATCTCTTCTCTCTTGCGGACGTCGATCGAGTTCGGACTTGCCAACAGGGAAGAAGCGGTGGTGCATTCGATGGCTTACGGCCGGGGAATGCAAAAGGAACTGACCGACAAGTTCGTGGGCATGTACGTGAACGACTATACGATTGACTATGGTCAACGGGGCCGCGACGCGATTCGCTTACTGCTCGATCGAGCCTGGCGCGCAGGTCTGATACCCAATCCAGTCGAAGTGGAGTTCGCATAGCGAAAGCGGCGTAAGGAAACTTCCCGCGTCGAACCCCGGACGCCTTCCCTCGATTCGATCAACGTTGCAGATTGACCTAATTCGGCTTTCAAATTGACGTGTTATGCTCGCTTCTCGCCGCCGGGGCTCCCCAAGTTTGTTATAGGCAGGTTGGTTAGGGGAACGGCAAATCGGGTCACGTGTGGAACGTCCGTTGCTCTCACGAAAGCGCCCCTCAGGCAAACTTCAGAGTAGACCTGGTCTCAACCGAGTTAGCAGGCGAGCGGTGGCAGGACCGAGCTTCTGAAGTGACTCATGACACCTCCCGTCTTACCAGAGGGTAACTCAGAAGGCATTTGAGGAGTGGAGCGCCTTGCCGGGGCCCCGAGGTGAAATCGCGAGGCTCACAAGGCGAGCCGCCCTCGCGCAACGCTTGATAACAAGAGCAAGGAGCATGGAGTAATTCACGGTGAGTGCTACCCCAGCAATAAACCTGTTGATCGCCGAAGACGAGGAGCATCTCGGCCTCGTTCTACAAAAGGAACTTTCAAGGCTTGGCCATCAGGTCGTACTCGTTCACGACGGCCATGCCGCAATGGAGGCGGCCGCCAAAACCGACTTCGACGTGGCGCTGATCGACATCATGATGCCGCGGATGAGCGGAATCGATCTCTGTGGTTTTCTGCACGAATCATATCCCGACACCGTCATAATAGTAGAGTCCGCGATGACCGAGATTCATTACGCGGTAGAGGCGCTTCGGTTCGGCGCCTTTGACTACATCACCAAGCCCTACAGCCTCTCGGAAGTAGAGGCGGCCGTGGACCGGGCGTTGCGCCATCGGCTGTTGATCACGGCCAACAAGCAATACGATAGACGCCTGGAAGAATTGGTGAGCGCTCGCACCAACGAGGTGCACGCGGCCAGTTCAACGCTGAGCGCCGCGATCGACAAAGTGTCGCTAACAAGACATGCAACGCTGTTGGCGCTCGCAACCGCGCTCGAGACAAGAGACATAGAGTCTCCAGGCCATTCGGAGCGGGTCGTTGCGTACTGCAAACGCCTCGGCATTATGTTGGGGCTCGGCGGCGACGAGATGGCTGCGATCGAGCAGGCGGCTCTGATACACGACGTGGGCAAGATCGCCGTGCCGGATCCGATTCTGATGAAGAAAGGACCGCTTACCGAGCAGGAGATGGAGCACATGCGGAAGCATGTAGACTTTAGCCTTCAAATCATGCGCGGAATGGATTTGGTCCACGGCGCAACGGAGATAGTGGCGCAACACCACGAGCGTATGGACGGCAAGGGGTATCCGAAGGGACTCGCGGGCGATGACGTGGTGATGGGAGCGCGCATTCTGGCCGTCGCCGATGCGTTCGATTCGATGACGTCCGAGAGGCGCTACGAATCGGCGCGAACATTTGAGTCCGCGATAGATGAACTGAAGCGCTGCTCCGGATCTCAGTTCGATCCCGGAGTAGTGAGCGCGTTTATTCGAATACCGGTGGACGCCTGGCGTGAGATCAGGCATGCCGCAACACCGATTCGGCCGGCAGCGGCGCAGGACCTTGGCGGAACTCAGGAGGCGTCGCTGTGCGCCGCCGAAACTCAGTGATTCTTGATCCCCACGGTTGCGCCGGGTCATGCCGGGGCCCAATCGAAAGAATGAAAGTTTCGAAGACCCTATGACACAATTCGCAACGGAAGCAATACGAGAAAAGAGGGTGGTGTCTATTCGAGGCGAGGTTGAGAGAATCCTCGGTTGCATAGACGAAGGCGCCGACCACTACAGCGTCTTGAAAATCAGCCGGCGCGCCTCAATCGAAGAGATACGGAAGGCGTACTGCCGGTCCGTGGATCTACTTCATCCGCTCAAGTGCAGGGACGTGATCGAGCGCGAAGGCACGATGCAGTGGAAGCTAAGCCAGGCTTTTCTGCGAGTGGTCGAAGCGTTTTCGACGCTGTCGCGGCCTGCCCGCCGAATCGAGTACGATGGAGCCCTCAACCGCCGTCCGACGGCGCCTCTTCCCTTGCCTCCGGTCGCTGACGGCGCATCTCAAGCGGGACTTGGCGAAATACGAGTTCCGCGCGCCATCGAGCTTGTATCGAAGAGGCCAAAGGTCGCAAGCGCGTTTGGCATAGCCGAACCATCAATGCCTAGGGTGGGCGACCGGCGCAGAACGGCGCGCTTCTCGCTGCGGATGCCGGTTCGGGTCACGCCGGACGACGGGTCATGGCAAGAAGTAACCGAGAGCTGGGACGTGAGCAGGCTGGGCATCAAATTTCGGCTCAAGCAAGCACTGGAGCCGGGGACGGTCGTTCATCTCGAGATGCCGATGCCTCCCGGCCTCAGAAGTGAAGGTCAGTCTGACGGGCTATATGTGACCAGCGGAATTGTCCGCCATACAACGCCCAACAGAGATAGAGGAAACCTGGTCGGAGTGGAATTCGTGCATCCGTC
>JAHFUG010000124.1:0-5138 GCA_023265195.1 Blastocatellia bacterium | reverse complement strand
AGATAACTAAACTTGGCAGGGGTGACGGACGGAAACTCAGAGGCAGACGTCGGTGTCCGACTTTCGTGCATCCCTTGGTCTTTCTTGTATGCCGAACTGGCGCGAATCTTTTTGAAGAATTCGGTAGCTAGTTTTATTATCATCCGCCCGCCCTCTACGCTGTCTTATAGTAGACGTTTCATTTCTTTCGCCTATTCCTGTGGACTCCCTTTTGTATTTTTGGTTCCGTCTTCCAAAGGCTGACCGCGCTATCTTTCCTGACTCTGGCGATGAAGGGAAAGCGGTTCTCAGCGATCATCGCAAATATTTTTGGTATCGCCCCAATGATAATCTTCGCATTTTCCACGTCCGGAAGACTGCCCTCCACTAACACGAACGTCCGCACGCCGGCATTGATAAGCGCATCGAGTTCGAGTACGCGGCGCGCGATCATCTTATCGCGCATTAACACGATCCATTTCTTTTCTCCGACGACTTCGAGCCATCGCTCGTCCTGAGTGTTATGTCGAAACCACTTGCTATGAGGCTCCACCCTCAAGCCGGCTTTGCGAAGTTCTTCAAGGATCAACTTCCCGCCAAAAGAACGGTCTAGGAAAAAGGTTGTTCGCCTAAGCTGCCTTTGATAGTGTGCGTTCGTACTCAATCGCTTTTTGGATTTCCGCCGCCTCGCACCCATAATCATCCGCCAGTTCCATCACCGTCTCGCCTGCGCTGTATCGATCGGCGACCACCGATGTGGGTACGCCCACACCCACCAATACCGGCTTGCCGAAAGAAACGCGAGGATCAATCAGAACCAGCTTGGGCTCCTCCACATGCCGAGGATGACGCTTCAGATAAGGATACAGCCCAACGGCTGCGCCTTCCGGATCACGATCGACTCGTTTCAGATACGCGGTGATGATTTCCTTCATTTCTAATTGGCCCCTTCTCGTGGCGTTCACGATGAGCCCTTTATCTTCGATCAGCAGATCAACGCCTATTATCTGAAACCAGTAATCAGCCAGTGGGTGCTCAGAATCACAGCACTCGCGCAAATGACCGACGGCTGTTCTGACATTCCGAAGCGGAACATTGTGCTTGTAACGAATGGCGTCGAGGATATGAGCCTCAACCAAATTGACGAATGATAGTAATGGCAAATCTGCGTCTGGAAGGCATATCAGCGGCTCGAATCGCTTTCTGCCGTGATCGGTTTCATAGTATCTCCCTCGAATCCAGGCGCGCAGAGTAGCCACGGGAATCTTGAGCAAGTGTGCAGCCTCGGAAATTCCATAGGTAGGAATCTCCCGCGGGTCGCGCCCACGATATATGTCGAATCTCTTTCGCGTTCTCGTCATCATCTCACCCCTCGTGATTCGCGTTCGGGGTTGGCCCCTCAAAATGTCGCTGGGCCTCTGAATGTACTGCTGGCCGGACGGTCGTGTCCCGAAACTATTCAAATTACCATTAACGCCGAAGTCCCTCTCCCGCGCCACATCGGCGGACGGGGTGGTCAAATGAACCACCCCGTTCAAATTCAAATCCCGCTCCGAGCGCGTTTACTGCCCTGCCGGCTTGTTGAACTTCGCGTCGTCGATGGCGACATTGTGTTTTACATCGGTCAGCTTGATGACAAACGTCATCTGGGGAAGCACGTGCCGGCGAGTGAACGGAATCTTCACCCCGTCTACATCTTTGTAGTCATCCAGGTATTTCTCGACGGGTACTTTTCCTTGAGGAGTATCTTGCTCGACGTCCGTGCGAATAAGAAGCCCGGACTGGATGTCGAAATACAACTTCTGCGCGCTGCTCCCGGTAGGCGTCGCCAATAACACATAAGCGTCCTTCTCGCCGACCTTTTCTTTGCCCTTGAACTCGATTTTGGAAAACAATTGTCTGATCTTGGTCTCCTTGTGGAACTCCGACTCGATCTTTGTGGAAGCGAGTTCCGCTCCACTCTCCTCGCGCAGCCCCTGGGCCGGCTCCGAGGACCATGCCACCGCGCCGTTGTAGCCCTGTTGCACCACTCCGTGCCCGGCGATATCCACAATGAAGAGCATCTTGTTCGGAGCCTTCGCATACTCCTCGGCATTGCCGCTCATTCCCATGGCGGGTATCTCAAAAGCCCCCTTAGCCGTCAAACTCGTTTGCTTCTCTACCGCTGCTTTGCCACCGATCGCCTGGACATACTTATCCAGTATCTGATCCACGGTCGGCATCGAATCCTTTTGGCCAAAACCACCGGCCAACACCGTGGCCGCCACAGCCAAACCGATTAGCGTCGTCATAACTGTTCTTTTCATACTATGTGATCCTTTCTTGGTGTAAACAAATTCAGTTCCTTACCGTCCGGCTGCCCACTGCCGGCGCCGCCTTCGATAGTTGCCTAACCGCTTCGTCGAGTTGTGGGTCCCGGCCCGCGAGCAGCGTAGCCCGGTTCACCTTAGCTTCGACGTCGGGCTTAACGCCCAGTCCCTCGACGAGCACGCCGCTTGGCGTTCGATAATCTCCGATCGCGTACTGAAACAACGCGCCGGTCGGCAGTTTCTCGAAGAGCGAAGGCAAAACCGCTCCCGCGCTCCGTTCGCCAACCACGATTGCGCGTTTCGCCTCTTGCAGGCCTCCCGCGAGAACTTCGCTCGTTGAGGCGCTCATGCCGTCGATCAACACGGCCACCGGCCCTGCATACGGATTCTTCTGGGGAAAGGCTACGAACTTCAACTCGCCGCGCCTCATCTTCATGGTCCCAAGAGACACCTCTCTTGTTTCCAATTCTCCAACGATGCCCGGAGCGATGGCGCCCAACCCGCCGGGGTTGCCGCGAATGTCGAAGATGATCCCCGGCGCGTCGTGTAGGGATCTGATTGCTGCTTTGATGCGGTCGCTCAGCAGCATCACGAATATGTTGAACCTGATATAGCCGGCGCCGCCGGCGAGGCGCTTGACCTCCAGTTCCGCGTACTGCGGCGGGAAGTTTCCCATTCGTTGAGACATCTCTCCGGGAAGACGCTCTCGTTCGATGGTCGCCTCGCGCGCCTTGTCCTCTCCGTCGAGATAGCTGAGTCTTACACTCGATTTCGGCGCGCCGTTGATGCGCCCGAGTATTGACCGGTTTATGCGAAACCTCGTTATGGCTTGCGAATCTTTGCTCTTCGCGAAACGGGCGATCAACTGATCTACCGGGGAGTCGTCCACCCTGGTCACTATGAATCCGGGACGCAAGCCGGCCCGCGCTCCCGTTGAGTTCGGGTCAACTCGAGTGATCATGGCCAGTCCATCAACCACTCTGAGATCCAGGCCGACGCCGCCGCCAGCGGGCTCCTTGGTGTCGTCTTCTATAATGAGCTCGGGAGGAATTATGTTGAAGTGGGACTGATGAAGCTCACCCAGCATTTGCTGCAACACTTCATAAAGCTCGCTATCCGTTTTGGCCGCATCCGCGCGAGGCGCATAATCCCGTTTAATCTTGTCCCAATCCAATCCGCCAAGCGTGGGATCGAAGTGTTTTTCTTTAACGGTGCGCCACACGATCTCGAAGGCCTCCCGCCTCTGATCGGGAGTGCTTTCGCGATCCACCCAAAAGGCCCTGCTTGTTGCTATTAAGGCGCCAAGAGCTAACGCGAAAAGCAGCGCCGTGACTAAGACTCTTTTCATCGATCGACTCCGCCGGTCAAGACCATTTCCAGGCTTCACGCGCCATGCTCGGACAATGTTCCGAATCCCCTTCAAGAATGACGGAAAGTTTAGCCGAAGCTAGATGAAACGGCCAAGAGAAAAGGGTACTGATACATTTCCGTGTTGCCGAGACAAACCCTCGTACTTGTCAAACTGACAAGGTGGCGCTCCAGAGGAGCGAAACGTTTATAGAATCGGCGCGGCGAGCCAAGGCGCCCCAGCGGGGTGCGCGCCCTCCGTTAGGAGGGCCATGTTTATAGCAATGATCGGCCGCAACATCCCGCCCTCCGATAGGAGGGCCATGTTTATAGCAGGAATCGGCCGCAACATCCGGCCCTCCGTTAGGAGGGCCATGTTTATAGCAGGAATCGGCCGCAACATCCTGCCCTCCGTTAGGAGGGCCATGTTTATAGCAGGAATCGGCCGCAACATCCCGCCCTCCGTTAGGAGGGCCATGTTTATAGCAGGAATCGGCCGCAACATCCGGCCCTCCGTTAGGAGGGCCATGTTTATAGCAGGAATCGGCCGCAACATCCCGCCCTCCGTTAGGAGGGCCATGTCCATTTGTAGTTTCAAGGAAACAAGAAAGCTGTCTCCATTTTCAGAGAACACATGGCCCTCCTACGGAGGGCGGATCATCCCACCACACGTGCTATAAACATGGCCCTCCTACGGAGGGGGCGGAATAAATGGCCAAACTCCAGCCCTCCTCCGGAGGTGATTCCTTCAGCAACACGGAAATGTATCACTGCCGCCGTTTCTGCAAGTATGTCCGGCTGCGGGGTCCGTGATAAACTCGGCCAGCGTTTTTGACGCCGCACTCTTGATATGTACTTCCTCTACACTCTCGCTTTCTCACTGGCGTTCCTCATTCTTCTTCCATACTTCGTCTATCAATCACTCAGGCGCGGGAAGTACGCGGGCAGCCTCAAGCAGCGGCTGGGAATGCCGCCCGCTTCGGCCTCGAGTGATTGCAGGCCGGTGATTTGGGTGCACGCCGTATCCGTTGGTGAGTTTCTTGCCGCGAAGCCGCTGATCGATAGAATGGCATCCGATCTTCCGGCGTTTCGAGTAGTTGTGTCGACGACTACGATAACCGGCCAGCGGCTTGCTCGGGAGAGGATCGGCTCGGCGGGATCAGTCTTCTACTTTCCATTCGACTGGCCGCATTCGGTGCGTGGAGCGCTCGCTCGCATCAACCCCGCCTGCGTTGTCATAATGGAAACCGAGCTCTGGCCAAACTTCCTTCACGAGTGCCGAGGGCGCGGAGTAGTTACCGTGATCGCCAACGGCCGCATCTCGGACCGGTCCTACGCCGGCTATCGAAGAGTCGGCAAATTCATTAGTCGAGTTCTGGAAGACGTCACTCTCTTTGTCATGCAATCGGAGGCCGACGCGTTACGCATAAGAGCTCTCGGCGCGGCGGATGAACGAGTAGTAGTTTGCGGCAATCTTAAATTCGATCAAGCCGCGGCGCCGTT
>JAHFUG010000123.1 GCA_023265195.1 Blastocatellia bacterium | reverse complement strand
TTGGTTTCGGACTCTCGTTTGTCCAGCACTTTTGTCTCGGAATAAATCGTATCGCCGTGAAAAGTCGGCCCAACGTGGCGGACGTCCTCATAGCCGAGGTTGGCGATCGCCTTTCCGCTCACGTCGGCGACCGACATCCCGACGGCGATGCTGAGCACTAGCAACCCGTTCACCAGCCGTTGCCCGTGAAGCTTGCTCGCATAGTTCTCATCGATGTGAAGCGGATTCTGATTCATCGTGATCAGGCTGAACCATGTGTCATCGGCCTCGCCGATCGTTCGCCCCGGCCAGTGTTTGTAAACGGCCCCTACCTCAAAGTCTTCGTAGTATCTTCCAAATTCCATGCGCTACCTCAACTTAATCAGCCACGGATGAACACAGATAAACACGGATTAGAATCAAGGGAATGAAAGGAGCTAATACGTAGCGAGCGACCTCATACCGCCGAGTTCCCGCCCGAAAAACCTTGACCCATTTGTGAACTTCTTGTCGGCCTAGCTTCCCTAGAGTACTAGACGCCGCCAACCGGCGATTGCTCGTTGCCTCGCTCTTTCGCATTTTCATCGCCCATCCTTCGCTGTTAGTCACCCATCAATCCTACTCATGTTTCCCTTCCAATCCGTGTTTATCCGTGTGCATCCGTGGCTTACTTTATTTCGATTGAGTATTTCTCCAGCAGACGGCGCGCGATGACCAGCCGCTGAAGCTCGTTTGTTCCACCGCCAATAATTAAGAGAGGCGCATCCCGGTAGAACCTTTCGACCGCGAAGTCCTTGGCGTAGCCGTTGCCCCCGAGTATTCGCATCGCTTCGAGCGCGCATTCCTGAGCCGTCTCGGTCGCGAATAGTTTCGCCATTCCTGCTTCCAGGTCGCACCGTTCGCCCCGGTCTTTCTTTTCCGCGGCGTTGTAGATCAATAAACGGGACGCTTCAATCTTCGTCGCCATGTCCGCGAGCTTGATCTGAATCGTCTGATGTTCGGCTATGCGCTTTCCGAAAGTGCGCCGCTGTTGCGAGTACTTGATTGCTTCGTCGAACGCCGCTCGAGCGACGCCCAGGCCGCGCGCCGCGACGTTGAGCCGCTCCGCTTCCAGTCCCGCCATCACTTGTTTGAAGCCCTGGCCTTCGACCCCGCCGATCAGATTTTCAGCCGGAACCGCAAAGTCTTCGAACAGCACTTCGCACGTTTCGACGCTCTTGTAGCCGAGCTTGTCTATGTCGCGGCTGACCGTGAGACCTTCGCCGCCTTTCTCGATAACGAAGGCGCTCATTCCCCGGTGCGCCGGAGTTGCGTCTTTGTTTGTCTTGGCCAGCAGAAGAAAGACTTCGCCGTAGCGTCCATTAGTCACCCACATCTTCGAGCCGTTGATCAGGTACTGTTCGCCGCGGCGAGTCGCGGTGGTTCGGATTGATTGAAGGTCGGTTCCCGCGTCCGGCTCCGACAAACAAATTCCACCGCGCCGCTCACCGCGGGCGAGCACGGGTAGATACATGTGCTTTTGTCTCTCTTCGCCAAACCTCGCTAGAACGTCACACAGCACCGAATGCGTGCCGATTACGCCGGCAAGTCCCATCCACACTCGAGCGATCTCCTCGAAGATCATCGCGTAGACGGTTGTGCTCAGATCCTGGCCACCGTACGCCTCCGGCACGTTCGCGCCAAACAATCCGATCTCTTTCATTCGCTCAACGAGAGCGAAGGGGTATTCGTTCTTATGTTCAAGTTCGGACGCAACCGGTTGCGCCTCTCGTTCGAGGAACTTCCTGACGGTCGCCAGGACGAGTTGTTCTTCTTCGTTGAGTTGATAAGACATTTTGCGCCTCTTTGCGGGACGCAATAATATCACGGCCCCAAACGATCGTTGAAGCGTTCGCCCGATCGGGAGATCGGGCAGTCGTTCTGTTTGAGCCTGGCCAAGTTGATATGGAAGAAACCGCTGACTTTCGCTTACGTTGTAACGCTGATCCGCGCGGATTCCCCGAACCGGCGGCGCCGGTGACTGCTAGCCGAGTAGTGGTCGGCGGAAGTTTCTTGCCTGCAACGAGCCATTGTCCCGGTGGGCGACGTTCAGAGTTCAGCCTTTAGGCTGCGGCGCTGAAGCGTGAACTCTAAACTCACTAGTTATTCCGAACGGCCGGCCGAGCCGATTCGTCGATTACGATTCGAGTCAAGCCCCTGACTCAGCGGCTGACGACAAGTGGATAAGCGCCGATGACACGGCGGCCGCCTTCGTTGGTGACGCCCTCGACGATGAAGTGATATTCGCCGGGACGCAGAAAGAGCGAAGTGGCGAGCATCGACAAATAATCTTGCCCTGTACGCTTGAAGCCGCAATGCTTCCACTTTTGCCGGTCATGGGAGTCAGTTATGGTGACGCAGTAGTCTTTACTGTCGTCTTCGTCTTCAAGCCGTATGGAAATGAAAAACCAATTAATAGACGGCCCCCGAATCTTGAATGCGCTAATTGAATCCGACTCACCTCCCCTCAGCGAAGTCAGATTAACGGCCGACACGTTTATTAGAGGCTCAGCCGGCGGCCCGGGAGCCTGACCCTCGTGTTGTCCCAGGCTTTGAATAACCACTTCGAGTTGGCGAATCTGACTCACGAGTTCCTTTTCCTTTGCCTCCCGCGATTCATCCGCGGATCGCCGCTCCCGATCGAAGCGCTGTTCCTGTTGCGCCGCGGCTTGCTTTTCTTGATCAACATCGAGCCGCAATCGCCGGATCTGATATACGGCGGCGGCTGAGGCCACCACGATGACACAGACCGAGGCCAAAGCCGTTCTTCTAGCCGACAGTACCCGAATCAGTAACGGATATGGCCCTTTTGGAGCCCGGCCCTCCTCGGGTGACGCGCGCCGAACCGCCGCCGAACGGAGGCCGGCCAGGAAGCTCTCGGTTGTTCTCAATCGTTCAATGCACTGAGAACAATCGACAAAATGCTCCTCGAAGCGAGATATCTCGCCGGCTGTCAACCTCCCCATTAGATAGCGGTCGACATAATCGAACTGGTCAATAATGTCGTGGTCCATTGGCGATTACTGTCCCCAATTGTAAAGTGGTGTTAACCACACATAGATCGCATCACACATGCAAAAGACTTTCTAAGCATCGCGCCGCCGGCGCTCGTCCGCAAGCTTGAGATACTTCTCTTTGAATCTTTTAAGCGCCCTGAATACGACACGATTGAATTGCTCCCTCGACAAACCAAGATCGCTACAGATTTGATCCTTAGGCTCCTCGCCAATGTAATAGCGTAACAGCAATTCCCTGTCTCGTTTAACTTGCAACTCGTTGATGACCTCGCGAACGGCAGCCTCCCTCTCCTTAGCCAGGAGATTGGTGAATGGATCCGGCGCGGGATCGGGAAGGTGCTCGGCTGCTCCAACGTCCTCGCGATTCGCGGACTGTCTGACCTTTCGAACATACTCAATGGCGAGATATCTCGCCACTCCGCAAATAAAACCGGAGAGTCTCTCAGGCTCTCGCACGTCTCCGTGTCTTACCTTTTCTATGACCTTGATGAACGTCTCCTGCGAGATGTCTTCCGCCACGAAAGGGTTCTGAACGATCCGTCCTATAATTATGGAAACGCCGTCTAAGTAACGGCGAACTATTTCTTCCTCGGCGAGAACATTGCCCGCGACGATTTGCCGAACCAACTCGGGCAGTTCCGATTCGCTGTCCAAGCCGGCGACGCTCACTCTGCTAATTCCCTTCGGTCAGTTGTGAGGCGATCTGACTTCCCGTGGTGGCTGAAAAGAAGAGCGCGCATTAAGGTCTCCCGATTATGACGAAGGGCGCCCAGTAATAGGGGTGCCGGTTGGCTCCGCCGCGGTTGATCATCTCTTGCTTCGCCTCGCGGAGAGAGGCTGCATTACCGCCGTTGCGCGCAAGGCGTTGATAGAAGCCCTTCATCAGGCGCGACGTTGAAGCGTCGCTGACGTTCCATAGACTGACGGCGACGGAACGGGCGCCGGCGTAGAGGAAAGCTCGGCTCAATCCCAATACCCCTTCCCCCGAGAATAACCGGCCTCGCCCTGTTTGACAGGAACTGAGAACAACCAGATCGCAGTCCAAATCAAGCTGGTAGATCTCGTCCACTTCGAGGAATCCGTCTTCAGTCGGATCGTTGTCTTGCGCCAGAAGCACCAGCGACCGGTAAGGCGAGGCTTCGTCAACCAGACTGTGAGTGGCGAAGTGAATACGTTTGAACCTCCTAAGCGGCTCGCGCTTTAGCGCGTCCTCCGTAGCGTCTTTTCCTAGAAAAACCCGGCGCCGATCAACGGGGAACATCTCGGCTATCTCTTCCAATTCGTCCTGTGTTCTCGGAAGCGGGCTCATGTTGAAGCCCCTGTACGTTCTCTCCGTCACCTTTTCGCGTCCGGAACGGCGCGCCGATCCGGTTGGGCTCATTGATTCTTGCGAGGGCGAAAAAATCGGGTTTGCAAAACCAACAAACTCCATCCGGTCCTCATCGCCGGCTCTCTTCTTTGAATCCAGCCACAGACCCAGCATGCTTGCCGCTGGAAGATAACTGATCCGGTGGTCCTCGATCATGTAGCGGCCGCCATGAACGAGAGTGTCGAAGGGCAGATAATTGAGGAGTCCGTCAGGAACGATAATCAGCTTCCGGCGCCCTGTTATACCTTTTTCCAGAGGGCCGAACAGGAGTTCAAACAGTTTCTTGCCTAGCTGTCCCACTCTATCAAGGTCCGCCGCAACACTAAAGTTGCGGGGCGGCTTGGTTATGAGGTCAAGATAACGCCTAACGGATTCTTCTATCTCCTTCCGGCCGGGGAGGACGCCCACCAATCTCTCTTTCGAGGAGACGAGAAACACGAACGACCGTTCTTCGCACAATAGAAATTCGACTATACATTCATCAGGCTGGAGCAATTCCTCCTGCACTCGCTTGATTTCAGCCGGCTGAAACCAGCTAAACTTGTCGCGGAATCCGCTCGCCTCAGCGCTTATCCGGGCTTCATCCCTATCGTATTCCGCCTCTCGGAGATCCCTTTCGAGCCTGGCCTGGACCTCGGCTTTGTTGTGTGAGCCTGGCAATTGAGTGCGGAGGGCGGCGACTCTTTGTGACGACGTCCGAAGAGCCGCATCTTGGAGGGGCCTCAAGGGCGCCTTTCCCGCGAGGCGGGCTTCCATCATTCCCTGAATGACCTTTGCCCTGGCCCCTTCCGCTTCATTAAACGCCTCGTCATTCCTCCCGTCTTCAATTAGTAGATCCACTAACTCTCGATAAGGCGCTTGACGGTCTTCGCCCAAGCCGGCTGCGCTGGTTTCCGTCGCCAGAGCTGACACCCAGACGCCTGTGACATGAGCTATTGCGCGCTTATACGAAACAAGCGCCTCCCTCGTCAGGCCAACGGCTCGTTCAGCTCTGGCGTTGCTCAGAAAAGCGCGCCACCGAAATTCTCTAGCACTCAGCTTTTCAGCAAGTGTTGTCGAGGGCGCCGCCTCGGCCAGCTTCACCGCCTTCCCTGCATGACAGAGAGCCATTTCCTTCAGACCCGAAGCAAGTTCGAGGGTGGAGATCGAACACAACGCCTTAACCTGCAACTCCACGTTATTGGTTCTTGTACTGATTGCGAGCGCGCCATCGAGAGCCTCTCTAGCAGTTTTGACTGCGCCGTCTTCAAGGTCCATCCGGCCGGACAGGTAGAGGAGCTTCGCTTCAGCGTCCTGATTCCGGAGCCCCGCGTTCAAACCGCGCGCTTCCGCTAGAAACTTTCTGGCTTGTGGGTAGTCATGCCGCCGATGATGAAGTTCAGCCAAACCGGTCAGAGTCACGATTCTGGACAAGGCGTCCCCGCCCTCGCCGCGGGCTTTCTCGTAATAGCGTAGCGCGAGATCCGGCTCGTATAGCTCGGAGTAGGCGATAGCGATAGAGTTGAACGCTGCCGATCTGACCTGACGCGCAAGCGAATCGACTTTCTCCACTTGCTTATAACAATAGATGGACTCCGCGTATTTTTTTTCCCGAGCATATTGATCGCCGACTTGAAGAGCCGCGTGCGCCGCTTTCTCGGGTTGGCCGGCTTGGCTCCAGAGCCGCATCGCTTCCGACAGTTGACCCCGCGCCTCCTCCCAGTGCCCCTTCGCGGCCAGCGCAAATGTTCGCCGCAAACACTCATCGGCCTGCCGCGCTTTTTCCTGAGAGGCTTGCGGCTCGAGCTTAGCCTGACCTTGTCCGAACTCAACAACCGCCGAAGCCAGCAGTATCAGAACAGCGCTCGCCGCGGAGAGGGAAGGAAGGATTGAAGGGGCTTTAGTAGTCAATTCTTTTAGCTCGTATTAGAAACCGGATTATAACATCTGTCCGAACCACTAGAGAACAGCAACTGTCATTTTGCTTACAAGAAAATTATGAAAAACAACATATTCGTAAAGGGGTTCGGGTGATCATAACGCGCCCCTTGGAGCAGCCTTGCTCCAAGGGGCTCGGGGAATTAGCGGACCTGGCGGACTGTCTCTTTGTGAAGGGCTTCGCGGCTAAAGTAGTCTGGTGAAAAAGCCGGGTTCAGGTTGATTTCGGTGAAGACGAGTTCGAAAGCGTGACGGCCTTCGACGGATACTTTCTCGGAGAACGGCAGTTGAGATCCGTCAACTGAACGGTAATCGCCGAACTCAATGGCGGCGCTGCCTATCTCGACGCGGCGAATCAGCCGCTTCTTGTCGGTGAACAGAGCCCACCTCACGTTCCCGGTCCTGACTTCAAACTTATCCAACGTCTCGGCGGTCTGGCCACTGTAAACGACACGCACAGCCGGATCGGCGAGTTGCTTGAGGAATGGAATCAGACCGAAAGCCTTCACGGTGGATTCGATCGCTCTCAATTGGGGCTCTTGCGTCTCCGCCGCGTCCTCAACCGCCCTTCCGCCCTCTATCACGCTGTGGTGCGCCACACGGCCGTCGAACACGTCTATCTCTCGTCTCACGCCGAGAGGGTCCGTCTTGTCCCGCTTGAATGCATCTCCCAACACGGACACCGACACTCTGCGTGCGAACACGCCGGGAAATTCGCCGCCGGGATCCGCGGAATAGTAGCTCAATCTCACTGCGTCCGCGGTCCAAGCGGAGAGATCGCGCCGCGGTGCATTGTGGGCGCGGCGAACTTCGCCAATCAAGGCAGTCCCGTCAACGCCGTTGGATTTCACTGGGAACTGCGTTGAAAGTCCCGCCGAAATCAAGCTGGTGAAGAATACCGCCAAAAATAGTTTTTTCATGTTGTCTCCTTCTTCTCAACCGCAAATTAGTGAGCCTGGCGGCGGTGGCGCCGGTGATTGGCGACTGACCGCCAGGCTCGTGACCCTGTTTCACCCAACGGCGCCGATTGAAGGGCGAGTTTGTTCGACCCCGCAATCGACGCGATGGAGACGCCGTGGTCAACCGAAAATCAGACACCAGTTGATGCATGCGTCATAGGAGTCCTGGCACTGCGCTTCGAGGCCGGAATCGCCCTGCGCCTGGCGCATGCAGTTAGTCAACCCCTGTGAACACTGGTCGAAACAACTGAGCGGGTTGTACGCCGCAACCCTGCGCCCTCCGTTGGACAGCGTGATAGCCAATACGAGCATCCACGAACACGCGAAAAGCTTCCTGCCGAAGTTCGAACCGCCTTGCGCGCGCATAGTCGAAACGATTTGCAAACTAGTCATTGTGTGTCTCCTCTCTCAGAATTTATTTGGGCTCGATGCCCTGCTTCGGCAGGTCTATGCGTCGGAAATGCGCCAAGGCCGACAACGGAACAAAAAGAGAATTCTCTTCTGAGGATTCGTCGAAGGAGATGAGAGGCTATGGCCGGGGAGGCGGCCTTTGTAGCGGCGGGTATTGCTTAGGGGGCGTGAGGAGAATAGGTTCCGCTTTTTCGAGGGAGTTCACCGCGGAGACCGCGGACACTGCGGAGAGGGATGCAGAGGGGGCTTACCTCTCCGCGGCTCTCTCAGCGATCTCCGCGCCTCCGCGGTGAAGTCCTCACTTCACCGGCTTCCTCATCTACGTGTTCCCGCATAACTCAAAACGGGAAGTTATTCTTACGCCTCCTTAGCCGGATTCCGCCGGGCGCTGATGCTTGATTTGGGTGATAGACGCTCTACATTGCGGAGCCGAGTGAGAGCCCTGTGGGATTTTCAGCCGGTTTTATTCACTTAATGACATGGCGTCTGTTTGTTGGTCTCCGGCATTCGCGTGGTGTTGAGTGGACGCGCCCGAGCGCAAATTCGAATAGTGCGACGGCCTGAATGCCATCCAGCGGGTTGGAGTGCACAAGGATGCAAGAAGGCGAGTTGGAGCTATGGAAACGTAGTCGCGAAGGTGATCGAGAGGCCCGTGAGGAGTTGATCCTGTCACATTTGCCGTTGGTGAAGTTCTGGGCCGGGCATATAGCAAGGATCGCGAAATGGGCGAATAGGGACGATCTCGTGCAGGACGGTATTCGAGGACTTATGGAGGCTGTTGACCGGTTTGATCCATACGCCGGGAGCGCTTTCAAAGCCTACGCGCGCCAGTTCATTCGCGGCGCTATATTCCGAAACCCCGAACTGTCGCGGGATTTGGGCCGGCATCAGCTAGATCGCCACCGCAACGTGAAAGACGCGCACGATCATCTCATGCGGACGTTGGAACGCGCGCCAACGCTCGATGAAATAGCAGGCGAATGCGGGCTTACCACCAAGCAGGTGTTGAATGCGCTGGACGCGATGGCCATAGCGTTCGCCAATGAGCTTCCGGAACCCGAAGCGCCCGGCGCGTCCCAAGCGCAATCCGATGCGCGCCAGTACGAGACGGTTTTGATTAATGAAGCGCTCTCCCGTCTCACCACGAAGGAAGCGTTGATCGTGACCGGTTATTATTGGGCGGGCGAGTCGGACGCTGAATTAGCGAAGGATATAGGCTCGACGCAGGCCGCTGTCAGCAGGCTTCGACAGCGTGCGATAATCAAGCTTCGCACGCTTCTCGACGCGGTGGAAGGGAAGTAAGCCCAATGAAACTCGAAGACATAAGCGAGAAATTGAGGGATGCGAGATTCGGCCACTTGACGGAGGACGAGCTTGATTCCTATCGCGAGCGAAGCCTCGACGATATTGGCAGGGCGCGGGCCGATGCCCACCTGAAGCTGTGTTTCATATGCGAGCGGCGCCTACTGCTCCTCAAACAAGAGAGCGCCGCCCTGGACAAGGGGGAGATAACCGCGGCTGACGCGGCGCTCGTGAAACGGGTGATGCAGGAAGTTCCGAACCGCGGAGAGCCGGATGGCTCACGGCCCGTCGAAGGCGCCGGCAGGCTCTTATTGTCCAAGCGCCTGGCCGAGTACCTGAGGCAGGTCGTGGCGAGTTGGGAAGCGAGCTTCAGCCCAATGAAGCCGGTCTACCGGGGCGTCCAAACTGGTAAAGAAGTCTGGCGCTGGCAAAGCGAGGACGGCGTCCTGAAAGCGTGGGCGGTCTTGGAGAAGAATGCCGACCTGGCTATACACTTCTCGTCGGGGGAGCCCGGTTTGGAGGGAGCGCGCATTAAGGTAAGGCTCGGGCCATTCAGCCAGGAGATAACCTTGCAACGTCTCTCCGAGTTGGAAGTCCACGCCCGCTTCGCTGTGCCGAAAGAAAAACGCCGGAAGAATCTGGCGGGCATTTCGATCGATTTAGTCTGAAGGCGGTGACGGATCACAACCGCAAGAACGCCACGCTTATTCAGACTGAAGTAGATCCGTCCGCGGATCGCGCCGGAAGGGGGCGGCGAGTAGTCCGTCCGCCACGCAAGGCCGTGACAGACACCGGCCAAGTCAGAAAAAAATCAGCTCTTGATGCGCGAATTTGTTTTGTTCCCTGCGAGATTTTTCCGCTCGCGACCACTTTGTAGGTAGCCAGAACTTCGACGGTCCCGTTTGCCCTGGTGCGTTTTTCTTGAGGGTTGAAAGGGCCATTGCTCTTTATAGGGCTTTGCGACTTGGAGTGGTGGAGGGACTCTATGGCAAGGGTAGCTGTCTACGCATTGTTGAAGCACGTCTCCAGTGCGGCCCATGGGGTTCCCTTGCCAAGGAGTCCCTCCACTACTCAGTCCGCAAAGACTCATATTCAACGCTGTTGGCTCTGATCGGAAAAGGGATGCTCTTACGGGTTCCTCAAGACCCGATCAGCCCCGACAGCCAGTGCATCAAATTCAAAGCGAGCTGGCGGTTATCCAGGCCGGGCTTGTTCATTCCGAACTTCATCTTCTGTGGTCCGGCGAGTTGGGCGGATAGCATCGCGGCCTCGCCCAACACAACCACGCGGCCCTTCCCGAATTTCAATGCAACTCCCTGGGCTCGGCCTCCGGCAGGAGTTTGACTCGTCGGCGCGCCCCCCCTTCCTGGAACCGCGTCGATGGCGGTGTCGGCCAGCTTCAGGAACGCAACGCTGCCCTGGGGACCTTTCAGTGATTGACCCGTGAATGCGATGATTCGCGATACGCGCTCGCTCGCATCGCGGCCTTCGGTGATTGGATGCTCGGCGAGTCCCTTGTTCTCCCGGTTGTATTTGATAAAGCCTTCGTTGTCGGACTCGACGTCATAGTTCGACGGGTCGGCCGTGAAGCCTTTGCTCATCTCGACTCCGAACCGGAGCGATAGTTTCTCGTTTGCCGCTCCCATCGGCGCGTGATCGGCGATCAAGAGCAGGTTCCCGCCCGCGCGCACCCAATCGCGGACGGCGTCGCACTCCTCTTCGGTGAAGGCCGGGGTGCTCGCCTCGGGGCTGTTCATCGCAACGGCGCCGAGCGCGTTCGAGATAATGAGGACGTCGAAGCCGGCAAGCGTCTCTTTGCTGAACTTCTTCGAGTTTGGCGTTACCTGATATCCGTCGTTGGCGATCAGATCGGCGAAAGGCTTGTAGCGGCCGGTGGCGGTGTGAAAGTTGTGGTGAGCTTCATCGAACAATACCTTAGGGTGCTTCGCCGGGTACGCGGGTTTCGCTACCCGCACGTCAAAGTCCGGGTCCGCGACTTGCTGTCCGGCAGCGCTGAACGCGAACAGGAAAATACACGCAACGGCGAGCGTGCGATGCTTTGGCGTTCTCATTTAGGTCCTCCTTGGTCGAAGGCTAAGGTTGAACTCTAGAGCCCGTCCGGTTGATCTTCAAGCTGACCTCCAGACGGCTGCAATACACCTTTGCGGTGAAGTCCTCACTTCACCGGCGGTCCTCAATCTCGTGCTGCCGCATAACTCAAAACGGGAGGTTATTTTTTTATGCCTCCTTAGCTCCGTCAGGAGCGACCTTTTCAGCAGGAGTAGGTCGCTCCTACGAAGCTAAGAGACACTAATACCGCCTTCGACTACAGATAGGTCGTCTCTACGAGACTACTCCCATCTACGGTGAGATCGTTCCGATTAATCGGCCGCCAGTCTACCGGTGTGGCCGGCGTCGATAGCAACACACTCTAGGACGGCGCCTAAGCGCGCAAGCGATGGTTTGGAGCTAGACAGACTGAGCAGGACCGGCGCGATGTTAAACCACACGGGGACAATTAGAGGCGCAAGATGTACTCGTCTTGTGTGCGCGCACGAGAAAAGGATAATGTGAGACGCGGAACGGGGAGCCCAATGACGACAATTAATCGCCGGCGTTGAGACGGGCCGCGCTTGTTGGAAGATAACTCTCTCGAATTACGTTCTGGCGATTCTGTAACTTGCGTGAGACGCCTGCCAGGAGGCTTGATTGAGCAGCCGGGCGTTAATGGCCCCGTGATGACGGTGGGATGGTGACGGCGAGTCGGCCAGCTAACGAACAGGCGCGGCTTCAACCGAATCAACAGGAGGAGAATGAAATGACGACGATGAAAAGGATGTTTGTTGGTAGTTGGTCTTGTTTGACTCTTGCCTTGTTCGCAGTTGCGGCGTTCGCCCAGGAAAGGGCCGGTTCTTCAATAACGATTGAGGGCCAAGTTGTTTGCTCATTGTGCTGGTTTGAGGCAGACCGAAAGGTCAACCCCTACGGGAATGAAGGTGATCTCAAGTGTGCGTTGGACTGCGCCAAGAAGGGCAAGTCTCAAGCCATCGCCGTTCCGGGCGAGAACGGGTTTACTCTGTACCTCCTTGAGCCCGGCAAATTGAAGAGAGATCGCGAAGACTGGCTCGATTTCATTGCAAAGCAGGTCAAAGCCAAAGGCGCGGTGCGCAACGCGGACGGTAAGCGCTATCTGCAAGTAGATTCGATTGAAGAAGTCTCGTCCCGCGCAAAATAGAGCGAAACGCCGGGAAAGATTCAAGCGGGAGCCGTGAGAACCGCGCGCGCCAACAACGGATACGCGCCGGCTTGTCCTTGATTGCCGCGGCCGCCTGCGCACCGAAACGCCTTGAGGCGTCGCCGGAGACTAACCGAGCCATCGACCTGCTACGGCTTCCTGGACAAGATGCAAGTTGCGGCAAAACATCTGAGGTCTCCGAACAAACTGAATCCGCCGCAACCCTTCTTGTCGTTAAAAGCGATCTGGGCGCGTGAACGGCAATAGGTGGGCGCGATGACGACGCGCCCACCTTCGCGCTCGATGGCTAGGAGACTCGGTCATACCTGTAAGAGGCTGTAATTTCCGCTGCCCGCCGAGTCGTGCGTTCCGCCCGTGGGACAGTGGCTTCCGGGGTTTCCACCGAAGAACAATCCCTGACACTTGTGGCACCATCGCCAGTTACTCTGGTCAGGAGGAGGGGGAATATTGTTTAGCACCGTGTAGTTTCCACTTCCCGCCGAGTCGTGAGCCCCGCCTACCGGACAGTGGCTGCCAGGATTCCCGCCAAAGAACATCCCCTGGCATTTGTGACACCATCGCCAGTTGCTTTGCCCGGGCGCGCCCGGTAGGTTGTTCACGACATGATAGTTTCCGCTCCCTGCTGAGTCGTGCGCCCCGCCGGCCGGACAGTGACTCCCGGGGTTTCCGCCAAAGAACATGCCTTGGCATTTGTGACACCACCGCCAGTTCGCCTGGCCGTGCGCGGCAGGCGCGTTGTTCCACATACTGTAGTTCCCACTTCCCGTCGAGTCGTGTGCTCCCCCGGTCGGACAGTGGCTCCCCGGGTTTCCTCCAAAGAACATTCCCTGACATTTGTGGCACCACCGCCAATGATCCTGCAGCGGGCTGGGAGGCACATTGTGCGCCAGCGTATAGTTCCCGCTGCCCGCCGAGTCGTGGGCTCCGCCGACCGGACAGTGGCTGCCTGGATTCCCGCCAAAAAACAGTCCTTGACACTTGTGGCACCATCGCCAGTTGTTCTGACCGTGAGCGCCAGGCGTGTTGTCCACCAGACTGTAGTTGCCGCTGCCCGCGGAGTCGTGAGCGCCGCCAGCCGGGCAATGACTGCCCGGGTTCCCGGCGAAGAACAGCCCCTGACATTTGTGGCACCATCGCCAGTTCGTCTGCTGAGTTGCTTTGAAGTCGTACAGGGGTGGAGCCACCACGGAAGGATCTTTCGGAGTCTTGACTGCCTGTTGATTGTCCGGTGGAGCCCAGGGTCTCAGCCCACTGCCACCCGACCAGGGTTCCAGGTCGCCTGTAATGGAAGGGGCGGAACCATCCAGTCCATACACTTGATTTGGGTCCAGCCTCCAAGCCTTACCCGGCGCCGTTTGCCACATTGCGAACAGCCGGTCCTGGTTAGAGTGGAGGAGGAACACAAATGGGTCGTGAAAGGAGAAGTGTTGCTGCGCGATGCTTCCACCGATGTAGCCATGAGCCGTGTTGTGCGCTCCTTGCAAAGCAGCGCGCATTTGCTGAAACTGACTCGCTTGGGCCGCGGCATTTCCCGTCGTCACGATTGTGTTGTCGGGTGACACGCCGGGCGCTCCAGGACCCACGCTGCGCCATATCCTGGTATGCCCACCCCCTTCCGTTGATTCGAAGTCTTGCAATGGAAAACCGGCGTCGCCGTTTGCGCTACCCATGACCTCGTTCGTAAACAAGGCGGCGATCCCGCCGCCGACGCTGCGAGGATCCGTTGTCCAGTCCCAATAATGCAGCGAAAGCGCGGGGTCCACTTCCCTCAGCAGAGCCTCCAACCGGTTGACTAGTTCGCGATGCCACGGCACGAACGCCGGACCGGAATGAACGTCCTGGCCCCCGGCATGAGCATTCTTGTGTATCTCTTCCTGCTTGTCCCAGTATGTAACGCCGTCGGGATAGATTTTGGTCTTATCCAGCGCAAGAAAGGCGTAGATCAGCCGATACCTTTCCGCCTGCGAAATCCTGGCGACATTTCTACGAATCCCGTCTCCAATAGCCATGTCAACTACCTCCTGTTTTGTTGTATCCGTGATGTCCCATCAGTGGAAGGCTCGCGGTTCCTAAGCTCGATGGGAGTCTCGTGAGCGTTCAATCTCTTGAGAATCGGCCGTTACGTGCTTCGCAGCCGATTTAGACAAAGAGATCTCACCTTCCTACATGATCTAATGACGAGATTTGGGTTTCAATTGAATGCATTTTTTTGCAAGAGACCATCCAAGCGGACAATACTCTTCGCATTGCGCCACCGTCAGCATCCGAGTTCGGCTTTCATATTGAGCTAATCCGAGCACTTCACGGTAGTGTCGGGCGACGCGGAGATTTCATCGTCCCGCCGCTACAATTCGACGGCTTCGAACTTGCCGATTCGTTCTCTGAGCCAGGCGGGAACCGATATAGGCTTGAGCGTCTTTGGATCGACACAGACATATACCGACGCCGCGGAGCTGACCAAACGGTCCTCCCCTTGCGGGTATATCTCAAAGTCAAAAACAAGGCTCTTGTTTCCGATCTTCGATATTCGGGCATACACCTCTAACAAGTCGTCGAACTTGGCCACCGACTTGAATTCGATGGCGGTGCGCGCCAGGACGGTGTCGACGCCTGCTTCGATAAGAGATTGGTAAGCGCATCCCATCGCGCGAAAATACTCGGTCCACGCGTTGTCGTAGTACGTCAGGTAGTTTCCGTTGAAGACGATCCCCTGGAGGTCGGTGTCCGCGAACCTCACCCTTAGCGTGTCGTGGAATTTGAAGTCTGATTTCATGAAGCGGCCATTGTGCCTGAAAGCAAGGGGCCCATCAATCAACTTGCCTCTTCCCGCGTCAAGACGACTTTGATGGCATGGAAGGCTCTCCCAAGCTCGTTGCCACCCTGCTTTATGGAGCGGGTCTCCGCTTGATGGAATGTTTGCGGCTTCGATTGAAGGACTTTGACTTTACTAATAACGCGATTCCAGTTCGCGACGGTAAAGGCCAGAAGGATCGGATCACGACGTTGCCGGCTTCGGTTAAGGTAGCGTTGATTGCGCACTTGAGGGGCGTGTGGGGCGATTGCATCAATGTGATCTGCGTGAAGGCGTCGGCCGCGTTGCGCTGCCGTATGCGCCGATGAATTCATTCGGCGCTTCTTGCTGCATGTCTTGCCTGACGGCTTCATGCGAATTCGCCACTTCGGCTTCCTTGCAAACCGCTCTAAGAAGAAGAACCTCGCTTGCTGCCGCGAGTTGATGGACGTTGAGCTTGATACCGGCGAACGCCCGGCCAAGTCGGCTCGCGATCTCCTGCTCGAAGTGGCCGGAGTCGATATTTCGCTGTGCCCGGTCTGCAAGACAGGCCGGCTGGTAGTCGTCTCCCGCATTCTCCCGGAGCTTGCTGAAACGACCGGCGCCGCGAAGCCGGCCAGCTTGGATTCATCGTGATGACGATAAGTATGACTGATCGACGCTACAATCCAATCGAACTCGGCACGACATTATTTAGACGAGGACGCCTTCCTCGAGCGTCATTGCGTAGCTCTGCCGTGATAACGCACTTGGCCGCTGTCAGGGCAGTGTCGGGCGTCGAATTCGCGCCGGCAGACCGAAGGTCGGCGGCATTTGAGCACAGGAATGTTCTAATGGCCCCCTCCTCCTCGGACAATCGCCGATTGAAAGAAGTCTGTCTTACTTTGACGATGCTAGATCGCAATACCACTCCGCTTTACAATCCCCATAGAACGCGATAAGTTGGCGCTTTGGATCCAGCGGTTCAGTTCAACAGGTTTTATCCGCAATGCCAGGTTACCCGTCGGATGCGCCCACTCGGCATTGCGGATAAAACCATATTCGTTAGACGTGCTCGCTGCAACCTCATAGCCTCATCAAGCGGGGATTAATGATAGAATATGGGCCGTCGTGTGTTGGAGGATAAGCAGTGTCAATTAAGGAACAACTCGTTTATGGGCTTGACAGTTTGAGTCAGGCCGAACTGGAAGAGATGGCTCAATATCTCGCTTTCATAAAGTACCAGTCTAAGGTCAAACCCATAACAGTATCAGATGAGACTCAACTGGCTGCACTGTATGCCGAGTTTGCTGAAGATGACCGCGAATTAGCTGAAGAAGGAATATCAAATTACGCTGGCGCTTTAATGAGAGAGGATAATGAATGACGATAAAAGCGCGGCGAAATATGGTTAGCAAACCTCAACCCCACACGCGGCTCGGAGCAGGCAGGAACTCGACCCGTGCTTATCTTTCAAAATGATCTAATAAACAAGTACACAACGACAGTGCTTACCATACCCTTCACAACAAACTTGCGGCGAGCAGCTATGCCATCATGTGTACTGGTTCCAAAAGGAGAAGGCGGACTAACCAGCGATTCGGTGGCGCTGTGCCATCAATTGCGGGTATTGGATAAGGCTCGATTGCATAAAAAAACTTGGAGAAGTGAGTCAGGATACGATTTCAGTGATCGAAGTCAAAGTGGTATTCACGATGGGTATCATTTGACGAAGGCCGCACGTCTAACGTATTAAGACTTCGTGTGGCGCGGCGGCAGGGTCAACTCAGGCAAGAGCCACCTGAGCCGCCACACAAGTCTTGTTGAACTAAGCCGGAATGGGAAGAAAACAGTAGAGTTCAGTTTGGAGTTTCAATACGAGCGCCGAGCGGCTTTCAGTCGTCGGTTAGCCGCGTCGTCAGCCTCTTGGTTCAATCGAATCGGGGCTCGGTTGTCGGTTCGGATGCGGATCATCTGGTCATCTGTCGATTCCACAGCCGTCGCTGATGTGTTCCGGCCGTCCGGGCCGGCTGCTTTTTGATCATTGGACAACGGAGTTCCCACAACGCCGATGATTAAACCTGGCGCCTGCTGGTTGTCGCCGGCCAAAGGCGACACTCGTAATGAGCGATGTT
>JAHFUG010000503.1:2088-5280 GCA_023265195.1 Blastocatellia bacterium | reverse complement strand
GGTCGTCCTCGGCGAGAACATGATGATCGCCAAGGTCGAAGTCATGGAGGGCGCGGTCACCCAAACGCACAGCCACGAAAGCGAGGAGATAATCCTGGTGCTAAAAGGGGCGTGGCTCTTTCATCTGCCCGCCGGCGAGGTTCTGTTGCGCGAGAATCAGATGCTGACGATTCCTCCCGGGGTCGAGCATTCCTCGGAAGCGGTCGCCGACACCGTTGCAATCGACATTTGCACGCCCAGACGCATGGACTGGATAACCGGAGAAGACCGGTTCCTGCACCGCGATCCGGATGATCTCTTATGGGCGGTTTGATCTCATGCGAAGCGATCTAATCAAGATAGGTTTCGAGCGGGCGCCGCACAGGAGCCTGCTCAAGGCATGCGGCGTGACCGACGCGGAGATGTCCAAACCGTTTATCGCCGTGTGCAACTCTTATGTGGACATCATACCCGGCCACCGGCATCTCCAGGAGTTTGGCCGCATAGCGAAGGAGGCTATTCGCGAAGCAGGCGGCGTTCCGTTCGAGTTCAACACCATCGGCGTCGACGACGGCATCGCGATGGGTCACATCGGGATGAAGTATAGCCTGCCGTCGCGCGAAATCATCGCCGATTCGGTGGAGACGGTGATTGAAGCTCACCGCTTCGACGGGATGCTCTGCATTCCGAACTGCGACAAGATCGTGCCTGGAATGTTGATGGCGGCGATGAGGGTGAACGTTCCAACTGTCTTCGTCAGCGGAGGAGCCATGCGGGCGGGCAGGCTCGGCGGCGGACAGGCGGTCGATCTCATGCACGTGTTTGAAGGCGTGGGCGCCTTGAAATCGGGACGGATGACGGAGCTCGATCTGCGGCGGCTCGAGGACGCCGCCTGCCCGACCTGTGGCTCGTGCTCGGGGATGTTCACGGCCAACTCGATGAATTGTCTGATGGAGGCGCTCGGTCTGGCGCTGCCGGGCAATGGAACCCTGCTGGCCGATTCCGAAGAGCGGCGAGAGCTTGTGCGCGCCGCCGGCCGCCGTATAGTCGCGCTGGTGGAAGCCGGATTGAAGCCGCGAGACTTCGTCAAGCGGAGTTCCTTCGATAACGCATTCGCGTTGGACATGGCGATGGGCGGCTCTACCAACACGGTGCTTCACACGCTTGCCATCGCCCACGAAGCAGGGGTCGGGTATCCGCTCGAGCGGTTGAACGAGATCGCCGCGCGGGTTCCTACTCTTTGCAAAGTGAGTCCGGCGCGGCCCGATGTTCATATGGAAGACGTCCTGCGGGTTGGTGGAATCAACACGATTCTCAAAGAGTTGAGCCGGTTGGGGAGTGCTCTGGATCTCGAAGCTCAAACCGTGAGTCGGCAAACGCTTGGCCGCATTATCTCGGAAGCGCCTCAGCCTGACGGCGATGTCATAAGAACCATCGATGCGCCCTTCTCGCGTACTGGATCTCTGTCGATCCTGTTCGGCAACCTTGCGCCGGAGGGCGCGGTTATCAAACGGAGCGCATCCGACATTGAATACTTCACCGGTTCCGCCGTCTGCTTCGATTCGATGGAACAGGCTTGCGAGGCGATTCTGGCCGGACGAGTAACGAAAGGATCGGCCGTTGTCATTCGATACGAAGGGCCTCGGGGCGGTCCAGGCATGCAGGAGATGCTGGCTCCCACGGCGAACATTGCGGGGATGGGATTGGGGAAGGACGTCGCTCTGTTGACGGATGGCCGTTTTTCAGGAGCGACTCGCGGACTCTGCGTCGGCCACATCTCACCCGAAGCCGCCGCGCGCGGTCCGATCGCCGCCATAAAGGATGGTGATAGGATTACGATCGATCTGAACCGAAACGCCGTCGAGGTTGATCTGGAACAGTCCGAGATTGAATCGCGGCTGCGGGTGCTTCCAGAGTTCGAGCCGCGAGTATCGAGCTCTTACCTGCGAAGGTACGCGGCGCTGGTGACGTCGGCAAGCACCGGCGCCGTGCTGCGAAGTTTGTAAGCACCGGAAGCGGCAAATGCGCTGTATTTTTTTTCGTCGGGTTGCGTTCGGGGACGGAATCACGCGATGATGCCGGCGATGGGTAGGGATCGCCGCCCGTGGAAATCCGAGAACTCGAGCGCTCTATGTAGTTCGGAGCTTGGCCATTCTTGGTTGCCCTTTTGGCCGGCGCCGAGATTGCGGTGTTCGCCAAACATCGAAAACTCTCAGGTCGGGAAGGGCGGTTTACCCCCGCTTCTTGCCGCGAGTTCAGTGAATCGGAGGAGCGGGGGTAAACCGCCCTTCCCGACTTGAGAGTTGATGACGTTGAGCCCGAGACCGCATGTTGAGCCGTCGCGAGTTGGGGAAGCGGAGCGGAGGCAACCCCCTCATACCGGCCCGTGAATTACCTGAGATTGGAAATTGAAAACGGAGTTTTGGCCTTCCCGAAACGGCCAAACTCCAAGTCGTGTGAGTGCATCGATCAGCGTGAAAGGAAAGTATGTCATTCGATCAAGCAAAATGGATTTGGATGAACGGTGAGATAGTCGAGTGGAAGGACGCCACGGTTCACGTCTCGGCTCACGCGTTGCATTACGGGAGCGGCGTTTTCGAAGGCATACGCAGCTATGAGACAGACGCCGGTCCGGCCGTATTCCGGCTCGACGCGCATCTGGATCGCCTCTTCTACTCGGCGGGAATCTATGGAATGACCCTGCCGTACTCGCAAGGCGAAATCGAAGCAGCCATATGCGAGACCGTGCGCCGGAACCGATTCGGTGATTGTTACATCAGGCCGCTCTGCTTTCTGGGGAGCCGCGTGCTGACCCTCTATCCACGCGATTGTCCCGTCAACGTCGCCGTTCTCGCATGGCCGTGGGGCGCCTATCTTGGGAATGAAGCTCTCGAGAACGGAGTTCGCGTCACCATTTCGCCCTGGGTCAAGTTTCATTCGAGCATGATGCCCGCGTCCGCCAAGGGGTGCGGCCAATATCTCAACTCGACTCTTGCGGTCCGAGATGCAATCGCGCGTGGCTACGATGAAGCCTTGCTTCTGGACTCCGATGGAAATATCGCGGAAGGGTCCGGCGAAAACCTCTTTATCATCAAGGACGGCGTGATTGCCACTAACGATGAGCGCTCTTCGATTCTGATGGGAATCACGAGAGACTCGGTTGTCGAAATCGCGCGCGATCTTGGTTATGCCGTCGAAATCAGGGCCATCTCA
>JAHFUG010000503.1:0-1988 GCA_023265195.1 Blastocatellia bacterium | reverse complement strand
CGCCAGAGCGCGCGGTGAGGACATAGTCGACCTTGGGATGGGCAATCCCGACCTTCCGACCCCTGAGCCAATTGTCAGCAAGCTCATCGAAGCCGCGCGCGTTCCGCTCAATCATGGCTACTCCGTGTCCCGTGGCGTCGCAAAGCTCCGCGAGGCGATCGCCGCCCGTTACGCTCGGAAGTGGAACGTGCGGCTGGACCCTGAATCGGAGGTAATCGTCACAATCGGAGCGAAGGAAGGACTCGCTCATCTGGTCATGTCGATCCTGGAGCCGGGTGAGCTTGCCGTCGTGCCCCAGCCGGCCTACCCGATTCACACCTACTCGGTGATCATCGCCGGCGGCAAGCTGCTCGGGGTTTCAGCGGCGGAACCGGCCGGCTTGCTCGACAGATTGGAAGGCGCGTTTAGCAAAGAGCGGCCGAAGCTGGCTATCCTCTCGTTTCCCAACAACCCGACCGGGGCCTGCGTTGATTTGAACTTCTTTGAAGAATTGGTGGCTCTCGCGCGAAGATTCGGCGTGTTTGTCGTTCACGACCTCGCGTATGCGGACATCGTGTTTGACGGCTACCGCGCGCCCAGCATTCTGGAGGTCGAAGGCGCGAAGGAGATCGCGGTCGAGCTATTCTCGCTGTCGAAGAGCTATAACATGGCCGGCTGGCGAGTCGCCGCCTGCGTGGGCAACCCCGCGGCCATAGCGGCGCTCACCCGAATCAAGAGCTATCTTGATTATGGCGTCTTTCAGCCGATACAGCTTGCCGCCGTTGTCGCGCTCGACGACTGCGGCGATGCGGCTCGCGAGATTGCCGAAGTCTACCGGGCGCGTCGAAACATTCTGGTCGACTCACTTGCAAGCATGGGCTGGCGGGCGGAGAAACCCCGCGGAGGAATGTTCGTGTGGGCGCCCATACCCGAGCGATTTCGCGCCTCGGGATCTTTGGAATTCTCAAGACTCCTATTGACGCATGCGAAGGTCGCCGTATCTCCGGGTATTGGATTTGGCGAAGCGGGCGATGGTTACGTGCGATTTGCGCTGGTCGAAGATGAGCAGCGAATTCGCCAGGCCGCGCGAGGCGTAAAGGCATTCTTATCAGGCGCCGGAGGAGGCGGCTGATGGAATTGATGCAACTCGAGATGTTCGTGGCCATGGTCGAAGAGGGCAATTTTCACCGCGCCGCCGAGCGAGTGTTCCGGACTCAACCGGCGCTGAGCATGGCGCTGAGAAAACTCGAGGCTGAGATCGGCGCGCCGCTGTTTGACCGTTCGAACCGGAGCGCCTACACACTGACCGACGCCGGCGATTTGCTGTACGGCCAGGCCAGGCGGCTGCTGCGGCTGCGCGACGAAACACTCGCGTCAATCGAGAAGCTTCGCAGCTATCAGAGCGGAGCGGTTCGCATCGGCGCCAACGAAAGCACGAGCCTGTATCTGCTCCCGAAACTCTTGCGTTCGTTTCATGCGCAATACCCCAGTCTCGAGATTGAGATCATTCGCAAGCTCTCGCGTTTGCTGCCGGACGAATTGCGGCAACGCAACATCGACTTCGGCGTCCTCTCGTTCAAACCAAAGGACGGAGATCTCGAGGCGCGCTCTCTAATGCAGGACGAGATCGTCTTGATCGTCAGCCCGCAAGACCGGCTGGCTTCCCTCGGCCGGGTTCACATAACGGATCTCGGCTCGACGCAATTCATCGCGCACAACGTCAGAAGCCTTGCGGTAAAAAAGGTGGCCGATGCGTTTCACAAGCATCGGACGCCTCTCAACGTGAAGATGCGTAGCGACGCGATCGAGGGAATCAAAAAGTTCGTCGCGATGAATATGGGTGCGGGTTTCGTGCCCCTGATGTGCGTGGCGGACGAAGCCAAACGCGGCGAAGTCGTGGTCGTTCCGCTGGACGGCTTTCGCCATCAACGAACGTTGTGGCTGGTTCATCGCCGCACCGACGCTCATTCATACGCGGCTCGCGCGTTCATGCAGGCCGCCGCTTCGAC
>JAHFUG010000122.1 GCA_023265195.1 Blastocatellia bacterium | reverse complement strand
GAGGCCAAGCACCGCCAAACAGACCCCTATTAGCGTCGCGACGATTATCAGCATAGTGGCTTCGAGACCCTCTGAGAGAAAACTCGACTCCGCGGAACTCGATACTCGATCGACGCCCCGCTCTCGCGGCGCTTTCGCACTGGTGGGTTCTCGACGCACATTCTATAGTTGTCATCCTCGCAATTCAATGCCCTACGAGAGTGAGTGGCGAGAGTGGCCGAGGGTGGAGCCGTGAGAGCACGCGGAAAGCCGGAGCAACTTGCGTTGACATGATCTCGCCTCGCAGCGAAAGGCAGAGTGACCAGCGATCATCTTGCCGCCAATTGCCGTGTGCTGAAATAACTGAGGGTGTTAATCGCCAAGCGGCGTAGAGTATGTCTTAGCCGGCTCAACGATCGAAGAAGGGCAGGGAAGCGTTAGCCCGCCGATTGATGAATAAGCGGTTTGGTGAAAGACAACCAATGGAGCGGCTTACAACGTCACAGGCTATGTACTTCCGAAAACCAATCTTGCTAATCGCTAAGGAAGGTATTTGAGATGCTGAGAATAAGGTCCTTTCGTGCATATTGCCGCGCTCTTGCGGCGCTGGCGATCACGGTTAATGTAGCGGCTGGCGCTCCCCAAGACAGTCGGCCGCGGCGCACCGCCCCTCGACAAGACAATTTCTCGACTGTGCCAGCCGGTACGCTGATCAGCATGCGAATGGACATCTCGCTTAACTCGAGAACCTCTCGGGCAGGCGATAAGTTTACGGCTACGGTAACCATTCCCGTTTATGTCGACGGAAAAGCGGTAATTCCAGCGGGGGCGATCATTGAAGGCCGAGTGACCGAGGTCACCCCCGCAAAACGCATGAGCAGGTCGGGGACTATCGCCGTGGAGTTTGACGATCTCGTGTTTCCCAATGGGTCGGGCATGCAGATTAGCGGTTCGTTGACCGCGGCGGATCCAAAGGACCGCGGCAGGATAGACGACGAGAGCAGAGTCAGCGGCGACAAGGGAAATCAATCGGTTGTCTTCATTGGCGGTGGAGCCGCTGTCGGCGCGGTCCTGGGCGGAATCGCCGGTGGTGGAAAGGGCGCGGCTGCCGGCGGAGCCGCCGGGGCCGGGGCTGGAATCGCCGCCGTGCTGCTCTCCAAAGGCGCGGAGGCGGAGGTTCGAAGCGGCAGTCAATTTGGAATCAAGCTTAATCAATCGCTCTCCATCGGCGAGGACAACTTATCCGATACTCCTCCACCTTCCAATACTACACAGCCGTCGGACGGTGGGCAGCCTACGGCGACGACCGACACTGGTGATCCAAGAGGCGTCCAGCCGCGCGACGCCGAATCCCGGATCGACACGTCTTCGATAGACTTGTCTTCCGCTGAAATGATCCAGCGAGCCCAGGCCGCATTAAAGGAGCAGGGATATTACGAAGGTCGAGTCGACGGAAGAATCGATCAACGGACGGCGAACGCTCTAAGGGCTTATCAACACGATCACAATCTGCCTGAGACCGGCGAACTCGACGCGGCGAGCGCGAGAAATCTTGGTTTGGTGGTGGGCTCACCTTCGAACCGGACTGGCGATGACGCGATTCCCGCGGAAATTCTGGGCGCGACCGCAACGAGGCCTTCGCGTAGTTCTATTCGCGTTGTCATTCACACGCAGGCTAACACGGGCGGCTGGCGTTGGCTGGAGGAGCATCGGATCAATGGCGATAAGCTCGAGATTAGCGCGCTAGCAATCAGACCCAAAGGCATTGCAACCCAAGTGATGACTGAGGGAACGATCGAAGTGAACCTGCAACAGGGAGGGGAAGGCGTCACCTCCGTGATAATTCACGGCGCGGCGGGCGACCTGATGATCCCTCTAAGAACGAGCGCCATGAGCAGTGGCGAGCAGGTTTCGTTGCACAAGAGGGTGGAAGAGCTTTTCTCCGATTATCGGCAGGCAATCGGCGTTCGTGAAAGTAGCTCGCGGGCCGAACTCAGCGGCAACCGTTACTCGGATTCTGAAGTTGAGCTGCTCTTCGTGCTCTCGGACCTTTTGAATTCGGCGCGGCTCTATTCATCGTTGAGGGCCTCGCTTGACTCCGTCTCCAAGCTCAGGATAGCTACAATCATGCTGGCCCGAGACGCTCGGCGAGCGGACAGGGTCATCGGCATGGGAGGCAACCAATCCTTTCAATCGATTGCAGTCAAATGGGACTCAATCAGGCAGGAAGTCCTTTCATTAATGAAAACGATGGATATCAGAACATCGGAAATCGAATAGTGGTATTCAGCGGGAATTATTGAACACTGGCGCCCTGAAAGACTCGCCGAGCCAGTTTCAGGATTAACCGCTGATCTTCGCCGCTTACGGATCGCTGATCTGCGTTGATCAGCGTTACGTAGTCGGCGCAAATCAGCGGCTTTCCTGTATGGCGCCTTTGGCAGTCGAGAGAAGAACGAAGCTCCTTCCTGAGTCATTTCCCGCTCGCTTCACCTTGCGACTCTTTACACTTGCCGCGGAATTAGTAGACTACCGGTATGTTGGACTTGAAAAGCGTCGCGGTTAAGATCTTTCTTGGCGCTCTTGCATCGGTCGATATCGAATCCGAAGTACGCCGAGTGATGCGAGTCAAAGAAGGGTCTCTGCTGATCGCGGGCGAGTCAATCGAACTATCGCGCTTTGACGAGATTGTGTTGATCGGCTTCGGGAAAGGCAGCGTTAGAATGGGAGCCGCCCTGGAGAAGGTGCTGCGAGACCGCGTCAGTAGGGGACTTCTGGTGTCCGACAGAAGACATCCCGTCCCCGTTAGATCCAGGGTATTGATCGCAAGCCATCCCCTTCCCGACGCCAGCAGTGAAAAAGCCGCGGACGAAATCATAAGCCTGATCATGTCTTGCAATGAAAGATCATTGATAGTATTCCTGATTTCGGGAGGTGGTTCGGCGTTGATTGAAAAGCCGGGGCCGCCGAATCTGAAAATCGAAGATCTCAGGAGCATCGGCGAAAAACTCATTACCAGCGGGGCCACCATCCACGAGATCAACATAGTGCGAAAAGCTCTGTCGGCTATCAAAGGCGGAGGGCTTGGGAGGTTGGCGCGGCAAGCGAATGCGCGATGTGTGGCTCTCTATGTATCCGATGTAAACGAGGGAGACATTAAAGCCATCGCATCGAACCCCATCCTCCCCGAGGCCGTCTCGGCGGAAGACGCGCGGACCATCCTGTCGCGATACGGACTCTCACAAACGGTAGGCGCGGCGCCGCAAGAGATAGAGGCGGGTCGATCCGCGATGCCGTTGAATGACCATAGCGTTGAAATCACGCGTGTGCTCCTTGAAAACCGCGAGGCAAAGAGCGCCGCCGCCCGGATCGCGGCTTCGATGGGACTCGACGTGCGGATCGAGGCAGGTTCGTTCGAGGACGATTATGAACAAGTCGCGCGCGAACTGCTGGACCGCGTGTTAATGGCCAGGAATCAACCGGGTCCAGACCTCGTTTGCCAAATATCCGGAGGCGAGGTCAAATGCAAGGTTCGCGCGGATGGAATCGGTGGGCGCAATTCGGAGTTTGTGCTATACTGCGCGACGCTATTGTCGAAGTTGAAGGGCGTCAGGCGAGTCGCCGTGCTTTCGTGCGGAACGGACGGCATTGACGGCAACAGCTTGGCGACCGGGGCCGTGGCGGATGAAGCTACGGTCGACATAGGAACCGCCCAGGGGATTGATGCATTCGACCACATTACCAGGAACGACTCTCACAGCTTCTTCAAAAGGCTAGGAGGAGTTGTATATTCCGGCCCAACGGGTAACAACATCAGAGATATGAGAATCCTGATCGCGGAGAGAAGCTGTTAACATTCGAGGTTCTGAATACAGGAGAACACTACATGCCAAAGATGAAGCTTTTCTCGTTAATCCTTTTGCTTTTTTTGGCAGGCTGTCAGGACAAGCCCGCGCAGACGAATACAAAAGCGCAACAAAAGGAGCCCAAACTGGTTGCGATAGAAGAAGCCATCGCCAAAACTACTCCGGAGGGTAAGAAGATACTTGAAAAGGCTCAGGGGATGAAGCCCGAAATAAATGGACAGAAAACAACCAAGGCGCTCTCCGCGGTTATTGACAACTTCGCCAAGAACAAGAGTAGCTTTAACATCTTGCCAATAGGCTGGTCGGCTTCCCAAAAGAAATCGGGGCGATGGAAGGTGATGTTCCATTATCAAGAGTACACCAAGCAATATCAGGACGCGGAGTGGGAGTACAATCCGGAGACTGACAAACTGTACCCGTTTGAAAAGGATAATGCGATGCAGTTCTACAGCCTTGAAAAAGAGGCCCCTGACGCTGGAAAAGGAAAGAAGTAAGAGCCAAGCCCTATAACCGTAGGGCGACAACACCGGACAGGCGCGAAAGATCGGTGCGATAGCGCAGTCCGGTAATCGGCCCAAGGCCGGCACGATCAATGCGCCCTAAGATTCTAATAGTGGACGATGAGCCGGCGGCGCGATTTGGCATAAGCAAGGGGCTCGAGCGAGAAGGCTACTCCATTGCTGAAGCGCAGGATGTGTCGTCGGCGGATGCTCTTCTTGACGCCTTCGATCCCAGCGTAGTGATTCTCGATATTAAGCTCGCTAACGAGTCCGGACTCGACTACCTTCCCAGTTTAGTCTCTCGCGGAGACCCGCCCGTAGTATTGGTCGTCACCGGACAAGGCAACGAACGAATCGCCGCGGAGGCGATCAAGAGAGGAGCGTTCGACTATCTGCCTAAGCCGTTCGACCTTGACGAATTGAGATTGCTCACGCGGAATGCGGTTGGGGTGCACGCTCTCAGAGGCGAGAACAGGAGATTGCGAGACGCGATCCTTCGCGTTGAATCTCTCGGACGGATAATCGGTTCATCGGCGGAAATCAAAGGCGTCTATCAACTAATCGAGAGAGTTGCCGAGACCAACGTTTCGGTGCTCATCGAGGGCGAGTCTGGAACGGGCAAGGAGCTTGTTGCGCGTGAGATTCACGGGCTGAGCAAGCGAAGCGGGGAATTCGTGCCGATCAACTGCTCGGCGGTTCCATCAGAACTGGTTGAATCCGAGTTGTTTGGCCATGAAGCTGGGGCGTTCACCGGGGCCGGCAAACGGCGGATTGGCAGGTTCGAGTCCGCCAACAACGGCACGATCTTTCTCGATGAGATTGGCGACATGCGCCTCGAAGTTCAGGCGAAGTTGTTGCGGGTTTTGGAGGACAGGGCTTTCAGCCGTATCGGCTCCAACGAGTGCATTAGCTTTAACGCCAGATTCGTCAGCGCGACTAATAAGCCATTGCGAAAAGCGATCGAACAAGGCTCATTCAGGGATGATCTGTACTATCGCTTGTCGACTGTAGCCATAACGGTTCCGCCGCTCCGGGAAAGGAAATCCGACATACCAGTGCTCGCCAGCCAGTTCTGCAACAGGTTCTCTCAAGCCTACCGAGGGAGACCAGTCAACATAACGAACGCGGCTTTCGACGCGCTGCTCCGCTATGATTGGCCGGGTAACATAAGGCAACTCAAGAACGTCATCGAGCGGGGCGTAGTTCTTTGCGACGATGAAATCACATTAGAGAATCTACCTGATGAAATCAGATGTGACTCCAAGAAACCAGGGAAATTAGAACCGATCGCGCAAAGCGATGAAAACTTGAAGATAGTTGGGCTCAAGGAAGCAAGGAAGGGTTTTGAGGCTGCTTACATTGAGAAATGCCTGGAAGCAACTCAGGGCAACATAACAAAGGCGGCCCAACTCCTAGGGCTTCACAGACAAAGCCTTCAGCAAAAGATCAGAGAATTGGGCTTAACAAAAAAGTTCTTTTTGCAGTAATGAAATGAAATAGCGGCACTGCCCCACAAGCGCCCAAACCGATCTTTGACCAGATCTCTCCCTCGCTGCTGCTCGAGAATGTCAGCGATAAAGAAACCTTAGAGAGAGTTTAGAGCGCCGAAGCTAGAACGGCACATCGTCTTCGGTTACAGCGGTCTTTGCAGGTTCCGCGGACTGTTGTGAGTCGGATCTGCTGGCCCCGCCCGCATCGTCGGATCGTGATCCTATGAACTGCAGGTCGGTGCCGTTCACCTCCAGGCTTGTTCGCTGGTTGCCATCCCGATCCTGCCACTCCCGTTGCGAGAGCTTTCCTTCAACATAAGCCAGCTTGCCTTTAGCCAAATACTGGTTTGAGATCTCCGCCAGTTTTCCCCAGAAGCTCACTCGAAACCATGTCGTCTGGTCGTGGTACTCGCCTGATTTGTCTTTTCTTCGTTCCGTAGTCGCCATCGAAAAATCGCAGACCGGCGTCCCTTGCGGCGTAAATCGCAGCTCCGGATCCCGGCCAAGATAACCCACTATCGTGATTTTGTTGAAACTCGCCACGGCTGTTTCCCCTTTCTTTCTCTTCTTCGTTTCTTAATGCCGCTTACGCTCTCTGAGTCGAGAGTTTGAATGCCCGCTTGAAGGCGCGGATTCTATCAGATTCTGTCATTGATGTATACGGTGATTCGCGGATAACGCGGACATCGGCGGATCGCACCGGACAGTCCGGCCGCGGGCGCCTTTGCGATCGTGATGGCCATCCAAAACTGTCAATGTCTCCGGCTTGAAGATCACATCTTATAGTTGGTCGTATCCTCGATGTAGTCTTCCGGCCAATCATCGGTTGTCGCCGCGCCGTCTACGAGAGTTGCCGATGATGATTTGATCACCTGTTGGGCGACGTATATTGGGCAGTCCATCCTAAGCGAAAGAGCGAGCGCATCGCTAGGCCTCGAGTCGATAATCACGAGATCGCCGTTCCTCTCGATCTCGATGAATGCGTAGAAGGTGTTGTCAATGAGGCTCGTAATGACGACTCTCCTCAACGTTCCTCCCATTTCTCTTATCACATTTCTCATCAAGTCGTGAGTCATAGGCCTTTGGGAAGCCATCTTCTCTATCTCGGTGGCTATCGCGTTTGCCTCATAGGCGCCGACCCATATTGGAAGAAGAGACTCGCCGGCAACGTCCTTGAGAATTACTATCGGGGTATTGGCCGTGGGGTCCATCATCAGGCCCCTGATCTTCATTTCGATTTCCATAGCGCCTACTTCCTCCCTGCTGACCGAGCGGACATGGATACGAACGTGAAAGACGAGTCCATCAGACTCCCTTCGAGCAAGGAAATGCATCAACTCCAAGCATCGGATTATATGAGCGTGACGGATCAACAAGCAATATAATCTGGCAAATTTCAGTTACGCCCTGATCCGTTTGGCGCGTTAATTCGGAAACGCGGGCCTAGTGCTGTTTGCTCGCCTGGTTTCAGCGCCCTCGCATGCATTGGACTCACCGGACTTTGAACGCTTGACACCTCTAGACAGCCGCATTAGGATGCCACACGACAACTGAGGCAAAGACGCAATGGTGATTTCGATAGCGAATCAGAAGGGCGGTGTTGGGAAAACGACGACGGCCATAAACCTATCGGCTGCATTGGCCAAAGAAGGCAAGAGGGTGCTTCTGGTGGACATGGATCCCCAGGCCAACAGCACATTGACTTTCATGGATCACAAGAACATCGAATTCTCGGTCTACGACCTGTTGACCGATCCGGGAATCGATCACCGGTCGATAATACAAACGACTGCGATCCCAGGGCTTGAGGTTCTTCCATCCAGGATCAGTTTGGCGAAACTCGACAGCAAGCTCTTGGGGGAATTCGATGCGCCCTTCAGACTCAAGGACAGGATGGACAAGATCAGGGCAGACTACGACTTTATCTTGATCGATACGCCGCCCACTCTTGGACTAATAACCGTCAATGCCCTGGTTGCGTCAGACTATTTGATAATTCCAATTCAATCCTCATATTTTGCTTTAGAGGGCACGGACGATCTACTAGATACAATAGAGAAAGTAAACGCGAGGCCTAACCCTGATCTTAAGGTTCTGGGCGTCGTGATAACCCTACACGACAAGCGTACGACTCTATCGCGAGACATCTTCGAACAGATCAAACAGGTCTTCGGCGACAAAGTCTTCTCGACGGTTATCAGCAAGTCAATCAGGTTGGAGGAAAGTCCGGCCTACAAAGAGACCATATTCACTTTCGCCCCCCAATCTAGTGGAGCGTCCGAGTACCTTAATCTGTGCAGAGAGGTAATAAGCCGTGTCTAAGAGAGGACTACCGTCGGACTTCAGGTTGCGTCACGACGAGCACTACGTAGAGCAGCTCACAAGCAGAGTCTCTGGGGGCGCGATAGGGAGGATGATCCCTGTAGAGAAGCTCGCGCCTAATCCAAATCAGCCGAGAAAGAACCTTGGCGAACTGGAAGAACTGACCACATCGATCAAGGAGAAGGGCGTGCTTGAGCCGATCCTGGTCAGGCCAAGCGAAGTCGGCGGCCGATTCATGATAGTGAGCGGCGAAAGAAGGTTCCACGCAAGCATCAAAGCCGGTCTAACTGAAATCCCGTGCATCGAGATGAACATTAGCGACAGCGAGGTCGCTGAGATCGCATTAATTGAAAACCTCCAGAGAAAAGATCTCGATCCGTTCGAAGAGGCTGACGGTCTGCATGCGTTAACGGGCCGATTCGGATACACCCATCAGGAGATCGCGGAGAGGATAGGGAAGTCGAGGACCTCCATCACTGAATCCATTTCACTGGCGTCATTGCCTGTCGACATTCGCGAATCATGTCGGCGCGCCGACATAACGGCTAAATCCACCCTTTTGCAGATAGTTAGACAGCCATCCGACGAGGAAATGAAATCTCTTGTGGCGCGAATCGCTCAGAACGGGTTGTCGCGCGATCAGGCGAGAGAAGCATCCGGAGGAAAAAAGAAGGGCAAGGGCGGGGCAGGCTATGTTTACAGATTCAGCGAGAATACTAAAAGCTATTCGGTTTTGGTGAAATTCCGGAAGGCGAAAGTCAATACTAGCGAAGTAGAAAGCGCGCTCTCCGAGGCGATAAGGAATTTGAAAGAAAACTGAAGCGATGATCTTCTAGGATCCCTTTCGCTGCTTTTCCATTTCCTTCTGATACATCTTTGAAGCCCGCTTGGCGAGCTTATCAAGAAACGGTCGAAACGGTTTTGTGAGCCTCATTCGAAGCCCCCCCTCCCGTTCCCGCCAGACATTAAAGTACTTCTCGGCATATAGCCTGCAAGCAGTCTCGAGGCGGTCCTTCCTGGTGCCCTTGGCGAGCGTCAGATGGTAATGTTGACCAACGAGCGCGATTACCAATTGAGCGATGTTCTGCTTCATCGTCAGCCGCGAAAGTATCCCCTTCGGAAAGCGCTTCACAGGCAGTAGAACAGAAAGAGCGATCTCGCCCCACGCCGGCTGTCCCGGCATCTTTGGGTGGTACAACGCGGGCAGGGTAGCCCGCTGAGCGCTGGACAGACGTGGCTCGGATATCGCGTCAACCACGACAATCTTGGTTAAGCCTCTCAAGTGCTCGGGCGGTAGCACTGAAAGCGACCGCTGCATTACGGCGTCGAGCTTTGGGACTTTTCGCGAAGATAAATTCTCAGTTTTAACATTCATAAATATAATTTAATTGTTGGCGTAATGAAAAATAAAGCAGTGCATAAAATGCATGTTATGCCTTTAAGTTTCTCTCGATATTCTGAACTCGTTTCTCCAAACTAGTGACCGAAGTGAAGATTTCCGGCAGACGTTTGAAGGTGGAGGATGAGCGCAGCCATCGAGCATGTTCGAATGAAGGCGATCCGGAAACCACGGAGCCATTCGGCGCCGAGGCGCCGACGCCTGACTGTGCGGTTACGGCTGCGCCGTCGCCTATGCTTAGGTGCCCGGCCACGCCCACTTGGCCAGCCAGCACAACGTTGTTTCCGATCTTCGTTGATCCAGCAAGGCCGACTTGGGCGCACAATAGGGAATCGGTTCCTACGGTGGACCCGTGCCCAATCTGAACGAGGGCGTCGATCTTTGAACCTCGCCTGATTCTCGTTTCGCCGATCGTAGCTCTTGCGATACAAGCGCAAGCGCCGACGCCAACGTTATCCTCTATGACAACGGCTCCAACCTGGAGGATTTTGTACCAGGTTCCATCCGGGTTCCGCGCGTAGGCAAACCCCTCCGCGCCGATCACGCAATTGAAGTCTAATACACAGCCTCTTCCTATTCGGACGCCGGCCCCGATGACGCATCCAGCGTTGATGCTCGTATCTTCCCCTATCTGGACGTCGTCGGAAACAACGCTTCCAGCGCCGATCGTGACTCGATCGCCAATTCTCACCCGATCGCCGACGTACGCGTTTGCCGCGACATGCACCGCCACGCCCAGCACCGCGGTTGCAGACAAGTGAGCAGTCGGGTGTATGTGCGGGATCGGGGCCGGCTTTGAATGGAATACCTCTATCGCTTTTGCAAATGTGAGATAGGGATTCTCATGCCTCAACAAGCTCTGCCCAGAACCGCGGAAAGAATAGCCTACAACCACCGCTCCCGCCTTGGTTGACTTCAGGGCTTTTCGGTATTTTGGGTTCGAGAAGAAACTCAGGTCGCTCTTGTGTGCCGATTCTAAAGGCGCCACTCCCACAATCTCTAAAGACAAATCACCTTCGGCTTGACACCCTAGTAGTGTTGCTAGTTCCTTTAGTCTCATCGGTATTCGAGATGCGATTGCCCAACTCGGAGCTACAAGCCGCTTCTTAGCAAATTCTTTCGCAAGCAATATCTCAAATCGCTTATAATCGAGTCAACCCGAGATGGAATGGGCTGTTGAAAGGATGATTGGCTAATGCAGCGCGATCTTGAAAGTCGTTTCCTGAGTTTCCTTCTGGTGGAAAAAGCGTTATCACGAAATACGATTGCGGCGTATGGATCCGACTTGAAACGGCTCAAGCGCTTCTGCGAGACGATTGGCAAGGACCTCGCCGCGCTTGACGAATCGGACATACTGCTGTTTGCAAAATCGCTGCGGCCGGACGACCTCTCCAGGAGAACGATCTCCCGTATACTCGTGACGATTCGCTCCTTTTACCGGTTTCTTCTGCTGGATGGAATAAGACGGGACGACCCAGCAGTTGAGCTTGTCCTGCCACAGGCAAGATCGACCTTACCGCGATTCTTGCATGGTGATGAGATTGCCCTACTCCTCGAGAGTCCCGATACGTCTACATCCATCGGCGTAAGGGATAGAGCAGTGCTTGAACTCCTCTACGGAGCTGGACTTCGAGTGTCGGAGTTGACAGGGCTTCGAGTAGACTCTCTCAACTTGCAGTCCATAACCCTAAGAGTGTTAGGCAAGGGGAACAAGGAAAGGTCAGTGCCGCTGTCCGGCTGCGTTGTGAGTTGGTTGACAAAATACTTAAAGGTTAGAGGTGAATTTGCTGATATCAAGAAGCTTCCCAGTCTATTCCTGAATTCTCGAGGCGGAGTGTTGACGCGTCAGGCATGCTGGAAGATTGTCATGACTCATGCGCGAAATGCGAAGATCGGTCATGCCTATCCACATCTGATCAGGCACACTTTCGCCACGCACCTCCTTGAAAACGGCGCGGATCTGCGGTCGGTGCAATTGCTAATGGGGCACAGCTCGGTTAGCACAACCGAGATTTACACTCACGTGACTAACGAACGCTTGATGGAGGTCTACGAGAAGTGTCATCCGCGGTCATGACGGAATGACTCATCGCGGAAAACGCCGAGCGGGGTCGGAGCAAAGAACCCACGCACGGCTTGCGGATTCGGCGGTTTGAATTGGAGAGCAAGTCTTCCTGCCGATCTTGCGCGGGCTGGTCAGGGGCGCTCACTACCGCAAAAAGGGAGGGCCACGATTTGGCCCTGTACGGTAGTGTGATCCATTTCGACGTCCAGGCGCTTGCCTACATCGAAGAAACCGTATTTGACATATCCCAGGCAGATCGTCCTACCCAGGCTTGGCGACGCCAGACTGCTCGTAACGCGCCCGACTTCTTTAGACTCGGCAAACAATTTCGCGGAGTTCGGCGGGACCGAATCGGATTCCACGATGATTCCGCACAGCTTCTTGCTAATGTGACCGCGGTAGGTCGCCATAGCTACAGCCTCTTGACCGACATAGCAGCCCTTAGTGAAGCTCGCGTAGTCAGGCAGACCGCACTCCAGTAGCATATTCGTCTCATCGATGTCCGATCCGTACATTGGAATGCCCGCCTCGATTCTGAGAATTTCAGCGGCGGCCAGACCTATTGGGGCAATGCCGTGAAAGGCTCCTTTCATCAGGATGAACTCCCAAACGTCGGTTACGCCCGCCTCGGCGGCCATTATTAGAAAGCCTCTTTCTCCCGTACGCGAGTAACGTCTCAACAGACACGGCGCACCCGCGATCGTGGCGTTCCTCCATTCATCATCACCGAGATCGGAAGCCGGTTCAAAACAGATCTCTTTAATCACGGCCTCGGACCGGGGACCCTCCACGGAAATGGTTCTGTATTGAACGGATGCTTCTTCCACTTTGAAGTCGCCAGCATAAGAAAAGGGGAAAACAAAGGAGTAGACCTTATCGTGAGTCTGTGGGTCGTTGAGTAAGAGAAGGGCATCACCCAGATTATGAATAGAACATAGGGCTTTGACTTTGCCATGCGCGGTCAGGAAAGCGGCGTGAAGCCACCGCCCAGGCTGGAGCGTCTTAACGTCATTGCTCACTAATCCGTTCAAGAACTGCGCGCTTTCGGTCCCGCTAATTCTAATGGCTCCGTGATAAGTGCGATCGAACAGACCGGCCGACTCCCTCACTGCCTTATGTTCCAGCAATGGTCCGGCAAAGCTGAGAGGCGTCCGGCACCCAGCCATCTCTCCGAATTTCGCGCCGTTCCGAATCTGTGCGTCGTAAAGCGGACCGCGTTTCAACTCTACTAGACTTTTCTCTGTCATTATTCCCACCTTTCGCGATTTCGAATTATACCCGATCAAACGCGTATTCGCCGAGATGTCTTTCTTGGGTAGTGGGATCATCGAGTTTTGTTCTTCGGACAAGCTTCGTTCGCGGCCAAATCGGCAAGAGAGAGTCTCTCGCAAAGACGCAAAGAGCGGCGCAAAGAGCGCAAAGAAGCCGTCCGAGAAAAATGAGATTCTTTGCGTTTGCTTCGTCGGTGGGCTTGTTGTTGCGGCTCCGCCGCGCCGCGGTCTATGCGGCCTTTAAGAGGTTCATCGCATCCGGCTTATTCTTTTTTCTTGCAAGGCTGCTTCGCGGCCTTTGCGCCGATCTTTGCGTCTTTGCGAGAAACTCTTCTTCTTTCGCGTCTCAGCGACACACCTTTACCCCACCACCCTTTTTTGCTCGAGCGCCGTGACGACTGAGAGATGGCGTCTCCAATCCGAATCAACCAATAAGATAACTGCTGTCACTGTCTGGATTTCAGGCTCGCGACGTATGAGGCGGCTTCAACTATCAGACCGCCGACATTTGATCTTTAACTTTAAGAAATAATTGATGGCGGTTGGCCATAAGTGGACTCTTGTCATGCCGTGATCGACGGCAAGCTTGTCTGTTCTTCAATGGCATCGACAAATGACTTCCGTTTGTGCAGAATGAGGGGTCAAAAGAGCGGGAGCCTTTCTTTTCACGGATTGCTGACTTGCCCACGGCTCCGCAACTTGGCGGGTTACATTGACCGAGACAAATTAGGCAAGTCGCTAACGTCCTGGGAACGAGGCTGAAGATAAAGCGGCTTTTCGAGCAGAGAGTGCGGCGTTCCTAATGTAGATTGAAATCCGGCGACTCGCCAAGAAGGGACCAAACCGATGATTAATGTCAGCGTCAAGGATGTACTCGGGGCTCTAGCCTCCGTCGAAGATCCAGATCTTCTTAAGAACATAGTTGAACTGAATTTTATTAGCGATATCGCGATAACCGGCGGCAAGATAAAGTTTCGATTGAGCCTGACGACTCCCGCTTGTCCCCATAAGGCCGATATAGAAAGCTCGGCCCGCGCCGCGGTGCTTCAACTCCCTGGTGTCGAATCCGTGGACATCGTTATGGATTCAAATGTTCCCTTTGCTTCGCAGACGGCTGGTGGGAAGCAAGGTATTCCGGGAATTCGGAACATAGTAGCCGTCAGCTCTGGCAAGGGCGGAGTCGGAAAATCTACAGTGGCGGTGAATCTGGCGGTAGGTCTGGCTCAGTATGGAGCAAGGGTCGGACTCTTGGACACGGACGTCTATGGACCAAATGTCCCGCTTATGATGGGAGTGGACGCCGAACCGCTGGTAAGAGGGCAAAAACTAATCCCGCATGAGGCTTACGGCGTCAAAGTCATGTCGATCGGTTTTCTGAACCGAGGCGACCGCCCCGTCGTGTGGAGGGGACCAATGCTGCACACCGCCGTAAAACAGTTTCTCCACGAGGTCGAATGGGGGGAGTTGGACTATCTCATCGTTGACATGCCGCCAGGAACGGGTGACGTTCAGTTGAGCCTCGCTCAGTTGGTCTCGGTCCAAGGAGCCGTACTCGTTACAACTCCTCAGGAGGTGGCGATGGCCGATGTGAGGAAGGCGTTCAACATGTTCGAGCAAGTGCAGATCCCAGTGCTGGGAATAGTAGAGAACATGAGCTATTTTGTTTGCCCTAACTGCGCGACGAATCATGATGTATTCGGCTCAGGCGGCGGTCAGGAGCTCGCGACTCGCTTTGGCGTCAAGCTGCTAGGACAGATACCCCTGTCCGGCAGCGTTCGTGAAACGGGCGATAGTGGCGTTCCCATTGTGCTGTCCGCTTCAGACAGCGAAGTTACTCTGGCCGTTCGCGGGCTTGTTTGTGCGATTGCCGCTCAGTTGAGTATCCAGGCCCTGAAGAAGAGAGGGCTTCCGATAATAAACATGATGTGAAACACCGCCATTGATTGTCCAAGGGAAATAGCCGCTGATTTGCGCGCCGACTGATCTGCGTGGATCAGCGTTACGCAGTCAGCGCAAATCAGCGGCTATTCCCTTGGCGCGATTCGCTAGTCGAGCAATGAGCGAGCGAGCAGAGCATGCTTGAATAGAGGACGCGCACCGATTATAATCCGAGCCTGCAAGCGGTCCATCAGACACGACGGATCGCAATTAGAAAACACAACTGAAGAGCGAGGTATATCAGAATGCAGCTAAGCCTAACAGAAACCGCGGCGAGCGAAGTGATGAAGTTCATGGAAACTGAAAGCGCGGGGCCGGAGGCCGGCTTGAGAATTCGAGTTGTGCCGGGCGGATGCAGCGGGTTTTCCTACTCGATGCAGATAGAAGACGGCCCGCGTCAAGGCGACGATATTATTGAGCAGAGAGGTCTGAGACTCTTTGTCGACCTTTTCTCGAAGGAATACCTTGAAGGCGTGGAGGTTGACTACGTTAATTCCGTGATGGGATCGGGATTCACGTTCAACAACCCGAACTCGACCGGTAGCTGTGGGTGCGGCAGCTCTTTCTCGGTCTGACCCCGATTGGAATGTCCAAAAGGAGCCAGGAGACCCAGTCTCCTTTGATATCCACCGCTGTACAGGAGTGGGGTATTCCGCGGACTCGTGCGCTGTCTTAAGAGGACATAGCGCACGAGTCCGCTTCACGAATGGGTATACGATAAACAACGACAAGTTCGCTCGCGTTCTTCCCGAGAAAAGCTGATCCGAAATCGCGTATTCCGCACTCGGATATGAAGCGCAGAGTCTCCTTAGAAACTAGTGTCCACTGATCCCAAACAAACCTTCCCAGTGCGAGGACACCGCCATGAAGAAGAGCATCGGAATGGAAAGCCAGGTGTTTGTTCGCGAGGCTAAAAAGGCGATACGGGCCAGTCTCGCCGACTCCGGCGGAATCGCTGTACCTCTTTCCGCGTTGTCCGCCGTCCACGCGATGATTCGCTTTTGATTTGGCCAGATGATTCCCCACACGTTAAACAGCATCACGAGGCCCATCGCTCCACCGATTCCGATGGAATAGGTCTTGGTGCCGCCATGCTGGCCGAGCGACGTCCTAATCCAACAAATGATTGCGATTGCCATTAGGATTATTAGCAGCGTCACGACGACCGCGAGGCTCCAGCCGTTGCCAATCTTCTTGATCGAAAATAGTTCAATGGCAAATGTCACGAGCGGGACAAGCAACCAGACCAGCAGCACGACCCAAACGCTCTTCTCGGCGTTGTGAGCATCCGGCGCAACCATGTACATCGCAAAGTACGTCAGTCCGACAAGCACTGTAACAACAGCGCCCCATCGGAACCACCAGAGCGCCCGCGGCATCAACTGAGGGATAACCTTGCCCTTAGTGGGGCCGTCCAACGATTTCATTAGATTGACGTTCACCAGGTTGAAGAAATAGAGGTGACCAATCCAGACGAAACCCGCGAGAAAATGCAGCCACCTTAATAGAAGCTGGATATACTGCGAGGAGCCCGCGGTTGGATGAAAAACGTTATCCACCTGCGCGGGCAAAAGGACCAATAGCAGATAAGAAATCAGCAGTAGCGGCATATGTCCTCCGTTTCTTTTTTCAGAAATTCCGGCAAAAGAATGTTCGCGAACCTTAGTGCTCTCGCCTGCTCAAGAGCGACCATTATATTCCTCAGAACCACGGTGTCAACCTGACGCATTGAGTCACCTAAAAACATCCCGAAGCTGAATCGTTGCCTCACGTAAAAATCCGCCCGAAATGATCTCGAACAAGTACCCTTCCCGGACGAGAGTCAAAGGAGGGATCAATGAGGCTAAGGATGAGGGAAAAGAGAGCGGTAATAGCAGAGACGGCAGAGAAGTACCGGAAGGCTCGTAAGAAGGAGAAGGGAGCAATTCTAGAGCATCTGATTGAGTTGACCGGATACGCCAAGCGATATGCAGCTTGGCTGCCACGGCGCCACGGTAAGCCAACGGCGGCAGGCAAGGCGATCATCGCCGGGGACGTCGGTAAGAAGACGACAAGGAAGCGGCGGCGCACTCACGAGGGTGAAGTAGTAGCGGCGCTCAAGAAGATATGGATGATCCTGGACTGCATTTGCGGGAAACGGCTTCGAGCTGCGATTGGAGAGATCATCCCAGCGCTAAGAGGGAACTTCGAGATTCGACTGAGCATCGATGATCAGAGGAAACTCCGGAAGATGAGCGCGGCAACGATCGACAGATTGCTGGCCAGTGAGAGGAAGAAGTACAACCTCAAAGGGAGATCGCAAACAAAACCGGGAACCTTGCTCAAGCACCA
>JAHFUG010000121.1 GCA_023265195.1 Blastocatellia bacterium | reverse complement strand
CTATCAAGCCGGAAATCCGACATGGTCAGCGGACGGAAGAACGATCTTCTTCAATGCGTCCATTCGAACGACATCCCAGTTGTTCACGGTTCCCGCGGCGGGAGGCGAGCCCGTCCAACTGACGAAGACCGTGGGAGTCATGAGCGCCGCGACGTTCTCTTCCGACCAATCGGTCATGGCGTTTACTCGGTCCGACACGCAGCATCCCAGCGACGTTTTCGTTGCGCGAGCCTCTTCTCCGCTTGATCCCCTCAAGCTCACCGATCATAACCCACAGGTGCGTGATATGGCTCTGGGATCGAGTGAGGTGATCAAGTGGAAAGCGAAGGACGGCCTCGAGATTGAAGGGTTGGTTATCTACCCGGCCGGCTACCAACCAGGCAAACGCTATCCGATGATCGCCTGCATACACGGCGGACCTTCGGGAGTATGGGCCCAGAGTTTTCCAGCGACGTGGGCCAACTTCGGCCACGCGTGGGCGGGAAACGGCTGGGTCCTGTTTTATCCGAATATTCGCGGCTCGTCCGGCTACGGCGAAAAGTTCCTGATGTCTAACGTCAAAGACTGGGGCGGCGCCGATTATCAAGACATTCAATCCGGGATCGACTACCTGATAGCGAAGGGCGTCGCCGACCCCGATAAGCTGGCGCAGACCGGCTGGAGCTACGGCGGGTACATGACGGCGTGGACTCTGACGCAGACGACTCGCTTCAAAGCCGTGATGGTGGGCGCGGGCTTGACCAACATGTACTCGATGTATTCGACCAACGACCTGCAACGGGTTCTGGAAGAGTATTTCGGAGGCGAGCCGTGGAACGTGACGGAGAACTATTGGAGCAGATCCGCTATGGCGTTCATCAAGCAAGCGAAGACCCCAACGCTCATCCAGCACGGTGCGGCCGACCAAAGAGTGCCTCCGACTCAAGCGCAAGAGTTGTATATGGGCGCACGCCTTCGGCGTGGATGAAGCAGGTTACATCCACAACCCTATTATCTGGGGCCGTTTAGACAGTAAGGAAGCAACACAATTCCTGATACCGTCGCCCATTCGTCGGCACTTTGATCAGGAAGGGCTCATCTCAAATTCCCCGACATCAGGTGGTCTGATATTGGTTTGAACCACGGTCGTATCCACCCTGAGTTTGGAGCCGTCGTCAAACTCATCGTTGACCGCCGCCCGCACTACCGGATCATTGATGGCCTCAATAGTGGGGCTGAGCGGCGCACCGAAGCGAAGGCCGTTCTTTTCACCGGCGAGCTGTTCGATCAGGTCCGCCGCGCGGTTGATTCCCCCGGCTCGCGCAAAAGCCGCCCGCATCTCCTTTGCGCGTTCTTTGAGATCGCGATTCACCAGGAGATCGTTTACCGCCTTTTCCACAAAGTCGACCGTGACTCCTTCCTTGTGGTTATAGAAGCAGATGGCTACTCCGGCCCGTTCACAATGCTCGGCGATATCATCCGAGGCGCTGCCATGAGGCAGCAGCAATGAAGGCAATCCGTGAGTGAGCGCGCCTAATACGGACGTAGTGTGTCCCGTGGTCACGACTCCGGAGCAATATGGCAAGACTTTCCCCTGAGGGACATGCGGCCCCACATAGAAGTTTTTCGGGATTTCACCGATTTCGCTATCTTCTTTTTGTATGTCGGCGACGACCCTGACCCGTTTATCCTTGAGCGCCTCGCAAAGCGCTCTCCAAAAACTGAATGAGCCAAATGATCTGCCCGGCTGCGCATAGACGATGGGCTCAGCCGCCGCAATGCCGGTCTCGATCCAGGCCAGCAGATCGTTGTCCACGGTCTCAGGTTCCCAACCGCAACTTCCAATGAGGTGTACCCTGGGTGGCAACTCGAATTCTGTTACGTGGAGCTCGGGTATGCTCTGGACCATTAACAGGTCGCCCCTTAGCGGGGTTTGCGGATGGTTCGCATCGACAGGTGACAGCCCGAATGCAGCTCGGCATTCGTGGTAGAAGCCAATCATATCTCCATACCGCCACTCGAGCCGTCGTTCTTGCTCAGACTCAGGCTTGTGATTCAGCGGCCAGGAAGGCCAAAGATAAGTGGCCAGTCCCAGGACGGCAACGGGCAGCTTCCTCAACTCGCCTACGAATAGCGCTCCCATCGCGAGCTGAGTCGTAACAAGAATATCGGCCGGGAATTTGCAGAGGGCATATTCGATATGTTTGAGCTGCATCGCGACCGGGAAAGGTCTTCCCCAGTGCGCCACCTCAAAACTCTCTCCGTCCTTGGAGCCTCGGGGAATTCGGTGAAGCCCCGCCTCTTCGAGCGACTGGGCAAATGCCGGGCCGGTGACGAACGCCGCTTCATGACCGCGCGACTGGAGAGTCTTCGCTATACCAATAAGCGGATAGACGAACCCGTGGCTTGCAAGCGGACAAAGGAGAATTTTCATTATTCAAGCCTCCCACGAGATGAGACTCTCTGACGTTAGCCGCGGAACCGCAGCGGCCGGAAGTATCGCTTGCTGATCCGGCGTGTCCGGTGAAGGCGCGATACCGGGCGCTTACCGCACGCGAGCGCCGTTGGTGTTCTTACGGCAAAGGTCATTTCCGGACTTTCTCCAACTCGCGGATACGCCGCTCGATATTCTGTAACATCCCAGCGGCCGCTTCCCTTGCGGGTAACGCGTTGAGGTCTCCGGCGACCGTCTTGACTGTTTGCCAGACGACTTCGCCCGCCGCATTCACCAGTTGCGCGCGGACTCTTACGCCTTCGCGGACGCGCGCAATTCTGTTCTCGTTGTGTTCGCGAACCGCCGTTTGTCGAAGAGGCGTGGCCGACACTTTGAGCGCGGCGTCGGCATGATCCCGGTCAGAAACTTTGAATCGTCCCGAGGCTTGCAGCTCGGACGTCAAGACATCGCGGAGTACGGTGGCGACTCGCTCATCTCCGCGGCACTCCACGTATATCAACCTGACATTGAGGAGTGACGCGCGAGTGAAGTTCGAATCAGGCTCTCTTGTCGCGTCGTCCAAAGAAGGTGAACCAAGTCGAGCGGCGCCGGCAATCAACTTCGAATCTTCATGACGCGTTCCCCGCGGATTCGTAGCCTTTCTTCGACCGCGAGCCTCATCGCGGCTATGCGGCCGCGGCCCTGACGGCGTCTTAATATCCGGCTGAGAGTTTCCCGGTGCTTCTCTGCCGCTCGGAGCGTGTGACTGACCCGCGGCGGGCGAATTGTCCGAGATCGTTACCGGAATCCGGCCGGGCGACACCCTCGTGATCTGTATGTAGAGAAGGACAGCGCCCGTCACAACCAGCGCCGTTGACAACGCCAATAGAGCCCTGACGGAGCGGGGCTCTTTGTGCCTGCTCGACTCTTGGCTTCTACGTAATCGCCTCTTCAAGTGCTGAAGCCAGGCCGTTCGGCCGCTGCGCGAGGTAGCATCGTACTTGATCGCCAGCGATATCTGGCCGCGTTCACTTTCACTTCGAGGTTGGAATTCAAATGATATTTCCTGGCCGCCTTCCAGCCTGATCACGTAGACATGGGCCTCGGGCTGCTCCAAATTCAGGAGGTGCGTCGCCATGAGAACCTCGCCGCAAGCATCCCGGGCTATCACTTCGATCATTGTCGCGGCCGGATCGACTTCGATTCGAACGGAGTTCGATTTTCCTAGATCGATCGCCGCACACTCTTCGCCGTCGATTCTTACGCGAAACATCCTGCCGTTCACCGCACGGCGACGGGCCGCCTGATCTTCAAGACATTGCGTGATTCCAGCCCGATCCTTCTCGTCCAGTTCCGGAGGCCTCCCGCGGTCGGAACGCCCGCCGCCATTTCCATTGCCGCCGTTGTTTCCGCGCGAGAGGAAGAAATGGGGGAGGGACAGGCGGCTTTCCGGGTGACCGAACGCCAGCGCCTGGGTGAGGCGACCGAAACAATCAGGATGAAGTATGGCGTGAATTCTATTCGCTTCAGCCCGGTGATCGTCGTCGAGGACGCGGCCTTGGGATGACAGGCATGCCAGCAGATCACGAGTAGGGTTGAATCCGGCGGGTACGGGGCAGAAGGCTCGCCAGGGGCTGAATAGATTCAACGACTCCCGTACCAGGCCGACATACCGATCGGGGTGTTCCAGAGAGCAGAAGCGCTCTTCGCCATGGGGCCCCCTGCACGGGCTTATGAGCCCTCCGAATCGCGCCTTGATTTCCCGCATGAGGCGTCCCTTGCGCGAGCGATAGTAGTGGTCATCCTTGGTGCGGTCGGGGTCCTGCAGTAAGACCGTGTAAATATCCATGGTTTCCGACGTGCTGTAGTTGTACAGGAGGCGGCAGACGCCAAGCACGACGTAGAACGAGTTTCGCTTCATCGTCATGGTGACGAGGTGCTTGATGAAGTGAACCACCATGTCGTCCTCAGATATCTCGCGGCAGTTGTTACCGGACTCCCTTTGTTTTTCGTACGGCTCGGACTCTATGAAAACCAGCAGTTGAAGCAAGTCGAGGTTGTTGAGGGTGACCTTGTTTCTGAAGCCGTTGGACTTCAAAGAGTCAGAAAGGGGCCGTCCCTTAGGAGTGTAGTAGAGACGTTTATCCTGCGCCGCGGTGGTGGTCTCCAGCCGGGTCATTGCCGAAGCCGCGATTTGAAGCGCCGTCTGTTTGTCCTTATGTATGTAGTAAGCAAGTCTAAACGCCCGATCTAGGGCTACGCCCGGACATTCTGCTCGCTCCATCGCGACGGCCACGTTGCTCCCTCGCTACGACGATGAGACCGACACAAAAGATACTCATGGCGACATCCAATTCCGAACACCGCCACATATTGATTAGAGTTGATCGCTAAGATAAGACAAAGCGGCGCGTATCATACCAAATAATGACGATCAATAGCGTGTGATTTTCGGAATTCCGAAAATCACACGCCTCCGCACCGCGTCGCGGTCATAGTATCTCATTCCGTCGTAGGCGGTTGTCGCGAGAGGTTGGGACTCTCTTCCTAGGTCAGGATTCCCCCTCTGTAAAGCGGCCTGTGCGAGCGCTCGTTTTTCCGAAGAAAGCCAAATGGCTGGCCACTACTTGACCGCGGGGTGATAGGTCGAGTGTGCCGTCCAGCAGCGTGGGAGCTTCCGACCGGCGCGGTTCTTTATTGATTTCTAGCCGCTTGGTTCCCGCCATCCGTCAGCCAGGATCGAATCCCGCTGCGGTCAGAGAAGCCCGAATCCCGCCGCGGTCAGCGAAGCCCGAAGAGTGTCTGGCGATGCGCAGAGCCGAGTTAACTAGATCACGATTGCTGAATCGACCTCTTGTTAGCACGAATTTCCGGCGAGGGAGGAAATATGAAAGCGAGCAACTACGTCATCTACACGCACATTCCTGAAACAGATGAGTACTATCTGGTGCACGGCTACTCCGGCGCCGTAGACAAGGTCTCACCCGAAGTGGTCAGGTATCTGTTGGACCGGGTCGACCCCGCTCATACCTGGCACATCAAGGACCAGGAAATCGTAGGTGAAACGCTGCGAGGCCGCGAGATTGGAGAAGCATCCCCGGACAGCGTCGAAATGCTGAAGAAGCGTGGTTACTTGACGAATATGTCGTCAGGAGAAGAGCGGAGTTATGTCTCTCGCCTGGCCGGCTTCCTGCACACCAAGAAGGTCTCTCACGTTGCGCCCACTTTCATGCTTGTCCCATCGTACGAATGCAATTTGCGATGCCCGTATTGTTTTGAGGCCGATACGCGAGTTCAGCTCAACAAGTTGAAGGTGCTCCAGAACGTAATGACCGAGCGGGAGGTCGATGCCGCCTTTACCTGCATGGATATGCTCGTGGCGGACCGGTTCGCGGGCCAGGAGACCAGCCCGACGACCAAGCAAGGCATCACGCTCTACGGCGGGGAGCCGCTCATGCTCGAGACCCTTCCGATCGTCGAATATATGGTCCAGAAGGGGCTCGATCGAGGCTACTCGTTCTCGGCGATAACCAATGCCGTCGACCTGCATAACTATCTTCACCTGCTCGGACCTGACAAGATTCAGTTTCTTCAGGTAACGCTCGACGGACCAAAAGAATTTCATGACCGGAAACGAATCGGGCCGCGTCACAAGGACGGCACGTTCGAACGCATCCTGCGAAATATGAAACTGGCCCTTGAACGCGGCACTCGCGTATCGGTGCGATTTCACGTTGACTTCAACAATGTTGCGACGACAAAGGTGCTGACCGACGAACTGGAGCGGGAAGGATTCAACCAATACAAGGGCTTCGGAATATACACGTATCCCATTCACATGTTCCATCAGGGCTTCGATTCGCCGGTCTTCCCGCAGATGGCGATTCACCATATGCACCGGGAGATAATCAAGCTCTCCCACTCCTCGGCGCGCGCCATAGAACAGGCTACGCCTGTGCCGGTGGCGAAAGCAGAACAAAAACCGAAGGCGCTTAAGATCTTTCTTCCCGACGACGGAATTGAAAGCAAACTCAGGGTCTACATCAAGAACAAGCTGGCTGGGCTGTTCAACAGCAATATGGAGCCGTGCGCCGCCACGACTGGCCTGTATATCTTCGACGCCTTCGGGAAGATATACAGTTGTTGGGACTCGGTCGGAATCGCCGGTCACGAAACCGGCACCTACTCGAGCGACGGCCCGGTGCTGAATTCATACAACCTGGACTGGCTCTCACGTTCCCCAGCCACGATCAATGAGTGCAAGGACTGCAAGTACGCCATGTTTCATTTTGGGGGCTGCGCCTCGCTTCCGATCGGCTGTAAGGGAACGATCTTCGCGCCGGCCTGCTATGACTTTCAGGACAATTTCTTATACGTCGCGCAGAGGCTCTTCAGGGATGGCCTGCCGGCGGCAACCCAAAAACAGGCGACGGGCGCGCCGGTCATACACGAGGCCACGACTGGAGCTGAAGCAGGACTGATGGGCTGATCAAAGAAGGGTCGCTCCGATCAGCATATCCGTACGCGGGGCGGCGTTGTGCGGCTCGGCGCGGAATCACGGATAACACACGCGATTCGACTAAAGGAGCCTATGGTTTTTCATCATCACCGCACCCGGCTCTCAAACGTGTGCTCCGTCCAGGAAGCCGCGGTCACTTGGATATGATCAAGGCTAACTGAATTCACGCACGTCGCAGGCTGGCTCTCGCGGCCTGCGCTTCCGATTGTCCATTAATGGAGAGGGTCTAAACCGAGCTTCGAGATGGCAATCGGTCCAAATCCCGATGAAAGGAGGTAATCCATGAAAAAAGATCAGAAGGCGCTTCTACCTTTCGAGATTCAACCGCTCAACGACGACGTGCTGGCGAATCTGTCGATCGAGGAGTTGGAAGAAAGGCTCGAAATGCAGATCCTGCACTTGAATGAGGCGCAATGGTGCCTTTTCCACAGTTGCAGTTGCGAGGGTTCACATGCTTGCAGCTGCGAAGGCGCCCACGCTCCTTGTACGCAGCAAGCTTGCACCGAAACCGTCTGCGGCGAATGCGTACAGTGCATTGTCAACGGCACTTGCCTTTCGGAAGAGCAGCCGCCCGCTTGATAATCCGAGAGAAGGGCGAGTTCCGTAGAGACTCTGCACATCGCGTTTAGCAGGTTGTGTAGCAGGTCGTACCGTAATTTGGCGGCCCTGGTTTTCGCTTTGGTGGCCGCCAGATTACCCTTTCATCAATCTTGCTTGTAGAGTAGCAAACACTGGCTGTTGACTAAGGAGGCATAAAGGAACTTCCTGGTTTTGCCCTTATGGCCGCGTAGCGGCGGCTGAATTTAGGCAGGCATTTCAATGCCTGCACACGGGAAAGCCATATAATCCTCGTCGCGTCAGCGACGGCTGAATAGAAGGGCTAATCAACCGTCGCTGACGCGACTGGGTGCTTCATTCCTCTCGCTGCCGTGCACTGAAGTACACGGCTAAAGTCAGCCGCCGCTACGCGGCATAAGACGGGAAGTTATTTTTTAACGTCACCTAAATGGAGAATACGATGGCTAGCGCCGCCGCTACTATCACTGAGGTCCATCCCGAATCCGGCAGGACCTACCGGATCAAAGACGACGTGGAGATCTTTCCGCTGGACTCGTCGTCAACCCAGCCCAGATATGTCGTCAGATCGGGCCATGACAAGAGCTTTGTAGTCTCCGAGGAGTTGAAAAACATACTGGAATTGTTCGACGGAAGCCGGACAGTGGACGAAGTCGCTCGGACTATCTCCGCGGGGCAGGCAATACCCGTGTCCGGAGAGCAGATGTTCGAGAAACTCTCCAAGTTGATAGGCCCCCACCATCTCATCGAGGAGGTCGGGAAGGCTCATCAGACAAACAGCCGCGAGAACGGGAAGAAACCGCCGCCGCGGACGAAGACGCATTCGTTCGAATTGGTATTCCGTCTCCCGCTAATCTCGCCGCGGATCGCGGAGAGAATCACGCGCCGTCTCATCTGGTTCTTTGAACCTGCCTTTGTGCTGACCGCCGTAGGCGCGATGCTGATTGTGCAGCTTGTATTCCTGAGTAACTGGTTCGCCGCTCGCCCAGCGGTCACATTCGGTCCGAAGGACATCTTAATTGACTATGCCCTCATACTGGCTACGGCGCTGTTTCATGAATTCGGCCATGCAACGGCCTGCCGCCGTTATCGGTGCGAACATGGACCCATAGGCTTTCTGCTGTACATGATTTTTCCTTCGCTCTACGTAAACCTTTCAAACGCGTGGAGGCTGCCAGGAAAAAAGAGGGCGGTCATCGACATTGGCGGCATTTATTTTCAACTTCTGACTACGATCCCGCTCTATCTGATTTATCTGATGACCGGAGACACGCACTGCGCGGTTGTCATTCTCTCCGTGGATTCGATGGTCTTATTCTCGCTGAACCCGATTCTAAAGTTTGACGGCTACTGGCTCCTCGTGGATCTGAGCGGATTGGTCAATTTGAGGACGCGCGGCTGGAGGGTTGCCAAGGAAGCCGTCTTCTGGAGTCTGGGCCTGAGAAGAGACATGCCGATTCTGAATGAAGTCTCCGGCAAAGGAAAAAAGCTCCTTCTTATCTTCTATTCATTTATGACCCTTGCCCTCTTCACCAGTTTTGTTTTCTTTCTGATTGCCTTTGCTCCGGCCCGCGTCAGCACGCTCGCCAACACGGTACACGAAATAGCAAAGGGATCAAACAAAGGCGCTCAGGCGATTCTACAGAACGTGGGAAGACTGCTGACGAGCCTCTTCTTTTTTATGTTCGCGTATCGACTGCTGCAAAACACGGTATTCAAGCTCATCCGCAACCGGAGAAAGAGCAATGACAGTGCGAAGTAGCGCCCGAGACATCTTGATACTGAGCGTTATGATCACCCTTGCGTCGTATGTAGTCGTCTACTGCATGGTGTTTGTTCATGAGATGACTCACGGCTGCACGGCGGTCGCCCTCGGGGGCTATTTCCCTTCCGCACGGATCGGCATCAGCGGCGGGAACGCCGTTTACGTTTTTCCTTTTGGTTCGGGCGCATGGAAGGAGGTGCTGGTTCTTCTCGCCGGACCATTGGTAACCCTGATTGCGGCTCCCTTGATGCTGGGTCTGGTGGCGACCGGTGTGAAGAATACGCATCTGAAACTTCTTGCGATTCTGGTTGGAGCCCTCTCCTCAGCGGGTTTTGCTACGGCCAGCGGGCTATTCAGTACGGGGCGCTCAGCCGGAGGAGATGTAGGAAGAGCGCTTGCGATGGCCGGCCTGCCGGGAATCTATCGAGGACTACTGGGCGTGATCTGGCTGCTGCTCGGACTCGCGCTGTTTGCAAGCTTCTTCCATCTGTTCTTCCGGGAGTTGATGCAGCACTTTCCGGCCGCCACATATCCCCGTCGTCTTCTGCTGGTTTTGTCCTCGGCGTACGTGCCCGCGCTGATCGTGATTGGCGCGAACAGCATCATTTCCTCCGCCGTTAATGGACACACCGGAACGCCCGTTAAACAGTGGGTCTACTATCTGGGCTTTATCGCGCTGTCGAGTCTGCTAGTGACCCTTGCAATTAGTTTCCGAAACTTCGAGCCTGCGCCAAAACCGCTGACCGTCTCGCGCCGGCAGGTAATCGGTTTGCTCGTAGCCGCGGCGCTTGCCGCCACGGCTCACGCGGCAACCAACGGGCGGGCAGGAAACACCCGGCAGGGCCTGGTCCTGACAACACGGCCTCCCGAAGTAAACGTTTCGTCTTGCAACATCATTTTGAACTTGAATGAAGACCTTCACGGTCAGGTGCTGGTCCTGATGCGGCCATATGAAGAGCAGCACCGATTCTTGTGGGAACGAATCAAAGAGACCGGGCCTCGCGAATGGACGTATTACGAGCGGTTCGTTAAGGAGAATCTGCGGTTGATGTTGGCAACGGATGTCAGGATCGTCGCCCACCGCGCGGATCCTTATGCGCCGTACTTCAGCGGCAAGTGGGAGACAGGGGCTCGAATCGTGGAAGCGGAAGTCGACCTCTCGCGGATTCCGTCGTTGGCGGAAGGTTCGGGCGGCCGTCTTCTGAAACTCGTTGACTTCTGGAGAAGCAAGGGGGCGGGCTACATAGATTTCGCCGAGGTCAACGTCGGGGGACGTCTGCGCATCAGCGACTTCAAGTCACAGCCCGAAAGAGCGGGTGCGCCTTCATTCGCTTCCGGCACACGGCTGCGATGGGAGAATTCAAGTTTCGAGAGTAGCTTCGCCGTAGCCTACCTGGCCATCAATTGATTACTTTGACGCCAGACGACAAAGCCGCCTGGAGGAAGGAATCGACATTCATGTCCGACACAATGGCTGAGCCGCCCAACGTCGATGTCTACGCCGAGGGGCGCGAGGTCTGGGCGAACTTCGAGAGACTTGCGGCGAAGATGCCCGGGTACGACGCCCTCAAGGGCAGCCGCGATTTTGCGCACCTTGCGGAGGCGCGAGAAGGGGCCAATCTTTACACGTATTTCCCCTTACTTTTTCTGGATACTTTTCCGGAGTTGGGCGTGGCTAATCTGCGGAAGCTGTCCCTGGTTGGTCTGTTCTACACGTACCATTTAACATTGGCCGATGCGCTGATCGATCATCATAAAGACGACGTCCCCATCGAGAGTATTCTAGTCAGCAATGCGTGCGCGATGAAGGCGCACGAAATCCTTGCCGAGATATTTGGGACGGCGCCGATACCCTGGCAAAGCATAGGCCGTCTCCATCGTCAGTACAGTCTCGCCATGGCGCTCGAACGCCGTCATCACTACAAGAAGCTGGAGCCCTACAGGCCCCGTGACTTGATCGTCATCATTTCAAGGCGATTCGCCATGGCAAAGCTAATACCGTTGGCGATGTGTACCTTGACGAACCGCGATGAGTATCTCAAGCCTCTCTTTCGCTCATTTGACCTGTATTATGCCGCTCAGCAACTGGTCGACGATTTTCGTGACTGGAAGGAAGACTTAAGGGCGTGCAGGTACTCTCACCTGCTGACTGACCTCATAACCGGCTGTGACCTCCAGGACAGAATAAACGGCGCGGGATACCACGGGACTATCGAGATTATCGGGAAGCACTTTTATTTGTCGGGGCGCGCGGAGAGCTACCTTGAACTGGTGATCGATCATTGTGAGCGTGCGCGTCAATGTGTTGACCACATCTGGTGTCCGCGTTGGCACAAGTTTCTGGATTCGTTTCAAATGCACATTCATGTCAGCGGCTCCAACATCTCGAAGCGCTGCCGTAGAGCCTTGCTGCAAACCGACAAATACCGCTACACGCTGATACCCGAGAACAGCATCGAGGATGGCGCGACGTCCGATGGTGTAGTTTTGCATCCGGTTCCATTAGTGGCATCCAGCGTCTCGCGCGCCGCTCGGCGGGCGGCGGCTTTTTTGCTCAGCGAATACAAGCCCGGAATTGGCTTTGAAGACTTCCTGATGACCCGAGGCCAGCTTCCGAATTGGGTCAGCGGCTACGTTGGAGTCGCGCTGCTGGAATGGGCGAAGCAAGCTGGCGGCGGCGGCGAGACCAGTCTTCCGCGCGAGACCCTGGGAAGTCTCGCGGTCGACTTGATGGCAAAACGGCGCGACTACGGTTGGTCCGCCGTTGATCTGGCAAAAAGCCGGGCTGCTGATCGAATCTTCGTTGAAAATCTAATCGGCGAAGACGGGGACACAACCGCGTGGGTGATCAACCTCTTGCTTTCGCTGGGCGATATTGACCGAGCGACGATCGATGCGGGAATCCGCGGCCTCACGCAATACCAGCAGCCCGATGGCGGCTTCAGCACTTATCTGGAACGAGCGTTGGGTCCCGAAGCAGCCGGCTATACGTGCAGTCATGTTGAAGTCACCGCCGCCGTTATTGAGGTTCTACTGATGGCCGGCTTTCCCGCCGGCGATAAGGTCATTCGCAAGGGCCTGGAGTTCATAAAGCAGCGGCAGGAGCCTGACGGACTCTGGGAGGCATACTGGTGGGATGGACAGATGTATTCCACTTTTCACTGCTTACTGGCTATGCAAAAGAGCGGCTGCATTCCGAGCTCGGAATCCCGGGACCGATTGGTTGAACGCATCCTTTCGATGCAAGGTGAGGGAGGAAGCTGGGGAGACGCCACCCTCGGCAAGAACGAGTCCTTCGAAACCGCGCTCGCCATCAAGATACTCTTGCTGCTCGACAGCTCGTTGGCTGCAAGCAGCGAGGTGAAACAAGGCGTCGTCAGCCTGTTGAATTATCAGAAGGCTGATGGTGGATTCAATTCAGCGCCTATGATGCGAGTTCCGGAAATCGGCGAGAAAGAGCCCTGGCGCATCAAGGAGTGGAAGCTGGACCTTGCCGTGGGATTTGGCATCATCGCGCGAGATCAGAACCGGCTCTTTACGACTGCAACAGTGCTCTCGGCGCTGGCCAATATTTTGGCGTGCGGCGGTGACCTGCTGATGACGACCGAGCTCAAGCCATCTTCCGCGCGTGTGGAGCCGGAGCTGGCCGCGACCGCGTGAATTCCGGATACGGTTCCGGAAAATAGGCGATCAGAATCGCTGTCGTCAGATGCCTCTTGATCAACCGGGTTGGTTGTGGTGTAATACGCGCCCCGAATAATCGCGATAGCGCACAGTCAAATAGTCGGGCCCTGTAATGAAAATCGGTTCATATGGGTCCGAGGCGTAGCCTTTTCGGGCCGTCTGGAATCGCCAGGGAGATGGCCGCAACCTTCGTCGGTCGGCCGAGGTCAGGTGAAGCCCGCGATGAGTATTTTCCGCCACTCTCGCTACTTTTCCCGCGTGACGTCGATACCTGTATCCTTATCCAGGGTACTTTTATTAATCTCAATAACCGGGATCGCCGGGGTTCTTTGCGTTTACGCGTCGACCGGCGCGCCCGCGCGGTTTCCGCGGCAGGCGCAAGAGAACCTTCTTCTCGTCGTTGGAAAACCCGTCGAGAGATACCTCGAGGGCGGTGACTCGCATCGATACCGAATTGAAATCTCCGGCGGTCACTACGCTCGAATTCTTGTGGATCAGAAAGGCATAGACGTCGTAGTTACTCTTCGCGATCCCGACGGAAAGGAGCTTGTTCAAACGGATGGTCCGTTTGGCGATAAGGGCATTGAGGCCATTTCATTTATCGCCGACAGGCCGGGCGTCTATGCGCTGGAGATAAGAGTGCTCGCCAAAACAGCTTCCAGAGGGCGATACGAAGTCTCGCTCCTCGAAACCCGGCCAGGCTTGCCTGAGGACGCGAGCCGCATTTCGGCCGAGAGGATCGCAAGGGAGGCGCTGCACCTTTTTGAAGAAAGGACACCCATTTCCAACAAACGAGCCTTTGAGAAATTCAAAGAAGCGCTCGCCTTGTTCCAGGCTATCGGTGATCGAGACGAAATGGCGGCTTGCCTCTTCTTCACCGGCGTTTTGGACCGAGTCTTCGGCGATTTGCCGGCGGCGTTGAAGCAGTTCGAGGAAGCCCTCTCGATTTGCCGGGACATGGGTGACCAGATATTGACCGCGGGCGTTCTTCGAGAAACCGCCAAAGTTCTTCTCAACCAAAGGAACAATCCGAAAGCTCTCGACTATTACCATCTAGCCATCGCGTTCTCGGCGAGCATCGGCGACCATCGCGAACAAGCGGAGGGCCTAAACGACATCGGCTGGGTTTATAAAGCTGCAAACGAATACCAGCGCGCGATCGAGTATTTTCAGCAAGCCAGGACGATCAGCCAGTACGCGAGCGACTCTGAGATGGAAGGCACCGCGTTGAACAATCTGGCGCTGACCTACATAGAAGTGTCCGAATCCCAGAAGGCGCTCGATTGTTTGCTTCAAGCACTGCCGCTCAAACGCCGTTCAGGTCACAAGCAAGGCGAGGGGGTGATCCTTAACGGAATCGGTTGCATCTACCAACAACTCTGCGACTATCAAAAGGCGCTCGACTATTTCAATCAGGCTCTGCCGCTTTGGCGCGGAGTCGACAACGGACGATATGAGGCTATTGCGCTTCACGGAATCGGGTCGTCTTATCTGGAACTGGCTGACTACGACAAAGCGCTCGAGTATCTGACTAGGGCGCTCGAACTGGAACGAATGGTCAAAGATCGCGCCAGTGAGGCAGCAACGCTGATGTCGCTGTCGAGTCTTTCCTTCAGACTTGGGAAGCACGCCGCGGCGCTTGAGTATGATAAAACCGCCCTTGAAATCTATCGGCGAATGGGCAACGCACAGCGTGAAGCCGTCGCGCTGAATCGCGTCGCATGGGACTCGAACAAACTCGGCGATGTCGAAGGGGCCCGTCAAATGTTGTCTCGGGTCATTTCACTGGCCGACGGCGTCGGCGACGTGAAAGAGTTAGCTTCAGCGTTGAACGCCCTGGCTCACGTCGAATACGAGGCGGGCGACTATGCAAGCGCCAGGACGCATATTGAATCAGCACTGGGCATCATTGAGTCCATTCGTGGAAGAATCGCCAGCCGTGACATACGCACGAGTTACTTCGCTTCCGTAAGACAATACTACAAATTCTACATTGACCTCTTGATGAGGCTGCATCAACTGCACCCAGGGCAGGGTTACGACCGGGCTGCATTTCAGGCGAACGAACGAGGGCTTGCCCGCAATCTGCTGGAGGCGCTCAAAGAGCCTTACTCCGAAGTCAGGCGCGGCGTTGATGCGGAGCTGCTGGAGCGAGAACGGACGTTGAAGCGCCAGCTCAACGCGAAGGGCGAGGAGCAAATCAGGATGCTGGCCGGTAAACATACCGACCAGCAAGCGGCCGCCGTACGATGGGAAATCGAAGCGCTTATTACCGAGTTGCAAGCGCTTCAGGGACAGATGCGCGTTCAGAGTCCCCGTTACGCGGGGCTGACTCAGCCCGCTTCCTTGACGCTCGACCAGATTCAACGAGACGTGCTGGACCCTAACACGCTTTTGCTCGAGTATGCACTTGGCGAACGGAGAGCATATTTGTGGGCGATAACAAAACATTCGATGATCAGCTTCGAGGTGGGAGATTCATCGGAGATTGATGCGAGAGCTCGCGAAGTATACCGTTTGTTGACCGAGCGCAACAACAAGGTCAGATTCGAAACTGAAGAAGAGAGGCGTTCACGAATTGCTCGGGCCGATGCCGACTACGATAAGGCCGCTACGATTCTGAGCCGAACGTTGCTAGGACACTTGCCGGGCAATTATGGAAGAACGCGCCTGCTCATCGTGGCTGATGAGACATTGCAATATCTGCCCTTTGCCGCGTTGCCGGATCCCATCGCTCGATCGCAGCCTTTGATACGGCGGCACGAGGTTGTGAGCCTGCCATCGGCGTCCACCCTGGCCTTGATCCGAAGGGAGACCCGCGGACGGGCGACCGCGCCCAAGCAGATCGCGATAATCGGAGATCCGGTCTATGACAACTCGGACGTGAGACTCAAGGCCCGCATGCCCGGCCTGGCAACGCGAACTGCCGATAGAGCGGACGAAAGAGTTGGCGAGGTGACGTTCACAAATACGGCATTCGCCAAAGCCGAGTCGCTTTCAGCTTCCAGCGAACCGGAGGTGACTAATGCAAGGCTCAGCTTCACGCGCTTGAACTTCACAAGGCAAGAGGCCGCGGCCGTGGCCTCGCTCGCGCACCCGGAAGACGTAATGTTGGCGCTCGACTTCGAAGCAAACAGGGAGATGGCTATGGACTCCCGGTTAGCTCAATACCGAATAATACACTTCGCGGCGCACGGGCTATTAGACACACAGGCTCCGGATCGTTCTGCCGTAGTGCTATCGCTGGTTGATGAGCAAGGCGGACCGAAGAACGGCTTCCTCAGGCTGCACGACATCTATGACCTGAGCTTGCCGGCGGAGCTAGTGGTGCTGAGCGCCTGCCAAACAGCCCTGGGCAAACACACAAGCGGTGAAGGGCTGATAGGGCTGACACGCGGCTTTATGTACGCGGGGTCCCGGCGCGTGATGGCGAGTCTGTGGAAGGTTGCCGACCGGGCGACCGCGGAACTGATGAAGGTCTTTTACACTGCCACTCTCGAAAAGAGAAAATCTCCAGCCGCGGCGCTCAGGGCCGCGCAGATCGCGTTGAGAAAGAACTCGAATTGGCGGGCGCCTTTCTTTTGGGCCTCATTCACGCTCCAAGGCGAATACCAGTAATCTTCGACCTTCGACAACTCTGTACAGCATCGCGGATCTTTGGCGAGATTAGCCGGTTTCTTCAAAATCAACCAAGGAAGGAATTTACTTGATGAGTTCACATGGAGCCAGACTCGCGGTGGCGCCGGGTGTACTGCTCCTAGGGTCCCTTGGTCGCCCCAAAGTTAACAAACGGATCAAGTTTTTTTAGGCCGCGAGCATTCCGCTTTCTATGAATTGATCAAGCGTGCCTTCAAGGCGACGCCAGGCGATCGCCAGTTGCGACACGCTGATTTATGACCGCCACTTGTTCAACCAGTTCCCAGGGAAACCGGCTGTGAACTAGAAACGCTGCCTGTTTGCGACGTTTAACGTCTGGGTCTTGAAACAACCAACGGCCACCCACCGCCACGTCTCGACGGCGCCCCAAACAACTTTTGGAAGTTCATCGAGACTGTCGAAGAACTCTGTAATTCCCTCAACTGCGTGCCCGTCAGTGAAACACCAAATGAGGTCAGTCTTTGCTATTGTCTCGGCAGACGAGACGAGATAGATGACCTCAGCCTGGCCACCCTGGTAGTTGGCCACTTGGCCCTTATGAACAGCCAA
>JAHFUG010000502.1 GCA_023265195.1 Blastocatellia bacterium | reverse complement strand
AGGAAAGACGGCGAAGAAGGGTTTTACTTCGTTGGCACGGCGCTGCAGAAGGCCCGCCGCTATGTCGAAGCCGCGGCGCGTTACGGTGAATTCATCACCGCCTATCCGAAAGGAGAGCGTTTGGACAGCGCGTACCGAAACCTTGTCGACTGTCTCCGGTACGCGGGTAAGGACGGCGAAGCGATTGAATGGTCGAAGAGAATGGAAGAGCGTTTTGCGGGAGGACCTCTGGCCGTTGTCGGACTATTCAACCGGGCGAAGATCGAGTTGGCCCGCGGCGCCAATGAAACAGCGCTCGAGTTGTTTACGAGGCTGCAAGCTCATCCGATCAGCGCCCGCATCATAGGGGCTCCAGCGAAAGGCGAAGCCGCTTTCATGCGAATCCGCGTGCTGGAGCAAATGGGCCGATTGAGCGAAGCGGTTCGATTGTACCTGGCGATTCCGGAAGAGCGAGACGGCTATTACGGTCACCGCGCCACCGAGCGGCTTCAGGCCATTGCCGCGGCGGATCAAGGCCGCCGAATCGTCGAGCCATTACTGCACGCCTACCAGAAGCAAGCCGGAACGGCGCTATCGGGAGCGAGATACGCGGAGGCCAAAGCCGCCGCGACTCAGGCCCTGAGATTGACAACGGGCGGCGCCGAGCGGGGCGAGATTCTGACCCAGTTGCGAGCCTGCTACAGTCACTTGCTCTCATACTCATCTTTTGGAAATCGGAAGCTGATTCCCGCCGGACGAAGCGCGATCACAGACGCCGCCGCGGTGCGCGGCGAACCTTCTCACAGCGTTCTTGCGGCCGAGTTGCTGTTTCTGGGTCTATACGATGAAGCGATGCCCGAGCTGAGGATTGCCGGGCTGAACGGAGCAGTGGCGGCCGGCGAAGATTCGAAGGCCGAAGAAGACGGCTCAGCTTTCCGCTCGTCCACCCGAAGTCAAGGCGACCCGCAATACTCACTGGCCGTGTATAGCAACCGCGGCGATCAATCGCATTACGCGATCGCCTATGCGGAAGGACTCCTGAGGGGTTTGCCACAGGACTATCAGCTTGCGCTCCTGCCCCGCGATCTGGCCGAGATGCTGTACCCAGCGCCTTACTCTGACGGGCTCAATCGCTACTGCAAGCCGGACAAGACTGATCCACGACTAATACTTTCTCTGGTCAGACAAGAGAGCCGATTCAATCCCTCGGCAAAAAGCAACGCGTCGGCGCGAGGCCTGTTGCAGTTTATTCCGGAGACCGCCGCTAAGCTCGCGGCCGCCGAGAAGATGGAGAACTTCAAGTTGGACGACGTGTACGATCCTCTGGTGGCGGTGCGATTGGCCGCGCGTCATATAGCCGATTTGGGCAAGTTGTTTCCGAATAATCCATCGGCGGCGGCGGCGTCCTACAACACGGGCGAGCAAAACGTCGAGCGATGGATAGCGAGGGCCCGATCGAGCGACGGCGATAGATTGTTCCTCGAGATAGCGATACCCGAGACAAAAGACTACGTGGCGAAGGTGATGAACAACTACTGGGCGTATCAACAGATTTACGCGCGGGATTTGAAACCGCGACGGGACACTTTGAAAAACAGGAATGGGTGACGACTGATGGATGATTTTATACCAAGCAGCCGAACGACCTTGAAGCGAATACCCAAGCGCGGGGCGTATGATCGGGACACGGTGTACGGGATACTGGACGAGGGTTTCTTGTGTCATGTCGGCTTCATTGTTGAAGGGCGTCCGTGCGTTATACCAACGGCTTATGGACGAGTGGGAGACAATCTGTACCTTCACGGTTCGGCTGCGAGCCGGTTGCTTCGGAGTTTAGGTGAAAGCGTTGACGTTTGCGTAGAGGTCACCTTGGTGGACGGCATTGTCCTTGCGCGTTCCGCCTTTCATCACTCAATGAACTATCGGTCCGTTGTCATCTTTGGCAATGGCGGAATCGTGCACGAGTCCGGCGAAAAGCTGGAAGCGCTTCGAGCGTTCTCCGAGCATATGATTCCGGGACGATGGGAGGATGTCCGCGAGCCCTCTCAAAATGAGATGAAGGCGACGACCGTTATTTGTTTGCCGCTCATCGAGGCGTCGGCGAAGATCCGCACTGGTCCGCCTTTAGATGAGGAACAAGATTACAATCTTCCAGTCTGGGCGGGCGAGATCCCTTTGTCTTTGAAAGCCGGCGAACCCGTGGCCGATCCGGCGCTCCGGGCTCAAATCGACCCGCCGTCGTACGCCCGGAACTACACCCGTCCCACGAAGGCGTTGCGCCTTGGACTCCCCTCGCAATCTGGATAGTTGATAGAGCTTGATACGGAAAACAGGTAGTGGTTCAGTTTGAGCCAGGCGAAACGGCGACGGAAGAAACCGCTGATTTACGCTGACTCTGTAACGCTGATCTGCGCTGATCAGCGTTACGCAGTCAGCGTAAATCAGCGGTTAATCTGCTACGAAACTGCCGCCAAGCGCAACTAGAAGAAGCCGAGCAATTCGTCAAAAGGACTCGGATTCTTTCGCGCGGCGTTGCTCAATCTTGCCCAAGCCGCCAGTGGTGTTCGCAGTCCTTTCCGAATATACTTACCGCGCGTTTGGGCAATAATAGCCCCGCAAACAGGAGGGGGTATGACGAAGCAAGCGGGACAACGGTCTGACATGACTACGGAAGCAATAGCTGCTCAGCGAGAGTACATTTGGCCCTGCGTCACTACTTTATACGATCAACCGCTCGTGCTCGACCACGGTGAAGGGATGTATGTTTGGGACTCCGAAGGCAATCGCTATCTTGATTGCTTCGGTGGCGTGCTCACCACGTCGGTTGGACACGCGCGGCCCGAAGTGGTTGAAGCAATTTCCACTCAGGCCGGTAAGATCGCGCATACCTCGCCCCTTTATGTTAATGCGCCTCAGAGCGCCCTGGCGCGAAAGATGGCGGAGATCACGCCGGGCGCGCTGCATAAGAGTTTTTTCACGAGCAGCGGCACCGAGGCGAACGAGGCCGCGATTCTGGTTGCTCGCCTCTACACCGGACGCGCCGAGATCATTGCGTTGCGTCACGCTTATCACGGACGGTCTTTGATTGCGATGTCGGCTTCCGGGCACGCCCCGTGGAAGCATGGGACCGCGATGGCTCCAGGCTTCGTTCACGCGCACGCGCCGTATTGCTACAGGTGCCCCTTCAATTTGAAACCGGAGTCCTGCGCGCTCGAGTGCGCCCGCGACGTCGAGGAATTGATCCGAACCTCTACGACCGGCGAAATCGCGGCGTTCATGGCGGAGCCGATCATGGGCATCGGCGGGTTCATAACGCCTCCGAAAGACTACTTCAAGACGGTGACCGAAATCATCCGCCGCTACGGCGGCCTCTTCATTTGCGACGAAGTGCAAACGGGTTGGGGACGGACCGGAGACGTCTTATGCGGAATCGAGCATTGGGGCGTCGAGCCGGAAGTCATGACGTTCGCCAAGGGGATGGCTAACGGCTCGCCTATTGGTTGTACGACGGCCATACCGGAGGTGGCCGACAGGTTTCCAACGCTCACCTTCGCGACGTTCGGCGGAAATCCCGTTACGTGTTCGGCGGCGCTGGCGACTCTGAAGGTAATTCAAGAAGAGGACCTGCCTCGGAATGCTCGGGTAACGGGCGATTATTTGCGCGAGAGACTCGAGGAGCTCAAGGAAAAGCACGAGCCGATAGGTGACGTTCGAGGCATGGGCTTGATGCAGGCTATCGAGTGCGTCAAGGACCGAAAGACCAAGGAGCCCGATCCTCAGCTTGTCGGCCGAGTCTTGGAAGGCGCCATGAAGCGCGGAGTGCTGATAGGCAAGGGCGGCTTGTACGGAAATGTTTTTCGAATCGGTCCGCCGCTGACCGCCGGCAAGTCTCACGTTGATGAACTCGTATCCGCGCTGGACGGCGCGTTCCAGGATGCGGCCTCGCAGGGATAGGATAGACGCGACCAGCGCGGGATCGGCGACAGCCACGAACGGCGTTCCGACGTGGATTGCCAGGTCCCGCGGATCGCAATGCCCAGCAGGGGATGGAGTGAGCCCTTTCCAGATCGCGAAATTGCTCAATCATACCGGATATAGCGGAGACAACCGAAGAGCAGCGCCGGTCTTTTGGATTAACGCAGCCCATTCAAGATCGGGGCTTCTTAATCGGCCCCCGTTTCTTAGACTGATTGTCAGGGGGCTTTGACTTTGAGGCAGCGCCGGCGAGCTGACCAAGCTGGATGTAACCCGCGGAAGCGAGTTGCCGGTGTTCGCCGCCAATCATCAGGTATTTCTCTGAATCGAGCTGCCGCGCCCAGAAGGCAATCAACGTGTCTGCTTGCTCGGAGGACAGCCGGTCGCGCGCGCGGCCAAGCGACCAAGCAAGGTTAGAGGCTACAACAACGTCACCATTCCCAATGAGGCTGGTCATTCGTCTAATGATCGTGGGCGCTGCCGCGCCCGTGCCCAAGCTCTCAAGCGCATACGCCGCGCTCCCCCGCACATCGTCGTCCGCATCCTGACTCAATTCGACGAGGCGAGAGATTACCTGCGGGGTTGCGGCGCCCGCGCCCAACCTCCCAAGCGCATCCGCCGCGATCACCCGCACACCGGCGTTCGCATCCTGAATCAATTCGAGGAGGCGAGAGAGTACCTGCGGGGTCGCCGCGCCCGCGCCCAACCTCCCAAGCGCATCCGCCGCGATCAGCCGCACACCGGAGTTCGCATCCTGACTCAATTCGACGAGGCGAGAGAGTACCTGCGGGGTTGCCGCGCCCGCGCCCAAACTCCCAAGCGCATACGCTGCGCTCTCCCGCACACCGGAGTTCGCATCCTGGATCAATTCGAGGAGGCGAGAGATTACCTGCGGGGTCGCCGCGCCCGCGCCCAAACTACCAAGCGCACACGCCGCGCCCATCCGCACACCGTCGGCGTTGGCATCCTGAATCAATTCTAGGAGGCGAGAGAGTACCCGCGGGGTTGCCGCGCCCGCGCCCAAACTCGCAAGCGCATACGCCGCTGTCGCCCGCACATTGTCGTTCGCGTCCTGACTCGATTCGAGGAGGCGAGAGATTACCTGCGGGGTTGCCGCGCCCGCGCCCAACCTCCCAAGCGCATACGCCGCTGTCGCCCGCACATCGGCGTTCGCATCCTGGATCAATTCGAGGAGGCGAGAGATTACCTGCGGGGTTGCCGCGGCCGCGCCCAAACTCCCAAGCGCATCCGCCGCTCTCGCCCGCACATCGGCTTTCGCATCCTGAATAAATTCGAGGAGGCGAGAGAGTACCCGCGGGGTTGCCGCGCCCGCGCCCAACCTCCCAAGCGCATACGCCG
>JAHFUG010000501.1 GCA_023265195.1 Blastocatellia bacterium | reverse complement strand
CACCTCGGCAAATCCGGCCGGCCGACCGCTAGCCGCTACAGACCAACTCCCTCGGGCCGTGGCCGCTCCACAGCCCGGAGGATGATCGACTGACTGAATTTTCACACAGCCTCTGCGTTGGGGGTATTCAACAAACCGCTCGGCCCCGCTGCATGTAGCCATTGAATGAACGCATCCCCCAACTCCGTTGGGGGTATTCTCGGGCTGCTCTTTTTTTCTTGGAAGAACACAGGATTAAGACACTACTCCCGCCCGTATTCGCTTGCGAATAATCTGATAATCTAGATGTCCACGGATCCAAATCCTCATTGTACTGCGTCTTCTCACGGTGCTTTTGCTCGGATCGTGTTCGCGCAGACGCGAAGTTTAGCATAAGAGCATTCAGGCGCGGCGCCGACAGATCGACGCTACAATCCAATCGAACTCGGCACGCCATTATTGAGACGAGGGCGCCTTCCTCGAGCGCCGTTGCGTGGCTCCGCCGTGATAACGCACTTGGCTGCTCTCAGGGCAGTGTCGGGCGTCGAATTCGCGCCGGCAGAGCGAAGGTCGGCGGCATTTGAGCAAAGGAATGTTCTGACGGCCCCCTCCTCCTCGGACAATCGTCGATTGAAAGAAGTCTGTCTTACTTTGACGATGCTAGATCGCAATACCACTCCGCTTTACAATCCCCATAGAACGCGATAAGTTGGCGATTCGGAAGCAGCGGTTCAGTTCAACAGGTTTATCCGCAATGCCAGGTTACCTGTCGGATGCGCCCACTCGGCATTGCGGATAAAACCATATTCGTTAGGTCGTTTGATGTGAGTATTGCTTATGTCATACGGGCATAAAAAACAACATACCATTCCTGAGTCATACCTTAAGGCGTGGTGTGACCGAAAGACGCCAGAAGGACACGAACCTTATGTTTGGGTGATCTCTAAGGATGGCCAAAAGACAAAGAAGAAGGCTCCAACAAATGTTTTCACGGAAACAGACTTTTACACCATTAAGAAAATAGATGGTACAAGGGACCTTGTATTGGAGCATGGTCTTCAGCAACTTGAGAGTAAGTTTGCCACAGTAAGGCGCAACACACTCGAGCCAATGGCAGATATATCTCCCGAAGATAGAATCACCTTGTGCGCATTTACTGCTGCTATGCATGCCCGTACCAAGGCTCAACGGGAGCATACTCGTAATCAGTGGACTCCGATTTTAGATATGATGAAGAGTATGCAGAGCAAATCAAAAACTATGACTCCAGAAGAGAGGGATATACTTGCTGCACATACACCGCCGAGCAGTGAAGAAGGAGGAATAAGAATTGAGGATGTAGAAAACATTGTGGAAAACCCAATGCAAAGTATGCTGGGGCTTATGGTTGAAGTAGAAACTCCCTTGCTTATAGCCTTAGATATGGCCGTCCTTCATACCCAATCCGTCCCAGGATTTATTACATCAGACCGGCCCTGCGTCTGGTTTGACCCTGAAGCCTACAAAAGACCTCCTTACTATCGGATTCCGGCGTTAATGTACGAATCTATTGAGATCACCTTACCTATATCGCCTAGCTATGTACTCTTATTGAATCGGCAAGGTTTCAACGGCTATAAGGCAACAAACAAAACGATTGTTGATGAGTTTAATCGGCGCATAAGGTTTCATTGCTATGAGTATCTTGTAGCGAGCCGAAATGAACAAGACCCTTACTGGTTCGTTGTAGATCCTAGAAAGGGTTAGACACTGACAGCGCGACCTAACGTATTAAGACTTGAACGTATTAAGACTTGGCGCGGGGCGGGGTAGGGACAACTCGCGCAAGAGCCACCTGAGCCGCCACACAAATCTTGTTGAACTAAGCCGGATTGGAAAGAACACAAGTAGAATTCAGTTTGGAGTTTCAATAAAGGACCGAGCCGTTGTCGGGTATCGGTCAGCCGGGCCATTAACAGACTGGCTCAATCGAATCGGGGCTCGGTTGTCGGTTCGGATGCGGATCATCTGGTCATCTGTCGATTCCACAGCCGTCGCTGATGTGTTCGGGCCGGTCGGTGTCTCACCATTATTGACACAGAGGGTCGGCTTTTTTTTGATCATTGGACAACGGGGTTCCCACAACGCCGATGATTAAACCTGGCGCCTGCTGGTTGTCGCCGGCCAAAGGCGGCACTCGTAATGGGTGGTGTTGAATGTTGGTCACGTCGTTGTCTTTGAAATGGTCAAGGCGGCTGTCGGCTCACAGGGCTGAGTCTGCGCACGAATAACAGTTCGCCTCCGCATTCCGGGCACAGCCGGGGTTCGGTTTGTTCTTGCTGGTCTTGTTGTTCTTGAGAGGGTTCAGCGCTGGTTTTGTCCGGCCGGCGCCGAGCAGTTCTCGGGCTTTGGTGAGCAGGCGCCGGTTGGCCGGACTCAACACCTGTCAATAAGAGCGAACCTTGGTGAAGCGTTTCGGGAGCACGTGCTGAAGGAAGCGGCGGATGAACTCTTCGGCGGAGACCTCCGAAGTTTTGATTTGATCAGTCGCCGATTCCTTGTACCTGAAAGTCACCTTGCCGTCTTTGAGGCTGAGTATGCGATTATTGCTGATCGCTACGCGGAAGATGTATGGGGCAAGAAGCTGTTCGCTTGTTTTCCATCAGAGTGCGCCCAACGTTCCGCGTCAGCCGGCGCCGAGCCGCACGGCGGCGAGGGAACGCAAGCGCCAAGCCCGCGGGGCTCAGTCGTTCAGAAGACCGGACATATCCAAAACGCGATCAGACCATACAAGCGATTGTTCCGCAATCTGTTGGCGTTGGATCGGATCATTCCAGATCGTGGCCCACGTGCGCTGCCAGAAAGCAATTTGTATCTGCAATTCAACTAATTCCGCTGCCGTATCCACTTCGGCTTCTCGGGCTGTCCATTCGATAAAGAACTTGCTCTCGTCCAGCAGACTTTCCACAACAGCCACATTAGCCTCGTGGCCGGCAAACGATTTGATCCGGCGCAAATTGGCCGCCAGCCCACCCAAGCGCACCGGCACACTGTCGCGCAGATAGCGTTCGCGAATGGCCGTCCAGTCTTTCATACACCTCCTAATAGCCGCTGAGTGATTTGAGCGACCTGCTCGCGTATAGTCGGATCTTGGATTCAAGCGAGCGGTTGTTCCGGCGTGGGCGGATATTGATCAGCGATTCGTAAGTGACTTGCTGGGCCGTTGGGTTCCAATCCGCGCCCCAGACATCTTCTTGTTGGCTGCCATCCTGTAGCAAAGCCGATTCGCAGTCCGCATGTAATGCGCCGCCACCCGCTAGAATTCCACGCCGAATATCGACAGCCGGCTTGATATAAGCGCCAAGATCGTGAAGCATTTCCGCAATTTGTAGTGGCGTCGCACGAGATCGCAGGATATGGATCACACTGTTCCTTTGACTAATGGAAAGGCCCGGTAATTGTACGACAACTTGGAAACCCTGCCCAACCGATTTGGTTTTCACACCGTTGTTTATTTAGTCTGAGACCGCGGAGAATCGCCGAAACCACTTTGAATTTGTCCGCTTCAAATCTGGAGCTTGCGAAGGCGCAAACGAAGCTTTCAGAACAACAGTTGAAGAGTGCGCTTCTGCCCTCTTTAGCGAGCGATAGTCCCAACCGGCGGGCTATGGGTCCTGGAGATGTGTTCCCTCTTGCAGCCTCAGCCCGCACGAATAGATCGTCGTTCAAGCATACTCGATATCGGGTAGTGTCCTAGTCCGTGTTGCTTGCGTCCAATGGAACGGCGATCAGCTTAGGTTTCGCTTGTGCCGCATCTCCGTAGGAGAGACCTGTCTGTAGATACGAGCGATGACCACCGCTGCCGCTTCCGTTAGGGTCGTAGCTCCGTTAGGAGCGACCCATCCTCTGCCGCACGGGTTGCCTCTAACGCTGCTAAGAGAGATTCACCGGCTGGGACTACAGATAGGTCGTCTCTACGAGACTAACTACTCTCACTCGGGAGCTTTTCATTGAATCATAGCCAAATCGAACCGACGGAGTGGCCAGCTTCGATAGCAACGCACTTTAGGACACTACTCGATAACGCGGCAGCCTGATCAAAGACAGAATCTTTAGAACTTCTTCGATGCTCAGACGGCCGGCAGCTTCTTCTCCCGCGGTGGTCTGATCAGGTTGAACGTCGTCCATTGCACGCCAAGAGTCCGCTCGAAGAAGAACTTGATCCCGCACGGGGCGATGGTTGTCGTTGGGCGCGAGCACTTCTTGACATTCTTGATTTAGAGAAATACTTTCAGAGTTCTTCTTCTGTGACGAGGTCACGAGATTTGTGATACTGGGCCAGTTGACGCACTGCGCGCACATAGGCTTCCTGAGTACGTTCAGAGAGCCCGCCCAGTTGAAGAGTCTCGATCATTCTCTTTCTGAGTTCGGTCATAGCTACACCTCCAAATTGGATTTGAGTTTGTGCTGAACTCAGTGTAGCGGATCAGACTTCCCGATCGAGAATGATCGAGCTATCTCAGTCTCCATGTGAGCGCGCTAGCTGCTGCGCGTAGCGCATAGTTCAACAAGGCGTTGAAGCCGGCCAGATCTCCTCCGGGGCTCTGGCGGTTTAGCTTTGGCGTTATGCGGATTTTCGACTGGTGAGCTATCACGGCGGCTCTTATAATCTGGCTCGTGATACGTTCCTTCGCCGATCGCGGAACCGAGGATGTCTTTAATGGAATCGAAAGCAGAGCGGCGCGCAAGGTGTGTCCTAAAGCTGCGTGGCTGATAGCCCGTCGCAAACTAGCCAAGGGCTCCGCCCTTGATATCCCAAGTGCGGAATGCGGAGTTCGGAGTGCGGAATGCCGGATCACGCGGTGGTCCTCGGGGCAAACGCGAACAGAATCCTCGTAGTGATCGGCATAAACGACTAGACCAACTGAATCGGGTGCGGGATCTTGCCGAGCTAACGATCCCGCCGGGGAATAGGCTTGAGCGGCTCCGCGGAGACCGCATCGGCCAGCACAGTATTCGCATCAACGACCAGTATCGGGTGTGCTTCTCCCCCTATCCGGAGGGGGAATACAGCGGAGTGGCGCAGTATTCGCATCAACGACCAGTATCGGGTGTGCTTCCGCTGGGAGAACGGCTATGCAAACGAAGTTGAAGTCGCGGACTACCACCAAGGCAAGCCCTCGACGCGGCAATGCGCCGGTGTTGGGTCCAGGCCGGCGGCTACTACCGGCCCGACGGCCACCGACGCATCCAGGTGAGATGCTCCTCGAGGAGTTTCTCAAACCGCTCGGCGTTAGCCAGACCGCTTTTGCAGTGCGACTGGAAATGCCTTCCGCTCGCTTGAATGAAATTATTCGTGGCAGGCGCAGCGTCAGT
>JAHFUG010000500.1 GCA_023265195.1 Blastocatellia bacterium | reverse complement strand
TAGCGTGGGTTTCAGCCGAAGTGCTACGATACAAACCCCATGCGCGCTCACTTGGTCACATACGGTTGTCAGATGAACGAGTACGATACGCACGCCATTCGGTCGGAGTTGGCAGGCATCGGTTACTCGTTCGTTGACAGCTATAAGGACGCGGACCTTGTTCTGGTGAATACCTGCGCCGTGAGAGGCAAACCAGTCGAGAAGGCTCAGACGCTCCTAGGCGAATTGCGCAAGGAAAAACATAGGCGCGGGAATCTCACCATAGGGCTTATAGGATGCTTGGCTCAGCTTCCAGAAGGTCAGCGGATGGGTAAGAGATTCGGCGTGGATATCATGCTCGGTCCTGGGGCCATTACCGAGATCGTTCCAGCCATCCAGCGGGGCAAGTTCCAATCCTTCGAGTTCATCAACGAGTTGCGGTTCTACTCGCCGCCGGCGCCGGCGGACTCGGTCTCCGCGCACCTGACGATAATGCGCGGATGCAATCACCGCTGCACTTACTGCGTCGTTCCAACGACTCGAGGGCCTGAAGTCTCCCGTCCCGCTGAAGACATAATCAACGAAGCGAGAGCCCTTGCCGGCGCGGGCGTAGTCGAGGCGACGCTGCTTGGCCAGAACGTCAACTCTTATGGCCTGGCTGCCGGCACGGGATCTCGGCGCGCGCGAATTCCCGGGTATCCTTCGTTCGCGGAGCTTTTGCGAATGGTGGGGCGCGTCGGGATCCCGCGAGTCAGATTCGTCACTTCGCACCCGATAAATTTCGACGACGAAATCATCGAAGCGATAGCCGATACGCCCGCGGTCTGCCGCTATATTCATCTCCCCGTTCAATCGGGATCCGACCGCGTGTTGAAGCGTATGGCGAGGGAATACACTCGCGAGTTCTACCTTGATCGAGTCAGGCGAATTCGAGAGTTGCTGCCCGACGCGGTTCTATCGACCGACGTCATCACCGGCTTCCCGGGCGAAACCGACGAGGATTTCGAAGAGACGCTCTCGCTTTACCGCGAAGTCAGGTATGACATGTGTTATATGTTCGTCTACTCGGAGCGCGAGGGAACGCCGGCGGCGAGCCATTTCGAAGATATGCGGCGGGACGTGAAGGTGCGGAGACTCTCGCGGCTGGCCGATCTCAGCAAAGAAATTTCTCTCGAACGGAACCTTCGGTGGATAGGGCGGCGGGTCGAGGTCCTCATTCAAGACACATCAGAGGAAGAAGGCTTGGTTCTGGGCCACACTCGCGGCAACCACGTCGCCGCTGTCGAGGCAAATCTCGAAGCCGGTATACATAATGTTGTTGTCGCTCACGCCACTCCCAATCGCCTGTACTGCGTTGAAGACCCGAAAGACGCGGTGATAGACTCGACGCCATGAGTTCAGCGAACGAGCCTCGGGCGCGCGGTATCTTATGGACGATTTCGCGCAGGCTGGCGATGGTCATAGTGCTCGCGTTCGCGTTTTTGCTGAGCGCAACGCTTACGATCTATGTCTTATTTAGAAGCGGCGACACCCGCGTCCCCAATCTTATCGGCAAGCAGGCGGCGGAGGCGCAGAAGATCGCGGAGAAAGCGGGATTGCGGGTGAAGATACAGCGGCGCGTCGATGCGTCGGCGCCTGACGGTTCAGTAATCGAGACAAGGCCAACCCAGAATTCCTCTGTAAAGAAAGATTCGAATCTGACGATCGTGGTCAGTAGCGGCCCCGTGCAAACAAAGAGCGAGAATAATCTAGGCGCCTCGTTCGCGGCGCCGCTTTCAAGCTATATCCGCCTCGGCGCGGGGGCCACGGCTGCGGCGTCATCCGCCGTATAAGCGGCTCCTGGAGCATGAATAGCAAAGATGACTGATATCCGGATTGCTCCATCAATCCTGTCCGCTGACTTCACGCAACTGGGCGAGCAGCTTCGCGCGGTGGAGCGCGGAGGCGCCGGGCTCATACATGTAGATGTTATGGACGGCCACTTCGTCCCGAACATCAGCATCGGCCCGATGATAGTCAAGGCGGCGAAAAAAGCCTCCAGGCTGCCTCTCGACTGCCATCTGATGATCACCGATCCGGACCGCTACATCGCGGAATTCGCAGCCGCGGGCGCTTCGATGATCTCCGTTCACGTGGAAGCCGCGACGCACTTGAACCGGACGTTGACGGCCATTCGAGCGCTGGGTTGCCGCCCTGGCGTCGTACTGAATCCGGCCACTCCGCTAATAATGATCGAAGAGGCGCTACGGCTTGTCGACTACGTGCTCATAATGTCGGTGAATCCCGGTTTTGGCGGCCAGTCCTTCATAGAGAGCTCGCTTGACAAAATTGACCGCCTGCGCGATATGATTGGTCGTTCCGGCTTCAACGTTCATATAGAAGTAGATGGGGGCATAGGACCTGATAACGTGGCCTCTTTGGTTAGCCGAGGAGCCGAGTGGATCGTCGCGGGAACCGCTGTATTCGGCTCAGACGATCCGGAAAAAGCGACGCGGGCCCTCAGACAAAAGGCGATGGAGCCGCTCACGGTTTGATCTAATTCCGTGCCAAGTTTTCACTTCCGCCGCGGAGGTAAGCAGTGTTGGCGATTTATCTCCCAAGTCCTGATGCGGCGCAAAGGTGGTTTATGAAATCTGCAAGAGTTGTTTGTTTGGCCTTCTCCGTTGCTCTTGTCGTGTCGGCGTGCGGCGGCAAGCCCAAGAACAGAGTGCCTCTTGAAGAGGCGAAGCCTGGACGTGACCTGGAGTTGTTCCGCGATGGAGTGACGGCGATCCGAAAGGGAAGCTATGACCAGGGCAGAATGTTAATCAACACCTCGATCAACACTTACCCGGACAGCCCGATGATTCGGGTTGCGAAACTCACCATTGCCGACTCTTTCTACCTGGAAGGCGGCGGCAAGAATCTCGCGCAAGCCGACGTAGAGTACAACGACTGGCTCCAGTTCTTTCCCGACGATCAGCTTGCGGTTGACGTCATGATGAAGCGGGCGGAGATTCACATGCGGCAAGTGATCGCGTTCAATCGCGACACGACTCACGCCCGGCAAGCGGAACGGCAGCTCAAAGAGATCCTCAAGCTTCATCCTACAACGGCGAAGAAGCCCGAGATTGAATCTCGCATTAATGAAATCCAGGAATTCCTGGCGATGCACGAACTCGACGTCGCCCGCTTTTATTACGAACGCCGCCAGTCGGCCCAGGCCGCGCAGTTGCGAACCGAAGAGATTCTCAACAAGTACCCTGCCTTTTCCAGGTTTGACGAAGCGCTCTTTCTGCACGCGAAAGCGGTATCCGATCAGGAAGACACCGAAACCGCGGCCCAGGATCTGACGCGGCTGGTAATCAACTACCCACGCTCGGAATTCCGTGAGAAAGCCGAAGCGCTCCTCAAGAAGTGGGGCAAACAGATTCCGCAGCCCGATCCGGCAAAAGCATCGGAAGCGCCTCCGGAGGGCAAGGGTCTTTTCCCCCGTATGCTTGGACTAGTGTTCGGCCCAAAGGTTTCCAACATTTCCTCCAAGGGCGTGATCGTTGACCGGGATAAGCAGGTCGACGAAATCGTCGCCCGCGCTCAAGAGGTCAGTGGCGCCGCAAAGCCCGTGGGAGCCATCACGCCTGGCGCGGGAACTACAACCAATGCGGTTGACTCGCGACCGCGACGTACGGGTGAGGCCGGACAGGACGTCGTCGTGAAACCCGGATCGAGTTCTTCTTCGCCTCCGGATCAAAAATCATCGAGCAAAGACAAAGACAAGAAGAAGAACGGGAATTCAAAAGGGCTTCGCAATCCGGGGCAATAAGAAACGGCCTAAGAAACCTCGTGGTAAGCGAATCCATTCTTTGCCGGCAATCAGAGAACCAGGAATGAATTCGTGACCACGAGGCTCAAGCCTGCTCGGCTGCAAGAGCCTTAACAAGTAAAGTCTTCTATTTCATGGGCTGACGAAAGCGGAACACTCAAGGGTGGGCGCCTCGGGATCGCCTTTATCAATTATGATAGTTGCCGGAGAGGCCTCCGGTGACAAGCACGGCGCGTCTCTGGTCCGCGCGCTCCAAACCTCTTATCCCAATCACAAATTCGACTTTTTCGGATCCGGCGGCGGCGAGATGCGAGCAGCGGGAGTCGAGACACTAGTGGACGCCCGCGACGTCGGAGTCATCGGGGTGCTCGAAGCGCTCGGCGCGCTGGGCAGGTTGATTCGCGCGTATCGCGCCCTGGTAGCGGCGGCTCTCACGCGCAAGCCCGCCGCAGTGATCTTGATCGACTGGCCGGATTTCAATCTCCGACTAGCCAGACGGCTGAGCCGCGAATACCTGCCAATCGTCTATTACATAAGCCCTCAGATCTGGGCGTGGCGCAGCCATCGGGTAAAAGCAGTCAAGAAGTACGTCCAGCGCATGCTGGTCATACTGCCGTTCGAAGAGGAGTTCTATAGAAAGGCCGGAATCGAATCGGAATTCGTCGGACACCCGCTGGCTGGAATGGTCGCCGCGGACGCGTTACGAGAGGAGTTCGCGCGCAGGCACGGACTCGACCCCGCCAGGCCGATTATTGCGTTACTGCCCGGAAGCCGGCCAGGAGAGGTTCGCCATCATCTGCCGGTTATGCTCGACGCCGCTCGGCTGCTCGCGGCGAGTCCTGCCAATCGAGAACGGTCTTCCCCTGGCAGGTCCTCGGGCCCTAAATTCGGCGATGTTCAGTTCGTGATTCCCGTCGCGCCCACGATTCCATTGGAACTGATCGACGGGCTGACGCAATCGATGGAGTTGCCCTTCAAGGCCATCGAAAAAGATACTTATAACGCGCTGGCTCACTCGAAGATGGCTGTGGTAGCCAGCGGCACGGCTACGGTTGAAGCGGCGCTGCTAGGCGTCCCAATGGTTATCATCTATAGAGGTTCCGAACTCAGTTACCGATTGCTTCGCCCGCTCATTAAACTAGACACCTTTGGTATGGTCAATCTGATAGCAGGCAAGCGCATCGTTCCAGAGTTGATCCAGCACGACGCAACGGGAGGCAAGATCGCTGACGCCGTGGCGACAATGCTCGCCGACGAAAAGCTTCTTGCGGTGACCAGGGCTGAACTGCGGCAGGTCCGCGAGCGCTTAATGGAAGGGGGGAGCGATGCGTCCGAACGCGCCGCCCGAGCGGTTATGAAAGTGGCGGTCGAGTCCAAACAATCACCGAAGCGTCCCGGCGCCGATTAAGTAAATCAGGATCGCACGCGCGCAATCCGCTGTCGGCATCGATCGGGTCCATAGGGCCAACAGTGACTCTTCGAGAGGGCCTGCTGGGGTACAACGCGGCAAACCCCGGATTGGAGCGAAGGGGCAGATTGTTGAACCGGACTATT
>JAHFUG010000012.1:6184-39790 GCA_023265195.1 Blastocatellia bacterium | reverse complement strand
TTTCAAGCCACTATGAACAAGGAGCCATCACTAAACATGAACCTTCATGCTCAACGCGCCATTTTGTGGATTATTCTTGTCACGGCTTTCGCCCTCGTTTCACAACGGATCGACAACGCTTCCGGCGAACAGAGGCGCGGAGTGCACGAAGCGGCAGCGTCAACGGCTGGAGTTGATACGTCGGACAGAGCGCCGACTGGCGCATACACGGCGGCCACCGGCGCTTCGGCTGGTACGGCGAGTGGAACGGTTACACGAGGCAGGGCGCGCGAAGCGTCCGCAAGCTCCGGAACAAGCGGCGGGACGATCACGATGAACATCGGCAGTTATTCGACAAGGGAAGAGGTCGATCAAGTAGTCGCCGCTCAGGGGTCCGGTGCCGAAGCAATGCTGCAAGCCATCAACAAGACGAGTCACGGCTCGGTCACGATAGGCGGCCAGACCTTCGCAATCAACATGGCGGCGTCGGCGAAGGTGGGTTCGTCTTATAACATCTACCTGGTTTCGGCGAAACCGTTTTCGACGAGCGCAAGTTCCAGTGGCCGTTCCCCCACGGGAGGCTCCGCTGGTTACATTCAACTAACGGTAAGCTCGGACGGCGGCGGCGATGGCAAGTTGTACGCGTCGACTCAGATTGTAGTGGACAAGGATGGCTCGGTCGTTGCTCGCGGCGGAGCCTCTACCGCGACCGCGCTCGTGACCCACTGATTTTCCTAACCCGGCGAGGGCCGAGCGAGCATTGTTATGCCGTCGGCCCTCGCTCCCCCTTGTACGTACCGTCAAAAAGCGAGGCGCCGCTAACCGCGATTTCAATAAAGCGCCTCTTCAATTCCATCGACGATGTCTCGATCTCACTGCATTGCGGCCGTGTCATCAATTGAGTACGGAACCACCCACCGAGGAAATTACGCGATCACCCACTAGTGGCGCTCGGCGCAAGTCGCCAAACGAGGAAAGCCGCTGATTTGCGCTGACTGCGTAACGCGATCCGCGCCGATCATCGGTTTTCCCGTATGACATTTGTGTCGAGCGCCACCATCTCAGAACCGGGCGTTGTACCTCATATAGACACCCCGGCCGGGTGCGTCCAGACCCCAGCTTACGCCGCGATAATTCCGGTCTCCGATGTTGGAAAAGTCGATCATCACCTCGTGACTCTCGCCAAACCGGAATCCGCCTCGGATGTTGAAAGTCACATAACCCGGAATCGCGGTGAACATCGGCGCCGAGTTCACGCCTGGACCAAGAACTCGATTCTGAATCTGAGCCAGCGTTTCTCCCGTGGCAATCAACCTGTCGTCGGCGTTGCCCGCGATTCCGTCCGGCCCCGCATCCACCAGCCCGCGAAACCGCGCGCCGTTGTTGAAGAAGGCGGCTATGTTCGAACGAGACCGGCCCGCGCCGGTTCTACGGTCATCCAGGTCCAGAGACGACAGACGGTTTTGCCTCGCGGCGGCATGCATATACGGTTCAATCCAGAATCGCTTGGCGGCCGGCGCGTATCGAATCTTCAAATAACCTTCCGGCGCGGGCGTACCGCCTTCGATATTCGGCGGCAGCCCGGTGCGCTTGTCGCGTGCGTGGATATACGTGAAGATCGTTCCGAAGGACCATTCCGGCGTGACCTTAACGTCAAGCGTGTGCTCGAAGCCGTGGATGCGGGCGTCGTCGAAGTTCGCGCGCACCAGCACAGGGTTGGTCGAGGCCGGCACAAAAACAACTCCGTTGGCGTTCCGCGAGCTAATCGTTTGATCGCCAATGTGCGCGCCCGCGGAACCGGGCGGCAGAATCAACGCCTGCTTGGTTATGTTGTTGCTGATGTCGTTTACAAAGAACGCAAAGTCCGTATCGACGCGCCGGCTGCGATATCGGGCGCCGGCCTCGTAGTTCATGCTGGTCTCCGGTTCAACCTGCACAACGGGCTTGCCGGTTGAAACGGCGTCGCTCCCGGCGGTCGACCCAATGGTTCCGCCTAATCCGGCGACGTCGGGCGCGGCGACTTCGAAACCGGACCCGGTGACGCCAAGCGTTCCAAGATCGGTCACGTGTGGAGCCCGGAACCCGCGGCTGAAGTTCGCAAGCAGGCTGAAGCCCTGGACCGGCGAGTACACGAGTCCCGCGCGAAAGGTCACATCGGACACGTCAAGGTGATCGTCCGGCCACAACGGTTTGCCGCCGACGAGTGGCGAGTCCGAGGCTCGCGATTCGTAGGACGCGCCGCTCCAACGGATCGAGCCGATGAGACGGAACTTATTGGGAACCACTTCAAAGACGTCTTGCCCGTACACTCCGCCGCTCTTGTAGCCGGCGTTGTCGGGCACGCGCCCCCGGCGCAATGTCGCGACGTTGGTAACCGGGTTAAACCCATATGACGCGGCGGCTATTCGCTCGCGATAGTACTCGCCGCCGATGAGAAAACTGTTGCGGTTGCCGATGAGTTTGTTCGCGAACGCCTGAAGACCGTTGACGCTGGTCCGCTCCGGTTCGCGATTGATTGAGCCTCTCGGATTCCCGTTGCCGCCCTGATTCACCCGCTCTTCGCGTTGCGAGTTGAACGAATAAGAAGCCGTCAGGTTGTCGAACCAGCCGGCGCGCGCCTTATCGTATTTCACGTAGAAGAAATCGAGCATCAGGTTGCGCAGGTCCGCGATCAGGTTGCCGTCGCCGCCGAGCAGCTGGTCGTAACGCTTGCCGCCGTCTTGCTGGCTTCGCGCGTAGTTGACCGTGAACCGCGAACCGGCGGCCGGAGCCCAGTTCAGCTTGAGCAGACCTCCATATTGCGTGAACGCCGTGTCCGGCAGCCGGTCATCGATGACAAGCCGCGGGCTGAGCGCGAAGAATCGCGTGATTGCGTTGTGCGAATCCGCGCCTTGTCCGGCCCTGAGCGTGTTTATCCTCCGGCCGGTCAGATTCGCCAGCAACCCGAAGTTCTTTGTAGCGTATGTGGCGGTAAGGTTCGAGCCAAAGGCGGCGTCCGCGCTGTTGAAGAACGCGCCAGCCTTGCCGTGAAAGCTCGGAGCATCCGGCGAAAGCACGACCGCGCGGCTCAGAAGTTGAATGCTCCCTCCCAGTGCGTCGCTGCCGTACTGCGCGCTGTTGGGCCCGCGCAGAATCTCAACGCTTTGGAGGTTGGTCTGGTCGATCAGGTCGAGAAACGTGTTGATCCCGCCGCGCATCGCCGCCGTCGAATACCGCACTCCGTCAACAAAGACGTTTACCTTGTTGCCGGTCAATCCTCGAACGAATATCCCGGCGATTGTCGGACTCGTGCGCTGAAGATGCACGCCGGCCTCTTCGGCGGCTACCTGGGCGGTGATGGAGGCGGCGCGCTCGCCGATCTGCTGCTCGTTGATGACGTTTACCTGCTGCGCCATCGTTTCGACACTCTGGACGCTGCCCGGATTCGCGGTAATGCTGACTTCTTCGCTGATCGCGCCGGGGTCCAAGACGATATCAAGGCGGGTCGAATCGGCCGCGCCGGCATTGACGGCGGCGCGCCGCTCGGAAAAACCGCGCGCGGAGACAACCAGCAGATAGCCGCCATTGGCTATGCCGGTCATGCTGAATCTACCCTGTGAATCCGTCTTGGTTGCGCTGACCAGGGTTTGTTGCGCATTCAAGAGCGACACGCTGGCGCCGGTGACGACGGCGCCCGCTGAATCATGCACGACGCCTGACACCGGGGAGTCGCCGGCGAGGACGGCGCTGGTTGTCGAACCAAGCAACAGTATTAACGCCAGGGTGCGAGCAGCAGTCCTTAGTAAACATGAGAGTGGGTTTATGCGAGTCATTTGGAATTCCTTTCAAGTTTCACTTTGAAGATGTGGTTTCATTTATTCTCGGGTTCCGCGCGGATTCCAAGGCGTCGAGTTGAAAACGGGACGTCATTCTTTACAGCCCCAAACGACGTTGAGATTTCGTTGAGGTGTCTCGGTTCAAACTCGTTCAATGGCGCACAACCTCGATCCCCAATACCGGATGGACTTCATACCAGTTGTGATTCCGCTGATTGTCATAGCGGCTGACTCCGTAGACGCGTACGCGGCTGCCGATGGATGGAGGCTCGACTCTAATCGGGTCGATGATCTCGCACACGATGAAGGGGCCGGCCTGTCCGAGGTCGTCGACCAGCTTGAAACTCAAGTCGCCGTCTTCGTCGTTTATTCGCATCTCGCTGACGTAACCCTCGGCCACCACGTGCGGCCTGGTTGTTCGCTCCATTTCGGCAATACTGACCGGATGAAACTCGCGCAGGTCCAGCGCGTCCTTCGCAACTAAATAAGACTCCTTGTGACGTCCCAGCGCCAAAGCAAGAGCCAGGATCAGCACAGCGGCGATGACGCCGAGCGATAGAGCAACGGAGTGAGATCTCAAAAACGATTTGAGTCTGGCCGGCCGTACCCGCTCTTCGCCCGCCGGCCGCCGGGACTGCGTGGGTGAAAGCGCGGCTTCGATTGCGTCCCACGGATCGCGAAACGGCGCTTCGCGAGGCAACTGACTTGCCAGCATGTGAATTGCTTGAACGCGCGCAAGTCTCGCGCGGCACTCGCCGCAATCGAAGAGGTGATCTTCGATTTTTCGGAGCCGCGCGGGCCGTAACTCGCCGTGCACATAGCGGGAAAAGTTCGGCCTCAGGTCGATTCGCCGATGCACTTTCAAGAAAACGGTCTGCAATGTGTCTTCCGCCGCCAGCGAGTCTCTCAGCGAATAGTAGGCCGCGGTATAGACACGGTCGCGATACAAATCGTAGAGCGTCTTGAAGGCGCTCCTGTCTCCAATCTGAGCCTCGCGCACCATCTCACGCTCGGTAAGTTCCGTCTTTGAATCGCCGATCGTCATCTATTTAGCAGTAAGATTAGGGCCACATGAACATTAGACACAAGCGGACGCGGTTTCTTCCGGTTTCTTCCTTCATCTTATGCAGCGGTTGGGTGTACTAGCTAGTTGCGCTCGGCGAAAGTTTCTTGCCCGCAACGGGCCATTGTCGAGACGCGAGATGTTCAGAGTTCAGCCATTAGGCTGCGGCACGCTGAAGCGTGAACCCGCAACGGGCCATTGTCGGGACGCGAGATGTTCAGAGTTCAGCCTTTAGGCCGCGGCACGCTGAAGCGTGAACAATGGCGATCACGGTCGGGGCCTGATGGCTGATATCCGCGTCAGCCTAACCTGGAATGTGGCATACTGAGTGCGTGTTTACGTTCGAAGCCGCGCCATACCTAACGGCTGATTTTCTTGCGGCCAGACTCGCCGTGTTGTGAAGACCGCGCGGCTAATGGCGGGCAACGGTTAAGGCGATACGCGTCTTCGCGGAACCAATGGTGAGTTTGGCGCAATTTTCAAAAGGGGAAACTTATGCGAAAGATGTTGTTGATGTGTGGAATCGTTCTCTGCCTTCCGCTGCTTGCAGCGGCGCAGGACTATCCTAAGGCGGAGGTCTTTACCGGCTATTCTTACCTTCGTGGAAACCTCGACGCGAACTTCAACGGCTGGAACGTCTCGGCGACGGGTAACGTCAACAAGTGGTTTGGCCTGACGGGCGATTTCGCCGGGCACTATGTCGAGGGCTTCAAGCTGCACACCTTTACCTTCGGGCCGAAGTTCACTTATAGAGGAAACACTCGCTTGAACCCGTACTTCCAGTCCCTGTTCGGCGGCGCGCATTTCGGCAACGGCGGCTCGAACACCGGCTTTGCGTGGGTGACGGGCGGCGGGATCGACGTTAAGGTGAATAAGAACGTCGCGATCCGCGTCATCGACGTCAGCTACGTGCTGCTGCACGACAATGGCGCGAACTCCAGCAACGGCAGGTTGTCGACCGGCGTCGTGTGGCGATTTGGCGATAAGTAATCTCAGCGGCCAGTCCCTTGCGCGCCGCTGAAGCCGGAGGCGAATCAGGAACGGGCGGCCACGGAGGCCGCCCTTTTCATTGATTCCTCGAAGGATTCCTCGAAGCGCGAGCGATAAGCGCAACGCAAGCCGTTCAGGCGCCTTACTCTTTCTTGACGAGCTTGAGAGCAACCGAGTTCATGCAATAGCGCTTGTGCGTAGGCGCCGGCCCGTCGTCGAAGACGTGCCCGAGATGCGCGTCGCAACGGCTGCATAGCACCTCGGTCCGGCTCATGCCGTAGCTATTGTCGGTGTTGAGATCGACCGCGTCTTCGGAGATCGGTTTCCAGAAGCTTGGCCATCCGGTTCCCGAATCGAACTTGGCGTCCGATTTGAAAAGTTCCAAGCCGCAGCACACACAGGTGAACACGCCTTTTTCGTGCGAGTTGAAATACTCACCGGTGAACGCCCTCTCCGTCCCGTGCTTCCTGGTGACGTAATACTGATCTTCGGTCAGTTGCTTGCGCCATTCTTCATCGGTCTTTACGACTTTGTCGCGCATTTTATGTCCTTTTTGGTCCGTGCCGCTACCGGCCTTTTGGCCCGGCTCGCGCGTATAGGCGGCTATTGCGGCTGCCGCGACAACGAGCACGATTGCACTCAAAGAAAGGGTTTGGACTTTCATACGGCATATCCTAATGCCATCCGCGCCGCTCACGCCAGCGTGATCCGCAATCTAAACCGAGTTCTTATTGAGGCGAGCCAGTGTTGCTCGGCGGAAGTTTCTTGCCCGCTACGGGCCAATGTCTGAGCGGGAGACGTTCAGAGTTCAGCCTTCAGGCCGCGGCGCGCTGAAGCGTGAACTCTAAACGACACGGCTGTGGATTAATTTCAGCCGAGCACCGCTTAGGAGAATGGCAAATGGTGTGAACTTGCTTATAATCTAATGCCGCAAAACGGACCGCGCTTTTATTCGGAGCTTATCATTTTAGCGGCGCCGGCGGTTTAAGAGTGGAAGCAATAAAAGAAAGAACAAAAGGAATCGCCTCGTGGCCTGAAGAAGAGAGGCCGCGAGAGCGGCTTCTGTCACGCGGGCCCGACGCGCTGACGGACGCCGAGTTGATCGGAATACTCCTTCGCGTGGGGCTCAGGGGCACGAGCGCGGTTGAACTAGGGCGGCAGCTCTTGCAGCGGTTTGGATCTTTGCGGGCGATGATTGAAGCGCCGGTGGCGGCCTTGCTCGACGTAAAAGGCTTGAAGGGAGCGAAGGCCGCTCAGTTACTCGCGGCGGTCGAGATTTGCCGCCGCGTCTCGGTTCCAAAGAAACGAAGTCATCTCGTGTTGAAGAGCACCGCCGCCGCCGCGGAGTACTTGCGCGACAGGCTGCGCGGACTATCCGAGGAACACTTTCGAGTCCTCTACTTGAACCGGCGAGGAGCGCTGCTGGACGACGTGCTGATCGCAAAAGGCGCCGTGGATTCGGTAACGCCGCCGCTGCGGATCATTCTTGGGCGCGCGCTGCAAGTGAACGCCAGCGCGCTGATCGCGGCTCACAATCACCCATCGGGGACAACGGAGCCAAGCAAACCGGATCGGCTTTTGACGCGTGACTTGATGAAAGCGGCGCGGCCGCTGGCGGTAAAGATACTGGATCATCTGATCATCGGCGAAGAGTCGGTCTTCAGCTTCGCGGACAGCGGCCTGCTTGATGAATTGGCTTTGGAGTTGGGTGTTGTTTAGGAGTTATTGCATGTCAAGCGCACGCATAAGTTGTCGCCGAGTAGCGCAAACAAATTCCTCTCCTACGAGTGTTGGAAACAAACCCGCGACAGGGTAGCCAATGGCAGTGTTCCTTGATTCGGCGCGACGGCAAGAAGGTCACTTGGGAAGAGACAAATGCCACAGCCGGGCAGAGGCTGGTTCGCATGCTCGCTTTCTATGAAGCCTTGCGCAGGCTAGCCAAACTTGTGCCTCCGCTCGTCGTGGATACTCCTTTCGCGCGCCTGGATAAGGAAGTGAGAGCGAATGTGCTGGATCAACTCTACCTGAGCGGGCATCAGTCGATAATTCTCACTACCAACTCCGAAGTCGATCCTGACGGGCCGATGTTCGAAACGATAGGCGACCGACTGGCTCGCGTGTACACCTTGCGCCCGCACGGCAAGCCCGAAGGGACCGACTACGAAGTTCGGATTACCAACGACTACTTCGGCCGCGACCTGTGATCGAAGAGGAGAAGCAATGAGCACCTACGAGGAGATGATCGTCGAAGACACTTGGCTGCAGCCCCGACGATGCAACCAAGATCGAGTTCATCATGCGAGAAGACGTCTTTCATAGCACGCTGGACTGGCAGTCCCGCGCGGCGTTCAGGCGCGGGGCGCGGAAGACGGCGAAGTTGCTGGAAGCGGATCGCGATGTCTACGAGGCTTGGTTCGCCAGCCTTAGTGCAGTGTTCAGGCAGAACATACAGACGCCGCAGGTCACCAAAGAGTGAGATTGAGATGAAATTCGATACCAGCGCTGCTGCTCATCAGTTCATCGAGAACGTTTTCGCTCGGGTTGGCGCGCGCAATCAAGCGGTCCTTGGCCGCGCGGCGCTGTTTGTCGCGCTGGGCGAAGGAGTGCCCACTAACTTCAAGCCAATGGATTCGAAGGGAGTGACGCTCAACGATGAGCAAGTCGTTGGCGTTGAGTTAAGAGACCTCGTGCGCGCCGCCCTGAATCATCGCGCGGGCAGGACGCTGGATGAAGCAGGATATAGATCGGAGTTTCGCCGGTACTTTGAGTTCGGTTGCCACAGGCTCAGTCAGTTTTGGGAAGAGTCAGGCAACGATCAGACAAGGTTCGTCTCGTTGTTGCTGAAACTCGCCGACAAGGATTTTGACGGCGGCGGCGTGGTCAGGGCAGGGGCGCCCATGCCGGTCGTAGAGCAAGAGGTCAAGCTCAAAGTTCTTGTGGAAGGACCTGAATGGAGCATCAACGGTCCGGGAACCAAGAATGGTCTGCTTGTGATCTCGGGCGAGCCCGGTTCGGGCAAGAGCCAGCTTGCGCTCGACTTGCTCGCGCAACTGGCGGGACAGGGCGTCCGCTTCTGCTTCTTCGACTTGAAGGGCGAGTTGGAAGACGATCCACACAACAGCGACCAGCGCAAGAACCGGACTCTTTTTTTAGAGCAGACGGGGGCGCGGTACGTCCGTCTCATTAAACAGGATTTGCCGATCAATCCACTTTTCCGAGACTCGAACCCAACCGGGAATGCACAGGTCGCGTACGAGATCGCGAATCTCATCCGTTGCTTTGCACCTCAACTCGGCGCGAAGCAGGAGCGCAACATTTGCGACGCGTATCAAGGGCTTCGCGAGCCAGACTTCACCTCCCTGGCTATCGCTTTAGAAGAGAGCGGAGCGAACGGAGTAGACCTCTCCATAATTCAGAAGATCGAACGCTTCAACTTGTTTGCGACCGCGCCCACCGCGATCAGCCCAGAAGAGTGGCTAAGCAATTCGGTCGTCATAGACTTCAAGCAATTCGGCACGGACAGTGAAACCAAGGCGCTGACTATGGCTCTGATCCTGAACTTTCTTATGAAGCGCATGAACCGGAACCAGGCGATCAAGAAACGCATTCAGCCCCTCAAGATGGTCTTGTTCGTCGACGAAGCCCATCTTCTATTGCCCAAGGAAGGGTAAGGCGGGTCTGCTGGGTCAACTTGCGCGGCAAGGGCGTTCGTGGGGATTTCCTGTATGGCTGGCTTCGCAGGACGCCGATGCGTTCGTTACGACTGGCGGCCACGCGACCAACTTCGCGGAGTTGGCTGAATGCGGAATCCACTTCTCGCCGAATTCCCTCAGTGAACCTAGACTGGGAGACCAAGTCGATAGTGTGGCTTGATTATGACGGGAAGCTTGATGAAGCTGTGCTGTCAGACATCACCACGGTTGCGGCGAGATCAACTTCGGGCAGCGTTGTGGTCATTTCTGTAAACGTCCAGGTGGAAGGAAGCCCTGACGAAATAGAGCGGCAGGCATATGCCGCCGAAACGGGGCTAGCTAGTCAAGCGAGTGGACGTAAACCGCAGTCATATAGACGTGGTGTTTCGGGTAGAACCGCCCCCTTTTGACCCACGCCCCAATAGGGGCGTTTTACAACATTGTCGGAGGGTCTCCGTGGCCGCCCCTCCTTCCGGCGCGTATTCTTCTTGCGAAGAACCGATCCCTAAGAAGGGGCGGCCACGGAGTGCCGCCCGTACATTCATTCCGCGCCAGGCGGTCAAAACGGAAGTTAATTCCTTTTTCATCCCCTAAGCGAAGCCCTCATTTCGCGCCGAGCTGCAACCGGATTCCGGCTCGGGCCAGCAATCTCGGACCCAATGTCGTCACCGGCGTACGCCCGGTCTCGTACCTTTGATTCAGGAGATTCTCTCCCGCCACGAAAAGCTCGACTCCTTTTCCGAGCGAACGCGAGATCATTCCGTCCAAGGTGAAGTAGCGGCTGAGCGCGAGTTTGTTCTGGTCGTCGTCGAACTGCGCGCTGGCGAAGCGGCCCTGGAACGACACGTTGAGCGTCGACGGATCGCTGTACCTCATCTGAAACGTCAGTTGATGACGAGGCACCTGCGGAATCATCAGTCCTTCGAGAGATACATTGGCGGGAAAACTCAGCACCGTGGCGTCGAGGAATTCATATCCGCCCGACAGCGTCAGTGTATGAGTGATTCTTGCTTCCGCGTCCATTTCAACGCCGCGAGACCGGGTGCCGCCAAGGTTCTGGCGCTGTCTCGTTATCAGGGCCGGCGTGACGCTGAGCGTAACGTTAGCGACGGGACCGTCGACTTCGCTCCAAAAGAAGACGCCTCGCGCATTCAACCGCTGCTTGAACGCCGTCACGTTGACGCCCGCCTCGCCGCCGGTCAACCGTTCGGCGCGCAGCTTATCGTTTGCGAGAGTCAGGACGTTGCCGACGCGGAACGATCTGTACAACTCATTGAGGGTCGGAGCGCGGAACGACCGATAAAACGAAGCGAGCAGCGATACATTGTCAGTCACCTTATTGAGCACCGACAAACGAGGACTGACCGCGGTTTCATCGCGGTCGGGAAACACGGTGACCACTCGAGGGCCAGGCGCCGCCAGCGGCTTGGTGGTGGACGCCGCGGCGTAGTTGCGCCAACGGTCAAAGCGAAGTCCCGCCGTGACAAACCAGCGCCGCGCTATTCTGATGATGTCTTCGCCAAAGATCCCAAACAATCCTTCTCGCCCACCGGCCTCGACCGCGGAAGTTACTCTTCCGGCGGCGAACGCCAGCTCGTTACTGGCGCCGCGCACTTGCCGCGCGTCGATGCCGGCGACAAACGTCTGGATTGATCCCGCGGGTCTCGACCACTGCGCGGCAAGGCCCGTTTGTTGTGAGGGCGAACGCTGGCTTCGCGTCAGTGATTCACTGTTTCGATCCGCCGCGATAGCCGTGAAGTATTGATCGAAGACCTCGGTTCCCCCAAACCCTCGGAGAGAAAAAGTACCGGCGAGCTTTGATCGCCAGTCGACTCCCGCGGCCAGTTGCCGCATATGAGTCCGGTTCGTTTGAAGCGGCGTTCCGTTCTCGCGCGCCTCGCCAAACAGCGATCCGCGAGCAAAGGCGCGCGCTGTTTCGCCTATTTTGCGGTCAAGGTTCAAGTCGACGGAATAATATTCGGACGCAGCCGGCGTATCGACGCGTCCTCTTTGAGCCTCGTCGACGATAATGTAGCCGTCGGTGTGAAAGTTGTGAACCGCGAAGCTCCCGCCCCACGCGCCAAGCCGCCCCGCCGCGAACACGGAAGTGGCCGGGGTGGCCTGATTGCCGTAGGAGCCTTCGAAGAGAAGCACCGGGTCGCTGGACTTGCGCGTTATTACATTGACGACGCCGCCCAGCGCATCGCTCCCGTAGAGACTCGAGGCTCCCCCCCGCAGAATTTCCGTTCGCTCGATCGATTCGCGAGAGACTCGGCCCCAATAGACCCAACCTCCGAATGGATCGTTCAACGGAATTCCGTCGACGAGCACGGACGCGCGGCTTGCCCCGCTAGGCCCGACGCCACGTAGCGACACCCCTTGCGACGTTGGGTTCGCGTATCGGCTCCCGGAGCGGCGAAAGAGCGAGAAGCCAGGGACCTGCCGCAAAGCGTCGTCGAGCGCAAGCGCGGCCGTGGCGTTGAGCGCCTCGTGAGAAATAAGAGCAATGCTCGAAGGCGTGTCGCCGAGTCTCGTTTCAGTGCGCGCGGCAGTTACGGTGATCTGATCGGTGACCGAAGCAAGTGACAACGTTATGTCGAGATTGGCCGACGAACCTTCGATCTTCCAGTTGCTCTCTCCCACCGCGAACCCGCTTGCCCGCACGGTAATTTTGCCGGCCCGCTGTTGTACGCCCTCGAAAACGAATCGTCCTTCACTGTTGGTAATGGTGTTGGCCGAAAAGGCAGGCCCGGTCAGGGTCACGTCCGCATACCCGACCGGAGCGCCGGTTTGATCTTTGACGACGCCTTCTACGCGGTGCTTCGCATCGCCGCCCGCTTGAAACGCCGAACCTTGAAGAAAGAGGGACAACGTCACAAAAATCACTGACGCCGCGGCGCCGCTTACGCGACGCGCCAGATTCGAATATCGCCCGGCCGGGTGAACAGCGCTGTACGGGCGGCCCTCCGTTACCGCCACTCCGTAAGCAGAGATCGCGTTCAAAAGCGGCGGAACTGAGGTTGTCGTCGAAAACTCAGGAGTATGTTTCTTAAAGAGGGGCGGCCACGGAGCGCCGCCCGCACATGGTTTCTTCTTCACGCGATACCTCTTCTATTTGGGTTTTGAATAGCTAACTCGCCAGACCTTGTGCGCCGCGTCATCCGCTATCAGCATCGAGCCGTCCTTCAATACGAGCAAACCAACTGGCCGGCCCCATACTTCGGGCTTGTCCTCGCCCAGCATCCACCCGCTGACGAAGTCGTCGTATCCGCCCACCGGCTTTCCATTCTTGAAATTAATGCGGATGATCTTATACCCCGTTCGCTTCGCTCTGTTCCACGAGCCATGCAAAGCCACAAACGCGTCGCCTTGATAGTCCGCGGGAAACATCCGACCCTCGTAGAATACAAGGCCAAGCACCGCCGAATGCGCCTGGATCAAGACGTCCGGGACTATTGCTTTCGCGACCAGGTCCGGCTTTTCCCCTTTGCGGCGCGGGTCTTCGTTGTGACCAATATAAGAATATGGCCAACCGTAAAAGGCGCCTTCCTTGATCGAGGTGACGTAATCGGGAACCAGGTCGTCTCCGATGAGGTCGCGCTCCTGGACGGCCGCCCACAACCGATTTGAGCCTGGCTGGAACGCCAGACCGATTGGGTTGCGCGTACCCGCCGCGTAGATTCGGTGGCCGCTTCCATCGGGATTGTATTCGGAGATCGCCGCTCGCATCGGATCCGTCTCGGCGTCGACGTTCGTCTCGGAGCCCACCGTGACGTACAGCTTGGAGCCGTCGCGGTTGAACAACACGTTGCGCGTCCAGTGCTCGCGGTAGCCCTTGCCCGGGAGATCGGCGATCTTCTCGGGCTCTCCTTCCGCCTTAGTCTGCCCCGGCTTGTACTTGAATCTCACAACCGCGTTTGTATTTCCGACGTACAGGTAGTCTCGCCAAAAGGCCATCCCAAACGGCTGCATGAGCCCTGACGCAAAAATGAATCGCTGGTCTTCTCTCCCGTCGCCGTTCGTGTCGCGAAGTATCGTGATGCGGCCGGCTTGCGACTCTGCTACGAACACGTCGCCGTTCGGAGCCAGCGCCATCCATCGTGGCCGGTCCAATTTTTCGGTCGAGTACTCCGCGATGCCGAAGCCGGGCGGCAAGCTGAGTTCCGCACCCTCTGGCCGCGGCGCCAACTTCGAGAAATTAACAGGTCCTTTCGACACTTCGGCGGCGGGCAAGTTATCAGGCCTGATCTCTGTATGCGTAAGTACTGGCTTCGCGGCGACGGGTTTGGCGGTCTGCGCGGTATTGGCCGCGCGGTTTTGCGCGCAGACGGCCAAGGCGAACGAAGACATCGACGCAATAGCGACGAAGATCAAAGATTGCGCTTCGCGCGCGTACCTCGAAAGCTCTCTGTTAGGCATGTGTTGTCTGACCTCCGCTCGAGACTAAAGGCAAGAACGAGTCCGTTATTCTAAAGGCCCGGCCTCGGTTTGGAAAGGATGGTAGTGGGGTCATAGTGTGTTGCTGCTGAAGTCTTCCTCTGCGCTACTCCGCACCTCCGCGGTTGTCTTCGCCTGAGATGGAAAGAACCGCTGAGGACGCGGAGGCACGCAGAGGATCGAAACATTCTGCGCCACCAACACCAATACCCAGTACCGAAAGGATACATCGGCGCGCGGAAAGCCGAGTAAGGGAGATTTGACCCTACCCCACTCGTTCAAAGCCGTATTTGCTATCGAGACATAATCATCAGCGTTGCGCGGCGCCAGTTGAGTCCCGGCCGCGAGGCTATCGACCGCGCGGCCCCCTGCGAGTCGAAAACGTCCCTCGGAATCCGCCGCTGATCTCCACTTCACTTCAGTTCGCCGCTGAGCGATGCAATAATTCCCGAGTCGAATAGTTTGGCCGCGAGGTAAGATTGACCAAGCAAGAAGAAGCCGGTGAGAAGAAGGGTTCCCCGCGCGACCTCCTGCGGTTGCTCGTCTACACGAAGCCTTACCGTGTGAGGCTCGCCATAGCGCTGGTCAGCCTCTTGATCGCGAACTCGTTTGGACTCGTTGCGCCGAAAATAGTCCAGCACATAATAGACGCGGCGTTCACAAGGCGCGACGTTGCGGAGGTGAACAGCCTTGCGCTAGTCATGCTCGGCGCATTCGCCCTCCAGGCCGCGTTCAGCTTCCTAAGATCCTATTTGCTTTCATATACCGGCGAGCGGATCGTAGCCGAGGTCCGAACGCAACTCTATGCGCATCTGACCAATCTTCCGGTCTCATTCTATGAGAGCCGCCGCGTCGGCGAGCTGACTTCACGCCTGGCCTCCGATGTGAGCGTCATACAAACGGTCACGACCGGCGCCATCACCGAGTTGCTGAGAATCGGTTTTCTCCTTGTGGGATGCATCGCGATAATCACCTGGACGAACCCGCGATTGACGGCGGTAATGCTGGCGGTCGTGCCCGTGGTGATTTTGTCAGCGGTCTTCTACGGCCGCTACGTGCGCAAGCTCAGCACTAGAGTTCAGGATCAACTTGCGGAAGCCAGCGCCATTCTCCAGGAGACTCTGTCGGCGATACGAATCGTGCAGTCGTTCGTCAGAGAGGAATACGAGCGCGGCCGATACCGCGACAGGATAAGAGAAGCGCTCAGGCTCGCGGTGCGTAGTTCGGTCGCGAGCGGCAGCTTCGTCGCGTTCATCATCCTGGTCGTTTATGGCGGAATTGCATTCGTGCTTTGGGTAGGAAGCAGAATGGTGTTGGCGCAAGAGATGACGGCCGGCGAGTTGATAGCTTTCGTCCTGTACACCTTCGTCGTGGGAGGGGCGATCGGAGGAATGGCGGAGATCTATGGCCAGTTTCAGCGGGCCATCGGCGCCTCGCGGCGGGTCTTTGAACTGCTCGACACTGCTCCGGCGATCACCGACGCGCCGGACGCCAGGCCGCTGACGGCGGTTCGCGGCCACGTTGAGTTGGACGGAGTTGGATTCAGCTATGCACAAGACAGGGTCTTGCCGGTGCTCGAAGGCGTGGTCGTCGAAGCCCGTCCGGGCGAGGTAATAGCTTTGGTGGGCCCGAGCGGAGCGGGCAAGTCCACTCTTGTTTCGCTCATACCGAGATTCTACGACGTGGTCGAGGGATCGATCCGGATAGACGGAAATGACATCAGGAACATCAAGCTGAGCGATCTCAGGCAAGCCATCGGAATAGTGCCTCAGGAAACGGTGCTCTTTGGAGGGACGGTCCGCGAGAACATCGCCTACGGCAAGCTCGAAGCATCTGACGAAGAAATAGAAACCGCGGCGCGGGCGGCCCATGCGCATGAATTCGTCAGCGCATTTCCCGAAGGCTACGCCACTATTGTCGGCGAGCGAGGCGTGAAGCTGTCGGGCGGCGAGCGCCAGCGCATAGCGATCGCTCGAGCCTTGCTCAAGAACCCCGCGATCCTGATTCTGGACGAGGCCACTAGCTCACTGGATTCCGAGTCGGAGAAGCTTGTTCAGGACGCGCTCGACACGCTGATGCGGGGACGAACCACGTTCGTGATAGCGCATCGACTGTCGACCGTGCGCCGGGCGGACCGCATCGTCGTTCTCGATGCGGGCCGCGTCGTTCAGGAGGGCAGTCACGAAGAACTCCTCGCGCTCGGCGGGCTGTATAAGAGACTTTACGAGATTCAGTTCAGGGATCGACCCGCGTTGTTTCCGGCGGAGGCTTGAGCCGGTCTCATTAAGGCCAAGTCCGCGGCGGCAGTCAATAATGTACGGCCTCGGCTCTCGGGGTCGCGAGAGGTCAGTAGCTTGCCTTCATCTCTATAGGCTTCTTGTTCTTCACGAAAGCGATCAGCGAACAGTTCCAGACCGCCGTCTTTTCCTGGATTACCATGTCCGCGTTGGTGTCGGTGATCGGCGTTGGCGCGTGCAGCACGAAGCGAAACCTGATCATTCCGAGCAGCAGCGATTTCATCTGCTCCTCGAATCCATCCATATTGATCTCGATTTTCGGCTCGCCTTCCTTCTTTTCCTCGGGCTTTTTGTCCTCAGCCTTCCTGGCTTCCTTCTTGTCGTCTATATCGAGGAGAAACCTGCCCGTGAAAAAGTTCTTATTCGCTTTCTTCTCTAGGCCAACCGTCCATTGAGAATTGCCTTTTATTTCGCTTTCCTTGAGGCTCCCTTTTCCGAGATTGGCCAATGTCGCCTCAACGTCTTTGATATCCTTGAACTGAAACACGGCGTAAATGCCCTGCGATCCATTCGCTTTGATTTCTCGAATTTCTTTGATTTTGAGCGACGGAGGCGCGCTCGCGGTCATTTCCCTTTTGAACTGTTCCATCTCCAGGACCGGGTCTTTTTTCTGCCCGGGAGCGCCCTGAGATTTGAGGTCTTCGGGGAAGTCCGGCAGCGAGATGTAAAGCGTCAACTCACCGCTGCCATCAGCATTCAGAAAGATTTCTTGTTCAAATGTAAAGCAAGCCGAACTGAACACGCATAAGAACAGAATAAACCCGAGACCGGCAACGCGCTTCAATGACATAAACCCTCCGATTCAATCGATCGTGAATAACAGCCAATAGCTCAGGGGCTGATAGAGGCCGGCGGCCATTGTATCAGAAAGAGAGAGCGTAACTCAGTCTTGGGTGGCGTTAAAGAAATAAGCTCCCTTTTATCGAGGGAGTTCACCGCGGAGTCGCGGAGACCGCGGAGAGGGACCGCAGAGGGGGCTTACTCTCCGCGGCTCTCTCTGCGATCTCTGCGGCTCCGCGGTGATGTCCTCACTTCACCGGAAGTCGTCATCTCGCGCTGCCGCATAACTCAAAACGGGAAGTTATTTTTTGACGCCTGCTAATGCTTTAGCGTTAGAATTGCGGCGCGATGCCGGAGCGAGTCCGGGCAACGCGCCGCTTTGTTGTTGCGTCCGCCGCAAGCCTGCATAGGCCGGCGGGTTCGGAAGTGAGTCCTACGGCTGTTATGGAACCAGGAACGACTCCGTCACCGTGATCGTGCTGCTCGTCGCCGAAGAAACGGTCGCGCCCGTTCCCATCCCGCGAGCCGCAAACCCGGCCCAGATGTCCGCGACGTCCGTACCGCCTAAAGCGTTGGCCGCCGCAATGAGCGAGTTCCGCCCGTCGAGCAGCGTCGGATTCGTCGGGTCCAGTTTCATCGCGTCCGTCACAAGCTGAAGCATGCGCTGATTGCCGGTTGCCCAGCCCAGCCGGGTGATCAGCCGCGCCCTTACTTCGAGCAGAGCCATACACCACAGCTCACCGATGTTGTGGACCTCGTTGGCGGTGTTGCCGATGATCGGACTCTTCGGGAACGCCCCATCAGTCGTGTTGATCTGAGCCACGTCGATATCGGCGAAGGTCAGCGGATTATGTGGCTTGCCGTTCGCGCCGACATTCGTCTTCACGGCGTAGGGGAAGCGGCGAATGCCGTAGTAGTAGTTGTCCGTTCCCAGCGAACTGAGCTGGCGCGTAACATAAGCGCCCGCCGCGTAGACGCCGTTAACGTCCTCGGTTGCGTCAGAGAGTATCGCGCGAGCGTAGAAGTCCGACCAGCCTTCGCCCATTCCACCTCCCTGCGCGAAGCTAAGCCCGCCGGCGTTGCCGTGAAGCCGGTTAGATGTTCCATGCGTTATCTCGTGCAGGAACACGTCGCCGTCCAGGTCGCCATCTCGATCGGGGGTCGGCCCGGTGAAGATGAACATTTGCATGCGAGGCGGCGAGCCATCGGACGGAGTGGCGAAGTTGGCGTTGTTAGTTCCGGAACGGTCTTGCACCTCGGCCCTCACTGGATCGTTGCCTGAGCCGCCTCTCCCGAAATTGTTGGTCTGGAAATTTCGCGCCGCCTCGGTGAAGCCAAGCTGGTACAAGCGGTCGTGGTAGCGATTGCTCCAGAAGAAGAGATTCGTCACCGCGCCGAACCGATAGTTGCTGCCGGTCGGAACGTCGGCTCCACCCGGCGGCGGGTTGTAGGCGAAGTTGAAAACTCGATTGGGGCTGCCGGTCGGGCGGCCGTTATTGTCGATGCCGTTTGGCGAAGTTACGTCCAATCCAGCGTCGACGTTGTTCCCGGTCGTCGTGTTGACTCCGTCGGTAATCCATCCGAGATTGTCGAAGGCCGGCAACTCACTCACGAACGTGAAAGTCGTGCGGCCGATCGCCGGGCCCTGAATCCCGGACCCCGGAATCGCGTTCGATGGAGAGAGCGGTCCCGGGCTGTCGTCGTTATAGACCACGTAGGTCGCGTTTTGAGTCTGATCCTGCGTGATGTTCTTCCTGAAAAGCAGCTTCCCACTGAATGCGTCAATGAATGTGTAGTAGCTTGACTCTTCTCCCCACAACACCATCGACCAGGCCAGCGAGACAGCGCCGGCCCTGAGCGGAAAGTACTGAAGCCGCGCTTTGGTTTCTTCGGTGAACGGGCCCGATTCAAAGACGACCTCGGTTGCCGAGGATGACTTGACCGGCAAACGGCCCGTCTCTATGTCCATGTTGATCGAGCCCGCGGCTATAGGTAATGCCTCAACAGCGCTAACCAAAGGCAAGTCCGGAATCGTCGAATAGTCAACGCCGGGAACGATCTCACTGACGGTTCGCACCAACTCGCCCTGCGCGGTAAATGCCGCGCGCATTTCGCCCAGAAAGACCGGAATGCCGTTGATCTCCTGTTGAAGAGTTACCCACGAGAGATTCCCGTCGGGATTAGTGTAGTCGGCGGTTTTCTTCAATAGCGCGATCTGCCGGCGGGTCAAGCCATATAACCCCGCGTTTTGAGTGACGAAGCGCCGAAGTATCTTCTCGTGTTGGTCAACCGACGGCGATGTGAGGAAAACCGGGTGATCCCCGCGCGCCTCGACGATTTCAGGCGCGGCGAGCGCCTGGCTGTACTGGACCGTCAACTCCGGCGCCCGGAGTCTCAAGCTGCTTTCAGCCTCGGACATCCGCGCGCGCATCCGGCCGAGCGAGTCTCGTTGCTCGTTTCCACCGGCAAACTGATCGAGGCCGCTTCCCGTGACTTGGGCGTCGGCGCCCGGATCATATCGGACGTCATAGTTCTCTAAGCCTCGGAGCAATAGCCAACGGTTGGCCGCCGAAGCGTCTGTTTGCGTGTTCGTTTGCGCCGCCCGCAACTTTGGAACGGTCAGCCCAATCGGACCGAAGGCCACAACAAAGGTGAGGGTAAGAAACCACATCTTGTTTCTCTTCATGGTGTATCCTCCTTTTTCACTCCATTCCTACTTGATTGAACTTGCACGAGGGCTCGGACAGAACATCCACTCGATCGGCCCGTGATCCCGCATGTTCTCGACCAGGAAACGCACGACTCCGAAATCGAAGCAACGATTCAATGAAATTCACAATAAGAGCGAGTATGAAGCGAGCCTACTGAATGCGCCGCACATAGTATCATGGAATCCGCGCAATTAGAACCGCTCGCGGGCGGGGAGGACGAGGACGGCGCTTAGCCGAGGCCGGGTTGTCACCCAAGGCCGTGCGCTCCTCGTGGTTGGAGCCGGCGATGAGGACTGGCGTCAACTCAGAAAAGTGTGCCTCCAATTCTCGATGATCAACTTCGGCGACTCGGTCCCGCGTGATATTTTGGGAAGAAGGAATACCAGCATTTCGAAGTCGTCCGGATTCAGCGTGATCCTTACTACAGCGCTTTCCTGTTATGTCCAGCAAGCAAGCGAGGCTTGAGTGGCGTGACCTCTTTTCTACTCTCACCGTGAAGTTGCCCGCACTTCTTTGCATTGCATCTTGGTCCCTTGACACGAACTTATTGCCCCGCAACAATCGAGGGACGGTTCGGCAACCGATGTAACTTCACAACGACAAAGGGAGACGGATCCTGCAAACAAAGGTGAAAGCATCTCGCGCGGCGCTCGACGACTGGGTTCGCGAGATAGTGCAGTGGCATTTCGATCCCGCGACGGGATGCAAATTCTGGCTCGAGTACGCGGAGAAACTCGACTGGGACCCCCGCAAAGAAATTCACGGGTATGAAGACCTGGCGCGCTTCGGTTTTTTTCAAGACGAATGGCTGCGTGGAGGACCGGTCGAGAGATGGCTGCCAAGGGCGTACGCGGGCCGGCCTGTTTACGTGTTTGAAACCGGAGGCAGCACCGGCGTTCCCAAATCGCGAATTAGCGTAGACGATTTTCGCATCGACTACGAAGCGTTCAGCGGCACGCTGCCTGATGAGAGCTTCCCAAAGGGATCCGATTGGTTGATGCTGGGGCCATCCGGGCCTCGCAGGCTGCGTCTCGCGGTAGAACACCTGGCGCAGCACCGCGGCGGAATATGCTTCATGGTCGATCTCGATCCGCGTTGGGTCGTCAAGCTGGTCAAGATGAATCAGCAGGAGATGACGGAGAAGTACAAGCAGCACGTAATAGACCAGGGCCTGACTCTGCTTAAAGCCCATGACAACATTCGCTGTCTGTTCACGACGCCGAAACTGCTCGAGGCGTTATGTGACAAGGTTTCGCTCGAGCGCATTGGAATCAAGGGAGTCTTCTGCGGAGGGACCGAGATGACGCCTCAGTTTCACCGATTCGCGGTAGAGGAGTTATTGGAGGGAGTTTACTTCGCGCCTACGTACGGGAACACGCTGATGGGTCTTGCCGTTCACAAGCCTCGACTGCCTGAAGACAACTACGCGGTGATCTATTACCCACCAGCTCCTCGGGCGATGATAGAGGTGGTCGATCCCGACGAACCCGAAAAGGTGGTCGAGTATGGCTCCACCGGCAGAGTACGGCTGACGACTCTCACTCGCGAATTCTTCATGCCCCGCTTTCTGGAACGCGATGAGGCGGAGCGCGAGCCGCCGTATGAACTCTACCCTTGGGACGGGGTGAGAAACGTCAGGCCGTTCTCGCGATTCCAGGCAAAGGGGAATTGATGATTGCGCATTGCGGATTGCGGATTGCGGATTGCGGAATGATGATTATTAATGATGACGACGATTGATGATTGCGGAATGATGATTGCGGATGAGCCAACACGATTGAAGATTCCGTCAAATCCGCAATTCAAAATCCGCAATCCGACAATCATCAATCATCAATTCGCAATCATCAATTCCCCATCAATTCCCATCAATTCCTATGAAGGTTCTCTACATAACGGCCGGGGCCGCTGACATGTACTGCGGCAGTTGCTTTAGAGACAACGCGCTCGCGGCCGAATTACTGGCGCAGGGACACGATGTGACCCTGACGCCGCTCTACACGCCAACGCACACCGATGAGCGCAACGTCAGCGACGGTAGAGTGTTTTTCGGTGGGATCAGCGTCTACCTTGAGCAGCACTACGCGCTGTTCCGGCACACGCCGTGGCTCGTAGACCGTTTGTGGGATTCTTCATTCGCGTTAAAGCTCGCATCCAGGAAATCAATCCACGTGGATCCGGAGTCGCTTGGCGAGTTGACCATATCGATGCTGAAAGGGGAGGACGGGAACCAGCGAAAAGAGATGAGGAAGCTCATTGGCTGGCTCCGCCGCAATTCACTTCCCGATATTGTGAACCTCCCGAACTCATTATTGATCGGACTGGCGCGGCCCATCAGGAAGGCGCTCGGGCGGCCGGTCTGCTGCACGCTCCAAGGCGAAGATCTCTTCTTGAGCGGGCTCGACGACTCTTACAGAAACGCCGCGGTCGATCTCATTCGCGCCAACGTCGAGTTCGTCGACGGTTTTATCGCGGTGAGCGAATTCTGCGCCGAGTTCATGTCCGATTACCTCCGGATACCGGATGAGAAGATTCACGTTGTGCCGCTTGGGATAAACTTTGAAGGCTGCGAACCGGCGGCCTCGAGAGCATCGGAGGAATTCACCATCGGCTACTTCGCGCGAATAGCGCCTGAGAAGGGATTGCACGTTTTGTGCGAAGCCTACAGGCGCCTGCGCGAGAAGAGCGATTCACCGAAGGCGCGGCTCGAGGCGGCGGGCTATCTCCTGCCAAACCATCAGAGCTATCTCGATGCCATCCAGCGGCAGATGACCGAATGGGATTATGGCGCGGAGTTTCATTATCGAGGCGTGCTGGACCGAAACCAGAAGATCGAGTTCCTGCGCGGCATCGATGTGCTCTCCGTCCCGGCAACGTACGACGAACCCAAGGGGATGTTTCTCTTGGAGTCGATGGCGAACGGAACGCCGGTCGTGCAGCCCCGCCGCGGAGCGTTCACGGAGATAGTAGAGAAAACCGGGGGCGGAATTCTGGTCGAGCCTGACGACCCGGATAGCTTAGCGGAGGGATTGCTGCGAGTTTGGCGTGATCCGGCTCTTGCAGCCGCCCTAAGCCGGACGGGGTTCGAAGGGGTCCGCGAGCACTACAGCGCAAAGCTAATGGCGTCTCGCGCGCTCGAGGTGTATGAACTTCTGACGGAGTCGATCCGTGGCGCGGCGAGATCGGCATCGTCCGCCGGCCAGCCCGCGGATTGAGGGTCACTGGAGGGTGTGTGAAAGACCGAAGCGCGATTCGGGAAAGGTATCCACGCGACGAGGTGCGGATTCGCATCGGAGGCTTAGCGGCTAACCTTGCACGGGTGAACTCATTCTCGAATCACCTTGGGCATCGCAACGTGGTTGAAAATCCGGTTGAAGAGAGTAAGTTCGTTATCGAGTTGGCGGCGCCTGATGCTGGACTGGAACTCCAATTGAGATTGATCGAACTGCAACTCCAACTCGCACGATGGCAACTTGCCTGGAGCAGTATCTGGGCCGACGCGGTTCAGCGGGATCGAGTAGCCGATGAAGCTCAGGCTTGGTCAACGGATCTGCCGCGGCTGGCGGGATTACTCCGCTAACGTCACCGGGAAACTGTAAGCGAGGCAAGATAAAGGTAGCGCTTGCTCGAAATCAGCCACTTAACAAAGGAATATTCGACACCGCGGGGTTCGCTCCCCATTCTCTCGGACGTATCGCTAACCCTGGAGCGCGGCGACGCGGCCGCGGTGATGGGCCCGTCCGGCAGCGGCAAGAGCACGCTGCTCTACATAGCCGGCGCACTCGAGCCGCCGACCTCCGGCACGGTCACTCTTGATGGTCAGAACCCGTTCGAGTTGAACGAGAAGAACATCGCGGAGTTTAGAAATAAGAGCGTCGGGTTTGTCTTCCAGGACCATTGCCTGCTCCCTCAGTGTTCGGTTCTCGAAAACGTCTTGATTCCCACTCTGGTAGCCGAACCCGATGACTACGCGGAGCGGGCCAGATCGTTGTTGGACCAGGTTGGCTTGACTGATAGGATCGGCCATCGTCCTGGCGAGCTCTCCGGCGGCGAAAAGCAGCGAGTGGCGGTTGCTCGCGCGATGATAATGAAGCCGTGTTTGCTGTTGTGCGATGAGCCGACCGGCAATCTCGACCGAAAATCGGCGGACTCCGTCGCGTCGCTTCTTCTCGATCTGCACGCGGAGCAGCAGACGATAATGATCGTAGTCACTCATAGCACGGAGTTGGCTTCCAGATTCCCGGCCAGGTTCGAGTTGATAGACAGGCGGCTCAGGAAAGCATAGACACATGGAGATTTCCCGACGGAACGGCAGCGATGCAGCAAGGCTGCGTGTTTTCAGTCGACCATGACATTGTAATTAGATGGCCGTTGATCAGGCGGGCGCTCCAGACGGAAATTTCATCTACGAAGTATTGATGCCTAAACCGAGGAATTGGGAGACGAAAAGAAGTCAAATTGATTAAACTCACAAGTGTCTACGGAGTGTTTTGATTATGCTGATAGGCTTTTCAACAGGTGCGCTGGCGTTTGGGGACTTCGCCCGTGCGCTCGCCATGCTAAATGGGAAATCGGTTAACGCCGTTGAGTTGTCTGCTCTTCGAAAGCATGAGTTGCCGGTCTTAATGGCGGCGTTGGGCGAGCTTGATCTATCCCAGTATCGGTATGTTTCAGTGCATGCGCCAAGCAGTTTCGCTGAAGACGAAGAGCCGGCAATAGTAGAACTGTTGAGTCAGTGCATTCCGCGTGGTTGGCCAATAATTCTGCATCCCGATGCTATTCACCGTCTCGAACTATGGCAAAGATTCGGCGATCTGCTCTACCTGGAGAATATGGACAGGCGGAAACCTGTGGGCCGCACCGTTGCCGGGCTAAAGCCTTTCTTCGATAAACTGCCTGACGCTCGTTTTTGCTTCGATATCGCCCACGCCCGCCAAGTTGACAGTTCAATGACTGAGTCATATCTGCTATTGCACGCCTTTGGAAGCCGGCTTGGTCAGATTCATATAAGCGAGGTCAACACCAACAGCAAGCATGATAGGATTTCACGAGGCGCTATCAGGACGTTTAGGGAAGTGTCCAACTTGATCTTGCCTTCCGTTCCGATCATTCTCGAGACACCCGTCGAGGAAGCTTACATCGAAGAAGAACTCAAGCGCGCGGCAGAGGCGCTAACCCCTGTAACCTCCGATAGGATTGCCGCTGTCAGATAGCTCAGCGAGTCTTGACCACCCTATGTGTACTTTGACGCGGTTCGACTCCCCGGTGTGATAGCATTTTACCCAATGCGAACCGTCAATCTCCTGAAGCACAATCTAGCTCATTACTGGCGCACGAATCTCGCCGTGATCGCGGGTGTGGGAATCGCAATCGCGGTTCTGGCTGGAGCCCTGCTGGTTGGAGACTCGGTTCGCGCCAGTCTTCGCGATCTTTTTTTGGCCCGTCTTGGCAAAACGGAATACCTGATTTCAGGAGCGACCTTTTTTCGAGAAGCTCTTGCGGACGATCTCGAGTCGGACGGCCGCTTCACTACGGTGTTCGCGCCACCCTGTCCCCTCATCGTTCTAAATGGACTAGTTACCCATGAGAAGAGCGGAAGGCGCGCATCGCACGTTCAAGTCTACGGAGTGGACGCGCGCTTCTGGAGGTTTCACGGACCTGAAGCGGCGCCGCCTGGAGATCGAGAGATCATTCTCAGCCCCGATCTCGCCAGGGAGTTTGGAGCCGGGTCAGGCGAATCTCTCCTCTTGCGAATCGAGAAACCTTCCGCTATTCCAGCCGGCTCTTTGCACGGACGCAAGGAAGATCTCGGCCGCACGATTCGTCTGACTTCAGGCGGGCCTCGAGCGCTGGGAGACTTTTCTCTCATGCCACAGCAGGGGCCCGTGAGAGCCGTCTTCGTTTCACTGCGCCGGCTACAGAAAGATCTCGAGCTGGCTAGTAGAGTGAACACGCTCCTTCTACGGCGAAACGCGCCTATGATCGAAGCAGCCGCCGGGGAACGATTGCTGGGATCCATCTTGAAGGACCGCTTTGCGATTGAAGACCTTGGCGTCAAGCTTCGGTTGCTCAACGATCGAGGCTGTGTTTCGCTCGAGAGTGACACGGCCATAATAAGCGACTCGGACGCGGAGACTGCAAGGGCCGTCGCCGCACGGCTAGGCTTCGACACATCAGGCGTTCTCACTTATCTTGCCAATACCATCCGCTCGGGTGAGCGGGAGATCCCCTACTCGATCGTCACCGCTCTGGACGAGACTGGCTATCATAAACTCGCGCCATTGCTTCATCCTTCCGAGGACGGCATTGTGCTGAATGATTGGGCGGCCGGTGATTTGGGAGTGAAGGCCGGTGACCCCATCGTCCTTGAATACTACGAGTGGGAAGACTCGGGACGACTGATCACGCGCTCCGCCCAATTCAAGCTGGACGGAATTATTTCTCTCAACGACAAGACAGCAGACCGCGATCTCGCGCCTGATTATCCGGGAATCACCGAAACTACCAGCCTGAGCGGTTGGGATCCGCCGTTTCCAATCGATCTCAAACGCGTGCGGCCTCGGGATGACGCGTACTGGCGACAATACCGCACGGCCCCGAAGGCGTTCGTGCCCATCGAGCGAGGCCAGAAGCTTTGGGGGTCGCGGCACGGAAAGCTGACTTCGATCAGGCTATTTCCCGAGGCGTCAGCTGGTCTTCAGGATGCGCTGCAAGCATACAAGAGAGAACTGCGGGCTGAGATAGACCCGGCGGAGTCGGGACTTTCGGCGCGATCCGTTCTGATTGGGGGCCTGCAAGCGTCGCAAGGCGCCACCGACTTCGGAGAGTACTTCGTCTACTTCAGTTTTTTCCTCGTAGTGTCATCTCTGCTTCTGGCGAGCTTGTTCTTCAAGCTCGGAATCGAACAACGAGTCCGTGAGATCGGACTGCTGCGGGCGCTAGGCTTTCCAACATCGAAGATTCGAATTCTCTTCTTGAGCGAGGGAGTCGCGCTGGCGATGGCAGGCAGTGTACTAGGAATGTTCGGTTCCGTAGCTTACGCTGAATTGGTGATGGTTGGGTTGAGAACGTGGTGGGTAGGCGCGGTCGGCACAACGGCGCTGAGCATGCATCTCTCGCCCGGTTCGCTTGGATTGGGTGGCGCGGGAGGAGTTCTCGCGGCGGTACTGTGCGTGATTTGGACGTTAAGGGCGCTGAGCCGCTCTTCACCACGAAGCCTGCTGGCTGGGAACCTGGATGCTGAGAGAGATCGCAGTCATGAACAAACCGCAACGGGGAAACCGCGAACGGCGAAGCGGCTGGGATTAGCCGCGATGGTTCTCGCCACCGCTGCGTTGCTCCTGATGCTCTTGAGCTTCCTGAAAATAATAGGCCAGACCGAAGGCTTCTTCGGGGCGGGCAGCTTGCTGCTTGCTTCATTGCTTTGCTGGGAAGCGGTCTGGCTTTCCAGCAAGGGCGGAGCGCCGATCAAAGGCGCCGGGTGGCTGTCGATAATCAGAGTCGGATTTCGAAACACAACTCACCGGCCCGGCAGGAGCCTGTTATGCATAACACTGATCGCATCGGCTGTCTTCATCGTTGTCGCAGTTGACGCCTTCAGACGCGATCGCGACACCGATACTCTGAACAAGAAATCCGGCGGCGGCGGATTCCCCTTGCTTGCTCAGTCGATGCTGCCGCTGTATCACGACCCAAACACCACGGAAGGCAGGGAGGCTTTGAACCTGAGTTCCCGAAAGGACTTCAAGCCGGACGACGTCAAGTTCTTCTCTTTTCGGGTGCGTGAAGGGGACGACGCAAGCTGCCTGAATCTCTATCAGCCGCGCAACCCGAGAATACTTGCGCCGTCAAGCGACTTCATAAAGAGCGGCCGGTTTTCGTTTCAAGACTCATTAGCGGCTGACGATGGAGAGCGCGACAACCCCTGGTTGCTGCTCGAAAAAAATTTCGGCGGCGACATAGTGCCGGCGATAGCGGACGCCAACTCGATGACTTACGTGCTGCACCACAAGCTGGGTGATGATCTCGTCCTGGATCTGGGTGGAAAGACGGTTCGCTTACGTCTGGCCGCGGCCCTGTCCGACAGCCTCTTTCAAAGCGAGTTGCTGATCTCAGAAAGGAACTTTCTCGCTCTTTTTCCCGACAACGGCGGCTTCGGCTTCTTTCTACTGGAAACCCCGCCCGGCAGGGTTACTGGAGCAACCGAGGCTCTCGAGGAAGAACTCTCCGACTTCGGCTTCGACGTAACAAGCAGCGCCGAGCGGCTGGCCGCCTTTCACAAGGTCGAGAACACTTATCTGTCCACGTTTCAGGCGCTGGGCGGACTTGGCCTGATGCTGGGCACGTTCGGGCTGGCCGCGGTGTTGTTGAGAAACGTCCTGGAGAGGCGAAAAGAACTGGCCGTGCTTCGCGCGGTGGGCTATCGCTCGGCGCACTTTCGGGTTCTCGTGTTGTCCGAGAACGCTTTTCTGGTTGTAAGCGGATTGCTGATCGGCGCTCTGAGCGCGCTTGTGGCGGTAGCTCCAGCGCTTCTGTCTCGGGGAGGGCGGGTATCGGCGGCATCGATGGGCGCCCTCTTTCTCGCGGTGCTGGCAGCAGGTCTCATTGCATCGGTGCTGGCGACAAAGGCGGCGCTTGGCTCTCCATTATTGGCGGCGTTGAGAGCGGAGTAGAACGGCTGGCGCAGACTATCCAGAGCGCCTGGCAAGCTTTCAACCAGGGCGAGCTTTGTGATGTGACCTTCTTACTTCTCTCTTGTCTTATTTAGCTCAGGCCTTCTGAATATGCCGGCGCATCCAGGACTCGATTCGATCTACTTCCCACTTATCCGTGTCGATAGCATGAACCAACGCTAGAATCTCTGAAGCCGAGGCTAGTATCCCATATCCATTGAGATTGAGAAACTGTTCCGTCAAGAATGTGGCGGTTCGCTTGTTGCCGCCGATCCAGGGATGATTCTTGATGAGGCCGAAGCAGAGCGTGGCTGCTTGACGTGGGAGGTCCGCATTCTCCCAAATGGCGGCCTGTTGCGGCCGAGCGAGCGCCGATTCAATCAAATGCCGGGAAAAGACTCCGCAGTGCATCTCCTCCCAGTACCACATCAACTCAATGTGATATGCAACAGCGTAAGAGAGATAAAGCATTCCATCAGTCGCCAAGCCGTTTCATCTCAGCAAACGCTTCGCGGAATTTTTCGGAAATCCGCCGTACGCTCTCCTTCATCTCCGGGGTTGCGGGCGGCAGAATTTCCGCGGATATCTTTCCTTCAAGATGCAGGACAATCAAGGAGTTTTCAGCAACTCCAGCCTGCCGGCTCATTTCCGGCGTCATCGTAATGACCCAGCCATACTCAGTTCCGACCGGTGTAAGTAATCCTGACATAAAGCCTCCAGCGAGGAGTTTGTCCGTCTTCATTACGAGCATGGATCAATGCCCTCGATGCGTCATTCTCCCGATCAGTCGTTATCGCTTGAGCGATGCCCATTGACAACCTCCGGCTGAAATCGTATCACGTAGCCGGCTTGTTCGACGCTCAGGTTGCAAGCGATTTGCATAATAATGAATCTTGCGCCGCGGTGGCGCGCGGAGATAAAGAACCATACGGGATTGGTAGCTGGGCGCACAACGCAACCCACAAACATTCCAATCCGTCAACGAGGCAGATCATCCACTTACGTCGTCCCCTACTTCTTCACTACCGTCAGCTTCACCTCTGATGGATACTGTTTCGAGTGGTGGACGGCGTTGTGCGCAACCACGCCCTTTGATTCGTCGTAGTTCTTCCCTCCCGTGTTCAAGTTTCGATCGAACCGCGGGAAGTTGCTGCTCGACACCTCAATCCGAATCCTATGGCCCGCTTCGAAGTAGTTGCTGGTCGTCATCGGCTGGAGCGTCACCTTGTAGACTTTGCCCGGCTCCATCCATGCGACGGGCTTGTCGTACCCGTTCCGATACCTCGCCCGCTGAATCGTTTCGTCCAGGTTGTAAGCGCGCCCGTCCGGATACACGTCAATCAACTTCACGGTGAAGTCCGTGTCCTTGGCGTCCGACGATACGTACAGAGTTACCTCGATCGAGCCGCTCACCTCGACGCCTTCTTTCAGGGGCTCGGTGCTGTAAACCAAAATGTCGGGCCGCTCTTCCATCTTTCGCTGGTCGAAGGCGCCGCCTTGCACCGCGTTGCCGGTGCAACAGACGTTTCCACCGTAGGACGGAACCGGATTCATCGGGTCGTAGTCGAATCGGTCGGCGCTGTCTTCTGATGGAGCCGCATCGCCGAGCCGCCCGTCCCCGTTGAGGGTGTTTGCTTTTCCGGAACTCGACAGAAAGAAGCTCATCTGTTGCGCGCCGCGGGGCGGCCAGGTGTCCGACGACTGCCACTTGTTGATCCCCATCGTGAAGTAACGGACCTTGGGCATTGTTTCCAGAATGTGGTTGTTCTCTCCCTTGAGGAAGTAATCAAACCATCCATACGTCAGATCATCGTTGTTCAGGCGCGCGTCGCCCATGCTGCGCTCGCCGACGATCGTATTCTCTGAGGCGAACCTATATGCGCAGTGGAGCGTCGGCGCGATCACCGCATACTGCTGGTTAGCGATCTCGGGTCTGGCGGTCTTCCGCACTTGATTGTAGGCGGCCAGGTTCGGCCCCACCGAGACGTCGTACCAGGACATGAACCAAAAGCCCGGCACGTTGATCTTCATGTTGTCGTGCCACAATCCGCCCTTGTACCAGGCCGGATCGTTAGGCGCGCGCTTGATCATCGCGCCGCCCGTGTCGACCGGCGTCTCGTCGGCGAAGATTCCCTTGGGCCCATCCACCGCCCTCATAATATCCATAACGGGAAGGTGGCGTAGAGCCTGCGACCAATCAACGGGCGGGAGCTGCTGCGCCAGATCGAACGACTTTGAGGCGCGAAGCAATTCCTCTTGCGACGTGTTCGGCGGAAACATCGGCCGCACCTGGTTCTGCTCCCCATACAGCCAAGCGATGAACAACATCTGCACCGCGCCGCCGCGATACCAATTCCCCTGCTCGTAATAAGGGCCCACACGGCCCACGCCAGCGCCGAAGCCTTGTGGAATCATCGCGGCGAACGCCGGATTCCCCCGCGCCGCGACGCCCAACTGCCACTCCGCGGTCGACGAGCATCCGATCGTACCGACCTTGCCATTCGACCAGGGCTGTTTGGCCATCCAAGATATGGCGTCATCGCCGTCGCTTAGCGGTGGGCCCAGGATGTCGTAGTTGCCTTCCGAGAAGAAGTGACCGCGCTCGTTCATTTCGACCAGTGCGTATCCACGCTTGACCACCTGGAGCTCATTGCTCATGTTACGCGGCGCGCCGTTGCGGACATCCCAGAAATTAAAGTTGTACGGGGAGCGTACAAAAATCACGGGATATTTCTTCGACGTGTCTTTGGGGCGATAGACGTCGGTCGCCATGCGTTTTCCGTCGCGCATCGCAACCATTACCTTGCGCTCGACGATCGCGATCGATTGCAGTTCCTTCTCGATCGAGGTTCTCTGCCCAATAAGGTCGGCGTTCGCGCCGGCCCGGCCCTGGCCATTAGCGTTCGGAGTAAAAGCGCTTTGAGCGGCAACAACGAATCCGGCCGCTGCGAATATCAGGGTCCAGAAGATCTTTCTTTGCATAAGGCTGCTCCTTGGGAATGGCGCTTGTGAATGCGCGCCGGGTTTGAAGTCAGAGATGATCCGTCTTTCTATCGCACGGACGATGCTTGCGCAAGTGAATTCGCTGCGATTGCAACGAACCGGGCGCAATTAGAAGTGCGACATGCTTGCTTGTTTGACGTCTCATTGACACCTCACTTCAGTGAGGCATGGAGTCTGGCCATTTTGGTTGCGCTTTTGTCAGGAAGAAACTGGTTAGTTTCACCAAAAATGAAAAAATCACAGGTCGGGAAGAGGAATTTATCCCCGCTCTTCCGCAATCGACTCAACCGCCGCCGGCAATCTAATCGCGTTTGAGCCCGCCGCTCCGGGCAGTCCATTGACGCCGAGCGTCATCGGCCATGGTTCTTGCTTTAGGCATCTCTAGAAGCGCCTTCTGCATTTGAGCGTCGCCTTCAAGCAACACCTGGTACGCGACTTCTTGTCCGTATGCCGCCGTAGCAAGCTCGTAGCGAATCTGCCTCTTCAGGAACTCCGAGTCTTTATCCACGCGTGATTCCTTGGCGTCCTTTCGCTCGCGCAAGAAACTCTTGAACGCCGAGATCACTTTGTCGCCGACCGGGTAATCATTCTGTTGAAGCCGATGCCCGCGCTCGATTGGCCGGGCCACCTTCAGTTCTGGAAAGCCTTGAATGGCTCCAGCGGCGAGAAATCGCGAGAACTCAAAGGCTGGCTCCAGCCATGTGCGCTGAAGCTCCAAATCCCTGGCGGGAATCTTCACCGCGACGTCTGGATTGACGCCTCCGCCTCCATAGACCGCCCGGCCAGAATCCGTATGCTTTTCTTCCGTCTGCTGTACGGCCTCTTTATCGCCGCGCTGAAGATAGTAATCGTAAAATGACCGTCCCGAGTAGTCACGCTGGATCAATCTGCCGCTCGGCGTATAGTACTTGCCGGTCGTGAGCGTCAACCCTGAGCCATCCGAAAGCTGCCAAACGTTCTGCACCAGCCCCTTGCCAAAGCTGTTCTCCCCGACTAATCGCGCGCGGTCGTGATCTTGAAGCGAAGCGGCGACGATCTCAGCCGCGGACGCCGTTCCTCGATTGACCAGAACCACCATCGGAAAATCTTCGGGTTGGGCATTCTGGGCGCTGACTTCCCTGGTAGGAAACGAAGAAGGTCTTCCCCTCATCGAGACAATTTTCTGACCCCGGTACAGAAAGTTATTAGCGACCCGCACCGCCGCTTCAACGAGCCCGCCGGGATTTCCGCGCAAGTCCAGGAGCAACGACGACATGCCCTGCCCTTTGAGATCCCGAATGGCGTCGCGCATCTCGTCGCCGGTTGTAGTGTTGAACCCACGCTGCAGGTTTATGTACCCGATGTTCTTGCCCAGCATGAAGTAGTTGGCGATCGACAACAGCGGCACCGTGCCGCGAACCAGCCTGTACTCGACCGGCTTGTTCTCGCCCAAACGAGACACCTTGACCGTTACGGGAGTGCCTTCCGGCCCGATCAGCTTGTTGGAGACCTGAAGCGAACTCCAGCCCTCGGTCGACTCTCCGTTGATCTCGACTATCTGGTCGCCATAACGAATGCCCGCTTTGTACGCGGGCGTTCCGTCGAAGGGCGACATGATATAGACCTTGCCGTTTCGCGGCACGATCGTCGATCCAATGCCGGAGTAGCGGCTGTGTTGATCGTTTAGAAACTTCTCGTACTCTTTTCGGTCCAGGTAGGAAGAATGGGGATCGAGCGTGTGAAGCATGCCGAGGATCGAGTTCTTAGTGAGTCTTTCGTATTCAACGCGGCCCGCGTAATTGTCCTCGGCGATCCGCAGCGCGTCTATGAAATCGCTTGTTATCTTTCCCTGCCTGGGCAGGTCGTCGTCGCCCGCCGATGAAACTCGTTGAGCGCGGTGCGCGCCCGCAAACAGAAGGGGCGCCGCCATCGCGATAGCAACCAACAAGATTCGTCTTTTGAATTTCATTGTGTTCTCCCAACCTTCAGGGTGCGAACGACAGCAGGAACAAGGACGATAACAGCCCAGCGCCTTCATGTGGTTCAGTCGGGGATTCTAACGAAAAGAACTATGGAAAACAACCGCCGCTCCGACTCCGCCACCGCGGTTATTCCACCTGTTTTTACCGAGGCAGCATCTCGATATCATATGACCGCGCGATCAACATTATTGGGCACAATAACGACA
>JAHFUG010000012.1:0-6084 GCA_023265195.1 Blastocatellia bacterium | reverse complement strand
CTCCGATGCAGCAGCATTCGCCGTCGTGGTGCTGAAGTTGTTCCCTAGGCAGATCTGCGCGCCGGAGCGTACTGCCGCTGTTTTGAAAATCACAAGCAGCCTTTCCTAACGCCTGGGAAGAGGAGTGCGGCGCGGTCTTCCGCGGCCCGGCATCGGCGGCATTCCGCCGGGGCGCTGCGGCGCCCCGTCCGGACTAGCCCCAGCCGCCTTGAGCGCGTCTTGATAAATGATGATCTTACCCTCCTGCTTTAGCCGCTTTTCGGCCGTAGCAAGGTATGTAGAGAATAGGGTGTCGCGCTTGCTTTGCAGCATCCGATCCTCGATGCCGCGCTTGTCCTTCTTGAACTGCTCGCCCATGTCCGGGTCCTTGCGGCTCATCATTCCCACGACGACGTAGGAATCGCCGTTCGCCACTTTAATCGGGTCGTGCGTAACCCCTCCCGGGTTGAGCTTGTGCACGGGAGCACGGTCGGCCTCGGTTACGAGCGCGCCGAAAGAGTCATTGCCGCCAATACCCGTTTTTTCGTCAGGCTTGAAGCCCATGGATTCCCCAACTGACTTGAGAGAGTCCGGATTCTGAGCGGCCGCCCCGAGTTTCCTGGCCTCCTCGGCGGCAAGGTCTTTGGCTTTTTCCGATCTGAATCGATCTTCCACCTTGGATTTTACTTCGTCGAACGACGAGTCGTGAGGATCACGACGCTCGAGGTACTGGGGAATCGCAAACCCGTTTGATATGTTCTGCCGCTCTCCGATTGCGCCGATATCCTGAAATTGAAAAACCGTTGACGCGAAATCGACGGCGTCGGCAATCCCAGGTATCTTGTCGTTTTCGGCGAAGAAAGGCGTTTCCTTGACCGAAGCGACCTGGGCGCCGTATTGCTTGTTGACCTCCGCCGCCACGGCCTCGGCGTTCTTGCTTTCCTTGAACTTCTGCTCCGCCTCGGTAGCGATATTGACCGCCTTGGTGTATCCCTTCGTCGCACGGGCTTCTTTCAACAACTGCGCCTTCGATTCCTCAAAGGTAGGGACCTTTCGGTCGGTGACCTTCAAGATGTAATACTTGTCGGATTGTCGAATTGGAGGACTGACTTCGTCTTTCTTCATGCTGAAAACGCGGTTGAGCGGATCGTCTGTGTTTCGAGTCTCCTTCTTGTTGACCCAGCCGACATCGCCGCCCGGCGCTTTTGTCTTAGCGTCTTCGCTTGCTTCGCGAGCCAGCTTAGCGAAGTCCTCCGCCGGTTTCCCCCCTTCGCCGCGGGCCCTGCCGACCAACTCGTCGGCCTTGGCTCGGGCTGTGTCATCGCCCTTTTGGCCGCCCTGGTCGGGAGGAACCTTGAGCACGATCTGGCTAACGCGAACCTGCTGTACGCCGAGCTCGGGGTTGAAGTCTTTGCGAAGCTCGTCGTCGGGCACTTGAATAGTCTCGCCGGCCTTGTTCTGATCGACGAAGACATATTTCGCGCGGCGTTGCTCCGAGTTCACCCGGAAGTCTTCCTTGTGTTGATCGTAGTAGGCGCTCAGTTCGGCGTCATTCACCTTCACCTTGTCCCTAAGCTTGTCGGGATTGACCTCGACCCAGCGCAAGTTGTAGTTGGTGTTGTTCTGCCTGTACTCGTCCTCGACTTCTTGTTGCGACACCTGGGCCGCGGCCGCGACAAAGCTCCTCAGTTTCTCTTCGGTTATGCTGGAGCGAAGGTTCTCTTCGAATTGCTCGACCGTGTATCCCGCTTCCTGGATTCGCGCTTTGTATCTCTCGTAGCCCGGCCAGGGGTTCGGACTGAAAAGGGACTTCAACCGCGATTGAACTTCTTCATCGGTGGCAAGGAGGTTGAGCCGTTCAGCTTCATAGCCGACGAGCTTCGATCTTATCATTCGGTCGAGCACCGTCTGGCCGTACATTTCGCTGAGCATTGCGGGATCTTCACCACGCGACTGTCCCTGCGAAACCTGGCGTCCGAAGGCGGCCAGCTCATCCTTGAACTCCTTCGCGGTGATGCGGGCGCCGACGACTTTGGCGACGGTTGCGTCGCTTCCGGACGCGCCGCCGAAGATGCTCGTGTTCTTGAACAACGCCACGGAGAATAAGCCAACCAGTGAGATAGCCAATACGACCACAAATAGTATCAAGAAAGCGTTGCGTGAGCGTTTGCTCTTGCTCAGGAATTTCAACATAGTTGCGGTGTCCCTTCGGTCCTATTTCCACCAACCCAGCTCTGTTCTTCTACACAGCCAACAAAAAGGAAACAGGGATTCTAATGAAACCCCCGGTTTCTGACAACCAGTGGCCAGCGAACACCAGTGGTCAGTGGTCAGTAGCGAGCCGTCCCTAACTGTCTTGCGGTAGTAACGACTGGGAGAGTTAATGTCGCTTTCAGCTTATGGCTACCGACTGCTTGCTATTCACGCCTTACTGGCCGCTGAGCACTCACCACTGACTACTGACCACTGACCGCTGACCGCTGACCACTCACCACTGACCACTCACCACTGACCGCTGACCACTGACCACTGCTCCTTGCCGATAGGCTCTGGTTCGAACTATTCTGCCAAGTCGGAAGCGATAACCGCTTCCTCGCTGCACGCGGAAGAGTCTGGAACTCGAAAGTCAAAAACTGATGGTCATCGGCAGAGGCTTCGAAGACAGGTTTCTCACGGAATCGGAAACCAGGGATCTAATGTCGCTGGCGCTCGGCCTCGCGCAACTGGATGGCAGGCGAATTCTCGTCATCATCCCCGACAGGACCCGCACGGCTCCGATCCCCTTGATGTTCCGGCTCTTTTTTGAGTTATTGCGCGAGCGCGCCGCTCAGTTGGATTACCTCATAGCTCTGGGCACTCACAAGCCGCTTTCGGAAGACTCGATCAATCAACTCATAGGCGTGCAGCCGGACGAACGCGCCGGCGTCTACGGTGGCGTTCGCATATTCAACCATCAATGGAACGAGCCGGATACCTTTGTCAGCATCGGCGTTATTACTTCCTCCGAAATATCCGAACTGACGGGCGGGTTAATGAAAGGGCCGATCGACGTTCGGCTCAACCGGAAGGTCCTCGACTACGATCTGCTTATCATATGTGGTCCGACGTTTCCGCACGAAGTCGTCGGCTTCTCGGGCGGCAACAAATACTCCTTCCCGGGCGTCGGCGGCGCCGAGGTGATCAATTTCTCGCATTGGCTCGGAGCCCTCATCACCAGCTACTCGGTTATCGGCTCGAAGGACACGCCGGTGCGGCGAGTCATCGATAAGGCCGCTTCGCTCATAGACAGCCAAAAAATGTTCTTCAGTCTTGTGGTCAAGGACGAAGGACTGGCCGGCCTTTACGCCGGCTCGCCCGAAGAGGCGTACTCAGCGGCCGCCGATCTGTCCGCCAAGCTGCATATTCGCTGTTTGGAGAAAACCTTCAAGCGAGTCCGTTCAGTGACGCCGCCAATGTACGAAGACGTCTGGACGGCGGCCAAAGGCATGTACAAGCTCGAGCCGGTTGTTGAAGACGGCGAGAAGTCGTCATATACGCGCCTCACATCGACGAAATCAGCTACCCGCACGGTGCGATGCTGGACGAGACCGGCTATCACGTCCGCGACTACTTTTTGCGGCAGTGGGGCCGATTTAATCACTATCCCGGCGGTGTCCTGGCGCACAGCACCCACTTGCGCGGCCTGGGCGAATTCGATGCGGCTGCCGGCGTTGAGAAGCCGCGCATTAATGTCACGCTGGCCACCGGAATCCCCGAAGCGCGCTGCCGCCGGCTGAATCTAGGCTACCTGAATCCGGACCTCGTCAACGTGGACGAGTGGCGCGGACGCGAAGAAGAGGGCATTCTGTTGGTTCCGAAAGCAGGCGAGTTGTTGTATCGAGTCAGGGCGAACGGAGCGGACGTCTCAGAATCATGACTTGTCGTTCTAATTGGCGTGAGCGGATCAGGCAAGACTACTGTCGGCCGGCTGCTCGCCGAACAGCTCGGCTGGAGTTTCATTGACGCTGATGATTTTCATACCGCGGTTAGCATTGAAAAAGATGCGGCGGGGCGAGCCTTTGAATGACACCGACCGCCTGCCGTGGCTCGAAGAGATGAACCCTTTGATCGGAGAGAGGCTTAAATCGGAGTCGAGCGTGGTGCTGACATGTTCAGCCTTGAAATCGGCTTACCGCGAATACCTGCTGATCGATGAGCAGGTGCGGTTGGTTCATCTCAAAGGAGATTATTCCTTGATTAGTAGCCGGTTGAATCAAAGGCGTGGCCATTACATGAATCCTGCGTTGCTCGAAAGCCAGTTCGCGGCGCTGGAAGAGCCGGACGGCGCGATCGTGGCCGACATCGCCGTTCAGCCCGCCGAAATTGTTCGGAACGTTCGAGAATCCTCGGAGTCTAGAAGTCTGGAAAGGAGAAAATATAGATGCCGGAAATCAGGCAGGGTCGCGTTGTCGACTGGCATAAATTCTCGCCGAGCCTGGCGATCTTTCGCCTCGTAGCGCTTGACGGAGCCGCTTTCCCCTCTTTCGAAGGGGGGCAAAGCATAGCGCTCCGCCGGTATGATTGCCTGCTGACAAAAAAGGTGAAGGAGGGTACGGACGTGCGTTACGTCCCGGACCTCGATGAGCACGGAACGCAGAAGCGCGGGCAGGTTACACATTCGTACTCGATAGCTTCGGCCCCGTTTGAATCGGCGCAGGGCAAGCATCTCGAATTCTACGTGGTGCTCGAGCGGGGAAGCGACGGGGTGTTGGGGCGCTTTACCGAGTCGCTGTTTCGTATCGAAACAAACGGCGATGACCGCGTCGACTACGTGGAGCGCATAGTCGGCGATTTCACCCTGGCGAAGCGAGCAGCCGGTCTCGAGAACGTGCTGATGGTAGGGACGGGCACCGGGCTCGCCCCCTTCGTCGCTATGATCAAGCAACTTCACTTCGACGCGCGGCGTGACGGGGCGTCGCGGACTCGCTTCACGCTTATTTACGCGAATCGCACGTATGAGGAACTCGCGTACCATCGCGAGCTCCTGGATATCGAAGCGTCAAACGCATTCGACTTCGTCTATGTCCCTTCGGTGAGCCGTCCGACGGAACGCGATCGCGCCGATCGTCAGATCGGCTTGGGCCGGGCGAATAACGTGCTGCGCCACATCGTCGGCCTCGGGCCGTCGGAGGCCAATGCAGTTCCTCCCAAACTCCCGGCCGACAGGCCCCTCACCATGCTGCTGGAGAGAACCGAGCCGTCAAGCACGGTAGTGCTTACATGCGGGAACCCGGGTGGAATGGAGGATATAGCGTGGACGGCCGCGCATGTGGGTATGCGCTTCGAAAAGGAAGATTGGTGAAGCCGACGAACGGGAATGGATAATGACGGATGATGAGTGACTGGAAACTGAAATCGCGATGAAGACTCGTGTTTCGCCCGACTCATTCAGTAGTCATCGTTGATGTGAAGGTCAGCATGAAAAAGCGCAAGCTGGGAGACTCGGGACTGGAAGTCGGTCCGCTGGCTCTTGGAAGTAATGTTTTCGGCTGGACGGCCGATGAGCCGGCGTCGTTCAGATTATTGGACGCGTTCGTTGACTCCGGGCTGAACCTGATTGACACCGCCGATGTCTATTCCGTCTGGGCCACGAGTCACAAGGGCGGCGAGTCGGAGACGATCATCGGCGACTGGCTGAAGCGGAGTGGAAAGCGCGGCAAAGTCATCATCGCAACCAAGGTCGGAATGGAAATGGCGCCCGAGAAAAAGGGGCTTCGCCGATCTCACATCCTTCAATCAGCGGAAGATTCGCTGAGACGGCTACAGACGGACTTCATTGACCTGTATCAATCTCACATCGACGATCAGGAGACGCCCATGGCGGAAACCATGGACGCCTACGCTTCGCTGGTCGAGCAAGGGAAGGTCAGGGCCATCGGCGCTTCGAACTTCAGTGTGGACCGAATTGATGAAGCGTTGCGGCTCAGCGGCCAGATGGGCTGCCCAAAATACCAGAGTCTGCAGCCCCTGTACAACCTATATGATCGCAGCGACTACGAAGCGAAGCTCGAGCGGTTTTGCCTTGTGAACCGATTGGGCGTCATTCCATATTTTTCGCTAGCCAGA